>CAJBTU010000028.1 GCA_903958625.1 uncultured Ignavibacteriota bacterium | reverse complement strand
TGCAGGCGATCTGACGGCCGTTGCAGGGCTGACGCTGAGTGCTCCGGCTGCTTATTATGTTTCCACAGGATCGTTCGACCTGAATGGAGCGGTGCTGTGGATATTGAACTTTCTGTTCTTCGGCTGCAGTGTCTTTTACGTTCACATGAAGATCGGCGCGGCATCGCGTTCAGCGGAACATTTTTCGGCAAAGGAAAAACTGAAACTGGGGAAAATGAATATTCTTTATCATTTGTTTGTTATTGCCGCGGTCATTCTTCTGTCGCTCTTTCGCTGGACGGTGTTCACCGTTGTTATCGCCTTTGTACCGATGATTGTTCATGCAGTGTACGGAACAATACAATTGAACGAACGAGTGAGATTTAAAAAACTTGGATTCCTTCTTCTGGCGCAGTCAATTGTCTTTGGGGTATTATTGATGTTCACATGGTCTTGAACAGGCTGTCATATATTGCCGTCGTGATAATGGTTGCGCAGACGCTCAATGCGCAGCTGCAGCTTCGTATTGACCGCGCGCAGGATGGCGACACGCTTGTGGTCGACGGCGGAACATTTATTGAAAATATCGTCATCGCAAAAACAGTCCATCTCATCGGGAAAGGATCTCCCGTTCTCCGCGGAACAGGAACAGGAAGTATTGTTACCATACTTTCGCCGCAGTGTACGTTGTCCGGTTTTATGATTGAACATTGCGGAAACATGCTTGTCAATGAAGATGCCGGGATATTGATCAAATCAAACAACAACACCATCAGGGACAATACGCTCAGCGATATTCTCTTTGGAATTTACCTCCTCAAATCAGATTCAAATACTATTGCACGGAACATTGTTACCGGACGAAAGTCTCTGACGCAAGGCGAACGGGGGAGCGGCATCCATCTGTGGAATTCCAATTACAATATTCTGGAAAAAAATACCGTTTCCGAAACGCGGGACGGTTTCTATATCCAAAATGCCAATCATACGCTTATTCAGGACAATGAAGTTCACCACTTGCGGTACGGCCTGCATTATATGTATGCCGATTCGAACACGTTTTTACGGAATATCTTTCGCGACAATGTTGCCGGCGCAGCAATCATGTTCACCCGCGGCATCGTAATGAAACACAATATATTTTTACGCAATCGCGGATTTGCATCCTACGGCATGCTGCTGCAAGATTGCCATTATTGCACCGCCGATTCGAACATCATTTCCGATAATGTGACCGGAATATTCTTCGAGTCGTCGACCAACAATCTTTTCCGCAACAACATTATTGCGCGGAACGACCTGGCGCTGGAGATGTTCCAGAATGCCGTTCATAATACATTCACCGGAAACAATTTTATCGACAACCTGAATCCGCTCACCATCGTAGGACGACGGACCGAATCATTCTGGAATTTGAACGGCCGGGGGAATTACTGGAGTTCATATACGGGATACGACATGGATAACAACGGTATCGGCGACATACCAATGAAGATCGAAAATGTCTTCTCGTATCTTGAATCAAAGAATTCCAATGTCCGGCTCTATCTGTACAGTCCGGCGTCACAGGCTCTGGCAGTCTCGTCAAAAGCATTTCCGATTCTGGATGTGTCCGGTGAGTGTGATCAATGGCCCCTCATAGAACCTGTTCCGCTCACGTGGTTCAATCAAAAAATGAACAGCGACAGTAAGGAACAGAACAAACAAACATCGGCTTCTATCGTTTCAATACTTATACCGTTGCTTCTTTCGGTCCTGATCGTGTCTGTTGTCCGCGCACGGAAGGGAACAACAATATGATCTCTGTTCAGCATCTCACAAAGCAATATGGAAAATTCACCGCGGTGAACGATGTCTCGTTCGATGTGAAGCAGGGGGAAGTCTTTGCCTTCCTTGGTCCAAACGGCAGCGGAAAGACAACAACCCTGAAATCGATTGTGGGTCTTTGTCTTCCAACGCACGGCACGATACTGGTCAACAATTTGGATGTCCGGAAGCGGTCGAAAGAAGCGAAAAATCTTATCAGCTATCTTCCGCAGCGCGTTATTTTTCCGGAAACGCTCACGGCGAGGGAGGTTGTCCGCTTCTATGGTTCGCTTCGGAACATCTCGCGGTCTGCGGCCGATGAGGCGCTGGCGAACGCCGGATTTAACGGCTTTTCCGATAAACCGGTGAACGAATTCTCCGGCGGAATGATCCAACGGTTGGGTATGACGGTAATTTCTCTTCCCGATTCCCCCATTCTATTGCTGGATGAACCGACGGCAAATCTTGATCCGCAGGGGGTGAAACAGTTCCGCGATTTTATTCTGCAGCAAAAAGAAAAAGGGAAAACAATAATTTTTTCCACGCATCTGCTTGCGGAAGCCGAACAGCTGGCGGACCGCGTGGCCATCTTTGTTTCGGGAAAACTCGGCGCACTTGAGTCCATTGACGATCTTCGCACAACATTTCTGAAAACAGGAACGATCGAAGATCTGTATTTACATTATGTAGGGAGTTCTCACTATGAAAAATAATAAACTCACCCTGGTCCTGCTTTCGGCATTTCTTCTTTTATCGTGTGCTCCCAAACAGATCACGCCGGTAGAACTCTTCCCGGAGGACGAATGTTCCGCCTGCCGCATGACCGTCTCCAATGCACAGTTCGCTTCGGAGATTATCAACAAGGATTGTTCGGCAGTGAAGTTCGACGATCTTCAGTGTTTCGAGAACTATCGCAAGACGCACAGCGTGGATGAATTTGCGGCGATCTTCGTAAAGAATTATGATACAAAAGAATGGATCCCGTTCGGGAAAAGCATCATTGTCCAAACAGGCATCGAAACGCCAATGGGATCCGGACAGATTGCGGTAGCGGACCAGCAGCGTGCAAAAGAATTGCACGAACAATTCCCGCCAAATCTGACGGAGATGAATGGTGCAGCATGCCGTGCTACGGACAAAAAATAATGAACACCATGAATCTATTGCTCATAACCCGCATTGCGCGTCAGGAATTGCTGGTAAACATCCGGAACAAGTGGACGATTATTTTCGCGGTTGTCTTCGGAGTTCTTATTGTCGGCATCTCGTACATCGGTATCGTGGCGGAAGGTTTTTCCGGTATGCAGAATTTTACGCGCACGTCGGCAAGCATGCTGAATCTGGTCCTGTATATTGTTCCGCTTGTTTCTCTGATCATGGGTACGCTCAGTTTTACCGGCGACCGGGGCACAACGGAACTGCTTTTTTCCCAGCCGGTCTTTCGCGCAGAAGTTCTTCTGGGAAAAGTGCTTGGATTATTTTTTTCCCTTTCACTCTCCATGATCATCGGATTTGTTGTCGCCGGAGGGATCATCTCGTCGGTGACCGGTGGGGAAGGATTACTGCAATATGCAATGTTTGTGATACTCTCCTTATTGCTTGCCCTTGTCTTTCTGGTTGTCGCCGTGCTGATCTCCACAACAAATAACCGCACATCCAGATCGTTCGGCATTTCGCTCTTTGCCTGGTTCTTCTTCGTTCTGTTCTACGATCTGATCGTTCTCGGCGTGTCGTTATTGTTCAAAGGTCAAACCGCAAATATCATACTGTTCCTATCGCTCTTCGGCAATCCGGTTGACATGGTCAGAGTTGCATCGCTGATCATTCTTGATAACGTGACGATCTTTGGAGCGGCGGGAGCTGCACTGCTCCGGTTCCTCGGCGGAAGCGGTCTGAGTATCACGCTGCTGACAGGATCATTATTATTGTGGATCGGCATCCCCCTTGTGATCGCGCGGCGGATGCTGAATAAACAGGATATATGATTTTGATACAACGGAAAAAATGCAGTTTCAGAGAAATGTTTTAAATATCAATGGATCATTCCACGGCAAGAGGATGGATGGTGCAGTGGAAAACCCCTTACCTTACATTGCGGCAATTACACGCCGAAGTTTCTGCTGCACGTCTTCGGCGATCGGTTTCATAGCGGGATTTTCAATGATCTTTTCCATTACCAGCGGATCAAAAACGGAAACATGCGTAGAGCCATCGCTTTCATAGACGATCACATTGCAGGGGAGCAGGAGGCCGACTTCAACTTCGGTTTGAAGCGCTTTGTGTGCAAAGTGCGGATTGCAGGCGCCAAGAATTGTATAGCGGGGAACATCGACGCCGATCTTTTTCTTTAGTGTCTCTTTGAGATCGATCGCCGTAAGTACACCGAAACCTTCTTTTTTCAGTTCGTTGGTCACTTTTTTGATCGCCTCATCGAATGAGAGCGCTACAATTTTAGAGAATCCGTAATTCATATTGTTGGTGATCCTGCAAGATGAGTGTTAAAAAATAGATGAAGCACCGGAGCCGCCTTATTGAAGAATGATCGTTGGTTCCACAAGAACTTCGGCGGATATCGAGTTGCCGATCAGACAGTTTTCGTGAGCGGCGTGAACAAGTTCTTCAACCTGCTCTTTCGTCCAGCTCTGTTCCACAACGATCTCCGGTTTTACCGTGATCCTGGTGAAGCGGTACTTTCCGTCAACATTTTCCAGTAATCCTTCGGCAGAACTCTTATACGATTTGAGCGGGATTCCTTTCCGTATACCGAACGCCAGGAACGTCGACATTTGGCATATTTCAACAGCCGCTACGAATAGATCTTCCGGAGTCCATACACCGGGGATACCTTTGAATTCAGGTGGACTGGAAACAGAAATATCCGGTTTTCCTTCGGAGCGGAGCAAACCCTGACGCTCCGATTTCCATTCGACGCCCGAGTGATATGTAAAGGTCTTAAATTTTTTGATCGGTTGTTGAGGTACCGGTTCCATTGGTCTCTTCTTTCTGATCTGCTTTTGGTTTGCTGATGAGTAATGCAGCGAACAGCATACCGTATCCCGTGGAGATATACGGATTGCTGGTAATAGCACAGGTGCCGCTGGCACAGCCAATGTAATAATAATATGAGTAGCCGGCAATGCCTCCGAGAACCGAAGCAATTCCGCGTTTCTGCCACAACGTTAATTGTTTTAGAAATTCCATGAGGATATTCCTCCTTTAAGATTCCCCGCTGTGAATCCTGCTTTCTTTAACTTAATTCCGGCATTCACGCTGCGCGATCCGCTGGCGCAATAGCAGATGATCTCTTTCGCCCTGTATTTTTCCAGTTCCTTCATCCGCGACGAAAGTTCCTGCAGCGGAATATGAATGGACGAAGGGATCGAAAGCGAACTGCGTTCGCCGGCCGTGCGCACATCCAGCAAAATACTGCCGGCTTTCACTTTTTGTTTTGCCTCGGAACCCGAATAATTGTTAAGTGACCGCGCCAGCAATTGCTTCCGAATGGAAAAAATTGCCAGAATTGCGATCAGCGCATATAAAAATATCTGTTCTGTTGTCATTTGGTTGGTCCGGTAATGGTTGGGAATTGTTCAGCTTTCCATTGGTTGATACCCCCCAGCATATTCAGAGCCTTAAAACCGCGCTCACGAAGAATCCTGACGGCAGAACCGCTTCTGTTGCCGGATCGGCAATAGACAATGATTGTTTGGTCCTTGTAAGAGTCCAATTCATGAATTCGCTGTTCCAGTTCCTGCAGAGGAATCAACGGAGTGTCAGCAATGCGTTCTGTCAGGTGTTCGTTTGGTGTCCGCACATCTAAGAGAACAATGGTTGAATCTTTTGCTAATTGTATGCGGGCCTCTTTTGCCGGGATCGCCGTATCGCTGTTCACGGTCTGTTGTGCACCAATGAAGAGCGCAATTATTGCGGCAATAACAATCACAGCACCGTATTTGATCTTTTTATTCATATCAATTAACTCCGCACGATCCGCCGCAGCAACCGCCGCCGCTGCATGAATCCGGCGAACTATAACCGGATGAGGAAGATGCCGATGAATAACTGTTCATTGACATTCCCGTGACGGACATGAGCCGCTCGTGAGACAACGAGCTGCATACCGGACAGACAACATCATCTTCAACTTCTTTTACTTTATGGAAGACTTCGTATTCTTTGCTGCACTCTTCGCAGCGGTATTCATATGTTGGCATACGTATTCGTTTCCTTATGAAATCGCGATGATCTTTTTCGACAATAAGTTTTCGTTGATGACCTTCTTCAATTCGTTTTTCGGCAGTGCGCCGGCGGCCATCATCGGCTTTCCTTCTTTGGGAATGAAAAGGAGCGAAGGAATCGAACGGATTCCGAAAACGCTTGCGAGTTCCTGTTCAACATCGGTATTCACCTTATAGAAATTTACCTGTCCCTTCATCTCGTCCGACAGTTCATCAATGACCGGTCCGACCATTTTGCACGGACCGCACCACGGCGCCCAGAAATCCACAACAGCAGGAAGTTCACCGTTGAATTTCCACTCCTGGTTCGTTTCGAAATCAAATACCTTTGTTAAAAATGTCTCTTTTGTCAATGCTTCGGTCATAACGTATCCTGTCCTATTATTTTAATTTTTCTGTTTCAATTTTTTTATTTGTGTTCACACCAATCATGTGCCAGATGGGGCAATAGCGCACGGAACCCGTTGCAACAAAGATCAGGCCTGCGTATGCCCAGGGTGTTTCCGGCCCCCAAAATGCAAGCGAGGTAATGAGCAATCCAAGCGCGATACGGATCGGTTGTTCGATTTTCCCAATATTATTTTTCATGGAGACTTCCTTTAAATTATTTAGTGATGTTATGCAAAAATATAAATGCTTCGAGTCGCTGTTCGTTGTTTTGTTATAGTATGATGCAGTTAAACGGGAAAGGATTCAGCGGACCGGGCGTTTTTTTGTTTTTTTCATTTCAATAACGGCGAAGAGCTTTTTTCGCGTTTTTTCGGGCAGGACCGGGGCGGGATATTGTTGATATAAATGGATGGTCTTTTTCAGCGAATCGAGCATAGCCGAACAATTCTTGCATTCCTGCATATGCGCTTTGATTCTGCGGCACGATTCGGAATCCAGCTTTGAGTCCAAATTATCGCATAAATGCTCATACACATCTCCGCAGGAGAGTGTATGGATATGTTTTTGTATGTGTGAATGTAAATGCTTCATGCCCTCATCAAACCGTGTAATTTATGCCGTAAAAATATCCTTGAGCGCCGCAGACGCGATTTCACCGCAGGAACGGTAAGGTTCAGGATCTTCGCTGTTTCTTCCGCCGTTTTATCTTCCAGATCCCTCAGCACAAAGACCACCTTATACTCATCCGGTAGTTCCTGGATCGCCGCGTCCATCTGTTCGCGCATTTCTTTGTTCATCATGGTGTCGATCGGCGAATCGTCCCACACTGCTAATTGTTTCTGTACGTCTTCGTTTCCAACATCCGGCGCATCATCCAGCGACTCAAGCAATCCGTCCATTTTTCTCTTCCGCCGGTTCATCAAACAGTTGTTGGCAACGATCGTATAGAGCCAGGTGGAGAACTTCGAACGCGAATCGAACTGATCGATCTTCCGGTAGACATTGATGAATGTATCCTGGTACGATTCATCGGCTTTCTCTTTGTTACGGCAGAGCTTGAATGCAAATCCCCACACGGTCTGCTCATACAGTTTTACCAGCTGAGCAAACGCACGTTCATCGCCGTTCTTTACCCTGGCAATGAGCTCTTTTTCGTTAATCAGGTCGGGAGATTCTTTCATGAGTTTGATGCATTGAAACTAAAAAAGGATGCGATTATTGAAAAGAATAGAGAAAAAAGAGTGTGAATTCAATACAAATTATGGATGAAACTATACTCCTGTTTATCCGTTTTGAATAGTGCTGTATATTGCCGATGTTTGCTATAATCCTTGCGCCTGATAGAATTAAGTTTATACTTTTCCCTATGGATCGCCGTACCGTCTTAAAAAAGCTTGTTGTCACACCGTTCATGCTTCCGCCGCTTACCGCGCTTGCTCAGGACCGTTCCGGCCTTCCGCTGCATCATGGCGAGAATGGATTTATCAACACCGATCCCGATTTTGCCGAAGCGGGGTTCTCAGAGATGGCTCCGTGGATCATTAAAAAAATTCCCCAGACATTTTCCTCTTCTGAAAAGATCGATATTCCGAGGGAATATAACGACGGTGTTTTACTGAAAGAGAACAGACCGTACACTGCTACGTGGATCGGTCATTCAACCGTGCTGGTTCAGATGGAGGGAAAAACATTCCTCACCGATCCCGTCTGGTCCGATCGGGTCGGTCCGTTCAAATGGGCGGGAAGTGAGAGGATCTCCGAACCGGGAATATCGATCGAAAAACTTCCGCCGATCGATTTTGTCCTGATATCCCACAATCATTACGATCATCTCGACGAATCATCCATTGAAGATATTATGGATAGAAATCCTCACGTGAAATTCTTTGTTCCGCTGAGAGTGCGCGACTGGTTTGAAGAACGGGGCATACGCAACGTGGAGGAACTCGACTGGTGGGAAGGTGCGACGGTCAACGGATTAAAGATTGTTTGTACGCCGGCGCAGCATTTTTCCGGACGGTGGCTGAACGACAGGAATCAGACGCTGTGGTGCTCGTGGACTGTTCTGGGAAAGAAAAAATTCTATTTCGCCGGCGACTCCGGTTACTGTTCTCATTTCAAAAATATCGGAAAGAAATTCGGCCCGTTCGACCTTACACTCATTCCCATGGGTGCATACGAACCGCGAAAACTGATGAAGTCTGTCCACATGAATCCCGAAGAAGCGGTCCAGACATTTTTGGATCTGGAAGGAAAAAAAATGCTTGGTATCCACTGGGGAACATACGTGATGACGGATGAGCCAATGGATGAACCGCCGAAGAAATTATTTGAGGCAGTTGTTCAGCGGCAATTACCGAAAGAGAATTTTTTTGCGTCGAAACTGGGTGAAACCATTGAATGGTGAGTTATGCTCAGTTTTGTTTGCGCCTTCGAAAAAAATCTGAGTCTTTATTGGCGGGAAGTCATTTCAAGAAAACAGATTTCGTCGTCGCCACATACTGAGAGGTCATCATCCCCCCACCCCCAAGATCGTTTGTAAGACCGGGAGATTTTGAGCGTTCGAGCGTTATGGTAACGACCGTATTTTTTATGGAACCGAGCTGCGTAAAATGCGACGATAACAATGATACGCTTGTTTTTCCCGTTGTATCCTGAGCGGCAGCGACCGTGCCGATGCGCAGTGTAACAATCTCGAGTTTCTCCAGAGGAATTCCGGCCCATGCGATGGTCAATGGTTTTGAGGAATCGATCGTATCCAGTTTCTGTGACAACGGAAAATCGATCGTGTTGAGCGTAGCAGTGTTGGTAAAGACCTTATTATTCACATCGGTGATCTTGAAAACAGCCGGTGAATGAAAATTATCCAATTCTTTGATATAGGTATAATCGCCCGCCCGGTAATCCATTGCAACATCTTCGAACAGGATCTTTGCATTTCCGTTGAAGATCAGCCGTTGTCCGCTTTGCGATTCCTTCCAAAAGGCTGCGGTTGCAGCAGTTTTGTTGGAATTCTTATCGTAACGAACATTAAGCTGGGAATAAACCTTCCCGTCGGTGATCGCCACTAATTGGTCATCCTGACACCCAAGACCAATAATCATCAGGAAAGCAACTGCAATTATTTTCATTAGATCGTCTTCTCCCCGCGGCATAAATGAATCAATAAGCTTTAAGAAAATACAAACTCCCCCTGAGAACCTCAACGGACATTTGCAGGTAATATTGCTTTGTGACACAGAACAGCGATCAGTATTCTTTCCGATTGGCGTAGACATTCATCATCAAACCCGCCACCATCATGTAGGAGACAAGAGAAGAACCACCGTAACTTAGGAACGGGAGCGGTATGCCTATTACCGGCATTAAACCCACAGACATACCGATATTGACAAAAACGTGAAATGTGAACAACGACGTAAATCCTATGGCAAGAAGGGATCCAAACTTGTTCTTTGCGATGGAAGCGAGACGAACGCCGTGAAACAACAGAACGGCGAATAATCCAAGAACCACGATGCCGCCAAGTAAGCCGAACTCTTCTCCGGGAACACAGAAGATAAAATCGGTCCATTGTTTTGGAATAAAGCTCAGCTGCGTCTGCGTTCCGCGCATAAACCCTTTGCCCAGCAATCCTCCCGAACCGATCGCTACTTTAGCCTGAATAACATTGTATCCGGCCCCAAGCGGATCATTGTTGGGATCGAGAAATGTGGAGATACGTTTCTGCTGGTAGAGCGGGAGCTTGTTATAGACGATCTGTACAAAAAATCCGATGACGACATTTGTGCCGAAGACAAGCGTTGCAAAGAATCTGTTCTCATCACGCAGAATGTAGAGACCAATTCCAAGCAGGATCAGAACGATCAGAAACGGCGTTGTTCCGAAGACCGATGCCGCGGCAACGAATGCCGGCGCAATGATAATGATAATCAGAAATTTCGATGCTCCTGCCCAATAAAGAACCGGAATATACATTGCGAGAAATGTCATTGCGGTGCCGAAATCCGGCTGCAGCATAATAAGGCCGATCGGCAGAGCGACAATGGCGCTTGTCTTTACGAGATCCTTCAGATCGGTCGCCTTCACATCGCTTTGGCTCAGGAATGACGCGAGCGCAAGCATCGTAGAGATCTTTACGAACTCGGAAGGCTGGATTCCCAACCCGGCAAATCCCAGCCAGCTTTGTGAACCATAGACCCGTTTCCCGACCACAAGAACAAGCAGAAGTAAACTTAGCGACGCAAAGAATATCCGCAATGCATTCCGCTGCAGCCAGCGGAGCGGAAGAAGCATCATCGTCATCATGGAAACGAAACCGACGCCAACCCACATCAGCTGCCGGAAGAAATCGCGTCCTTCGTAGGCATCGAATGTTGCGCTGTAGATGGAAAGCAGACCGATCCCCGCCAGCGAAAGAACGCTAAAGAAGATTACCCGGTCAAAATATTCTTTGAAAAATGAATTCATGTTCTCTTGAAAAATAATACCGATTAGTTGACAGCAACAGATTCTTCGTCAGGAAGATTCGGCTCCATCGGCAGCGGATGTTTTCCGTTCCGGATGATCTCGCCGTAAAGGAATTCTTCCATGCAATATCCAGCGATCGGAGCGGCGAATGCTCCTCCGTATCCCACGTTCTCGATCATTACGCAGATGGCGATCTTCGGATTGTCGTACGGTGCGAATCCCATGAACCAAGCATGCGACTTACCGTGCGGATTCTGCGCCGTTCCGGTCTTGCCGGCAACTTCAATTCCGGGAACGCGAGCCGCCCGTCCGGTTCCGCCGGCCTCCATTACCACTCTGCGCATCCCTTCCCGCACCAGCGACCACGCATGTTCGGAGAGTTCGATCTGACGCTGTTCCACTTTTACCGGTTCGCGCCGTTGTGTCCGTTTATTGACAACGGTATTCACAGCGTGCGGCTGGTAGAATTTTCCTTTATTTGCAAGCATGGAAGCATAATTTGCCATCTGCAGCGGTGTTACGCCGACCTCACCTTGTCCGATGCCAAGACTGATAAGATATCCCTGTGTCCATTTACCTTTTCCGTGTATTCGGTCATAATAATTTCTGTCAGGCATCAGTCCGGAATTCTCTTCCGTGATATCGATCTTGGTCTGCTTGCCGAATCCGAACTGTTTTCCCATTTCGCTCCAATCGTCCAATCCCACTTTCAGCATCAATTGATAGAAGAAGACGTTGCACGACCGGTGGATTGCATCGACCACATTAACACGTCCGTGAACATGTTCGCACTTAAAGACCTTGTTGCCGTACCGAAATGAACCGGAACACGTTATCGTCCAATTTTCATCGATGATTTTTTTATCCAGCGCTACGAGTGCAAGAAGCATCTTGAACGTCGATCCGGGAGGATAGCGCGTAAGTGTTGCACGGTTATAGAGAGGAATTCCTTCATCGTTGTTCAGCGAACGCCATATTTCCGGCGTTGTTGTTCCGCTCATCAACGAAAGATTATAGTCCGGTTTGCTGACCAGCGCAATGATGCCCCCGTTGCGCGGATCGATCGCAACAACGGCGCCGCGTTTGTCCGCAAGCAATGATTCGGCCATGGCCTGCACGTCTCCGTCGATCGCCAGATGCAGATCGAGTCCGTCGATGGGAGGAATATCGTGCTTGCCATTGTCAAAATTTCCGATGATCTGTCCCTTGGCGTTCTGCGAAATAAATTCAAATCCTTTCAAGCCGCGCAGCAGCTGTTCATATTTTGCTTCTATGCCGGTGCTTCCCATGATGTCGCCCGGCTGATAGTCGCTCTTCTGTTTTTCCAGCTGCGCATCCGAAATTTCCTTTGCATATCCGAACAGATGGCTTCCGCGAGCACTGGTCGGATACGATCGTTTCGATTCCATCTGTATCTCCACGCCGTACAATTTGTCCTTGTGCTCTTCAAGCATCGAAAGTTCGGCGAAGGAAATGTCCCGCTTGATGCGTGTTGGAATGAAGGCGTTGTACTTCCGTCCGAGCTTTATCTTGTCGATGATGGCTTCTTCCGGCATCGAAAGAATGCTAGAGAGCAGCGGAAGATACTGTTTGTCAAAATCGACGGGCGTGAGTACAACGGTGTATGAAGGACGATTGTCAACCAGGAGTTTTCCTTTACGGTCGTAGACATAACCGCGGATTGCCACCTTCGGAACATTGCGAATAGAATTCTCTTCCGCCTCTTTTCCGTAGATTTCCGCATTCACATATTGTAATTGGAACAGCCGCGCAAACAGGATCAGGAATCCTGCCGCAAGTATTACCCTGATAACAAACCGCCTGTCGGCGGAACCAAAATCATCGATCATAGTACTTTGCGTTTATTACGTTGGACTGCCGAACCCTGATAAAGGAATAATTCTCCACACAGTCACCGCAGGGACGGTCTGCGTGCATTAATGAACATTGGTATTGTTGCAACGAACGTGGTGTACAGCGCAGACAGCAATCCGAACCGGAAAACTGCGGTGAAGAGACCGACATCGCTTCCCTGAGTGAAAATGATAAAATAAATAAGGTTATGGACAATGGAAGAAATTCCGACAAAGATCAGGAATTGATAGTTCGCCAGATTGAGATCGATCTTGTTCTCATGAAAAAAATATCCGGAAAGAAAGCCCGCGATTGTTTTTGATAATGCGGACAGACCGAGGAACTGCCCGCTGATAAGATCGAGCAAAAGCCCGATCGCAAATCCGTATACGGTTGCCGGTATCTGTCCCTGTGTAATGGCAATGTAGACGATCCAGATGAGCATCACATCGGGGATGATATTTGCGATGGATGTAAAACTGACGATCGTTGTTTGCAGTGTTACGAAAAGAAGCGTGATGAGAATTAACCGTACGTGTTTCGGCATCAAAGTAGAATATTAACGAATGGTATTTGGATAATTTTATGAATATTACAGTAAATTGGAACAAGATGCAAAAACTTTACTTGCATCTTGCGGGAACTTTCATAACTTTAGCATTACGTATGAGCACAATTTTCCGATCCCTGATTGCACCGAATGACACACTCTTCTTCTCGCGCAAGGATGCTTCCGATCCGCGGATGGGGGATCTCGTCCTTCGCGGAGAAAAAAAATTCACCAACGACGTGAAGATCGGCATCGTCGGCGTACCGACGGATGAGGGAGTAAAGCGCAACGGAGGCCGTATCGGCGCTAAGGAGGGACCGGACGCGATACGTGCGGAGTTCTATAAACGGACCCCCTTTGTTGTCGGCAAAGAAAATTCGCTATCCAGCCTCCCGATATTCGATTTCGGTAATATTAAAATCGGAAAAACGCTTGAGAAGACACACGAAACAATAACGGAAGTAGTGCATACCCTTGTGGCCGCCGGCATCATACCGATTGTGCTCGGGGGAGGACACGATATAGCTTTTCCGAACTTCCTGGCTCTTTCCAAAGGGAAGAAGAATGTCGGCGTGATCAATATCGATACCCACCTGGATTACTATAAACCGATACCGAAACGGAACAGCGGCACCTCGTTCCGCCAGATGCTGGATATGCAGGGCTCGGCGCTGAACGCCATGAACCTTGTTGAGGTCGGCATTCAATCGTTTGCAAATTCTGCCGCCCATTATGCTGAATTGATAGAGCGGGGCGCGACCGTCTTTTCGCTCCGCGATGTGCGGGCCGAAGGAATTTCAAAAACGCTCGAGCTTGCGTACGAACTGTCAACTTCATCCGTGGATTCACTCTATGTCAGTTTTGACCTGGATGTAGTGCACAGCGCCGATGCTCCGGGAGTAAGCGCACCGCTGCCGACCGGATTTACCGCCGAGGAATTTCTCACCGCCGCCCTCTTCGCAGGCAAACGACGCAAAACTCAACTCATCGATATTGTTGAACTCAATCCTAAATTCGATCAGGACGGACGAACCGCAAAATTAGCCGCACTTGCCATAATGTACTTTCTTACCGGTGTTGCAAACCGTTAGATTTTTTCTCCCGCGATTTTAAAAATGAAAATGCGGACTTTCGTCCGCATCTAAAAATCTTTTCGATAATTCCTCTGTTTTTATTTATGCTTTTTTCAACGTCAGCACCGTAATTTCCGACCGGGCTCCGACACGCACCGGAGGACCCCAATAACCTGTTCCTTTGCTCACATACGCCCATGTCCGGTCATTGTATTTGTTTAATCCTTTAATGAACGGCTGTCCGATTGTTGCAACAAGATTCCACGGAAAAAATTGTCCGCCGTGTGTATGTCCCATCAGCACCAGATCCAGATCGAGATCGTTCACATGGAATAACGTGCGCGGCTGATGAGCCAGCAGAATTTTTGCCAGATCCTTTGGGGCGCCATTCAGCGCTTTTGACGGATCGGATTTATGAGCCGGCGAGAAACCCCCTCCGCTGTAATCGGTGACCCCGGCAAGAACAAACGATGCACCGTTCTTTGTTACCAGACGGTGTTCGTTCATCAACACATCGTACCCCATCTCGCGTGCGTGTGCAACCCACTGATCGGCACCGGAATAATATTCATGATTGCCGGTAACGAAAAATTTTCCGTGCGGAGCATAGACATCGGCAAGCGGAGCCAGTTCGTTCTTCAAATGAAGGACGGAACCATCCGCCATGTCGCCGGTAAAGGCTATCAGATCGGGAGCAAGTTTCCGTACTTCATCGGCTATTACTTCAATGAAGTCCCGCTTAATGGTAAGCCCTGCATGAATGTCGCTGATCTGCACGATCCTGAATCCGTCGAACTCCTGCGGAAGTTTCGCGATCGGAATATCGATATTGACGATCCCCGGAGTTTTCCGTGCTTCATATACTCCGTACGCCGTCAGCGTTCCCGCAACTCCCAGCACGCCAAGATTTGTTGTCTGCAGCAGAAATTCCCTTTTTGCCGCATCGACCGTTTGCGGTGATGAGGAGAGGAGTGAGAATAGTTTCTGTCCGGCCAATCCCAGTAACCACGCCATATCACGGAAAAAAAGCATGACAAAAACGAATGAGAGAAAGCCAAGTCCGACGTAACCGATCCACGAAAAGAAATCGCTCCATTTCTCCGCCACGCGAAGAAGAAAGAAGGAGCTGAACGGGATTAGATACATCAGCGTTAATACGCTCCAGGCAATCTGTTTATACGGCGCCTCAAGTTTGAAAGGAATGATGATTCGCTGTCCCATATAATAGTAGCCGAGACCGAGAACGGTGACCATTATTCCGATCCAGAGAAAGAAAACAGCATTTATTGGCATTGATTTCCGCTTAGTTTGTTGAGAATCGTTCATAGTAATTGAAATTACGCCTGCCCGATAAGTTGTTCGCTGATCCGCCAGAGTTTTTTCGCCGCAGATTCATCGTAGGATACCTGTTGAGACCGGATCTGTTTTTTATCAAAATAATATTTTCCGCTGATCTCTGCCGTTTCGCGGGACGAGGCAAGATAGATCACTGTCTCCGCTCCTTTTTTCGAGGATCGCATGAAGGGACGGATATAGGAATACAGTATCTGCAAGCGGCGTCCAAGCGTGGTACCGAAACCGGATGACACAACGCCCGGATGAACGGCATTAACGGTTACATTGCTTCCGCGCAGCCGCCGGTCCAGCTCGTACGTGAACATGATGTTTGTCAGTTTGGTGAAGCAGTACTGTCCAAACGAACTGTAGTGTTTCTCTCCCTGCAGATTGTTCCAGTCGAGCCTTGCTCCCCGCTGAGCCTCCGATGAAAGATTGATGATGCGGGATGGGGCGCTTTGTTTCAGAAGATCGATCAATTCATTTGTCAGCAGAAAATATGCAAGATGATTCAGCGCGAAAGTATATTCAATTCCGTCAACGGTTGTCCGCCGCCCGGAAAATACACCGCCGGCATTGTTCACCAGCACATCAAGCCGCGCGAACCGTTCTTTGAATTGGCGCGCAACAGCGCGCACATCCTGTTGCGAGGATAGATCAACGATCAGATAATGGATGCCGGGATTGTTTGACGCCCGTTTGATCTCTTCAACAACAGCAGTGGTCTTCGCTTCGTCCCGTCCCACGATCACAACCGTTGCTCCCTGTTGTGCGAGTCCGAGTGCAGTCTCTTTTCCAATTCCTCCGGTTGCACCGGTGATAAGGCAGATTTTTCCGTTCATTACTTTACAATCTTCATTTGGAACATCGGTGTTTGGAATGCGCCGAACATACGTATCCACAGCAAAAGGAATGCTTCGGTTCCGCGGGCGTTGGTGATGTCGCCGAGATCAAGAATATTTTCGCTCTTCCATCCAAAGGTGTTCAAAAGTGAAACAACTTTTTTCTTTGCTTCGGCATCGTTACCGCAGACCGGCAGCGTGTGATCTCCGTTGTTCACGAGCGACGGATTCACCATCAGCGGACTGGAAAGAGTGTTGAATGCTTTCACCACATTCAGTTTCGGATATGCTCGTTGGATCTGTTCTCCGAGCGAATCGGTATTGGAAACGGTCAGCGACGGAGGAAATCCTTTAGAAAAATCGAGCGGATTGGAAATATCGATGAGGATCTTTCCGTTAAGATTATTTTCTCCGGCCGCAGCAAGGGCGGGAAGAGAACCGCTGCCCGTGGTTGCATTAACAAGCATTGCTCCGAACGCCGCTGCATCGGCAAATGTGCCGACGGTAACGGTACTATTCTTTAATGACCACTCCTGAAAAGAGACGTTCCCCATTGTGTCTCCCGTTGTTCTGTTCTTTGTTTCTTCCACGTTACGTGTTCCAAGCATCACAGAGTGTCCGAGCGAAACAAGTTTTGCAGCAATTGCGCGGGCAACGCCGCCGGCACCAAGTATTCCGATATTCATTTTTTCCCCTAGTGATTAAATTGTTGTGAATCGAATTTGTTAATTATACAACACCGTCATGCCGAATTTGGTTCAGCATGACGGTGTCTGTATTACGATTCTTTTTTTTCTTCGCCGGGATAATGTCCGCATCGGCGTTTCCACTCAGCTTTGAACTGGTCCCGTTCTTCGGGGGTCATGGCAGCAAGTTTTTCTTCCATGCGGTGTTTCCACCGGTGAGATTTCCATCCCATTCCGCTGTGTCCGTGCCATCCGCGCACAAGAATGTGCGAAAGAAGCAGAAGACCCATCGCTTGCCAATATGTGACGGCCGGTCCGTGGAATATCTCCGGGATCAACCAGTTCCATAACTGCATTACGGCAAATCCGAACAACGCGATCATTGCGGTAACGAAGAGAATAAATTTTGCAGCTTTTCCTATCCACCAGTATTTCATTGTTGTATCTCCTTATTCTGTGTCCGCAGCTTTCGGGCTGCGGTTTTTTGCAGACCGAAGCCTGCGATTATTTTTTTAAGCATGAAAATCGAATTCATCATATAATTCCTGCAGTTGTTCTCGCAGGTAGAGCACGGCATATCGTTTTCTTGAAAGAAGCGTGTTCTGCGGTTCGCCGGTGATCTCGGCGATCTCCTTGAAACTTTTCCCTTCCAGTTCGTGCATCACGAAGACCTGTTTCTGTTCTTCCGGCAGTCCGTCCAAAGCTTCGGCAAGTTCCGTCCAGACAAGAGAACGGGCATAGACCTGATCGGGATTTTGTGTCGGGTCGTATAGAATGTCTTCCAGGTTCAACGGAAGCGACGGATCATCGTTGTCGCGCGGCAACGACTCGGGACGCTTCTTTCTGTACCAATCGATCACTTTATTCCGGGCAACGGTGAAGAGCCACGATGTCATTTTCTCGATCGGTTCCGTAACGCTGTAACTGGAGAGCAATTGAAAGAAGACATCCTCCATGATATCTTCCGCATCCTCATTTGTCCGCACGCGCCGGCGGATGAAATCGAACAGGCGTTTTCGTTCCGTCCGGAATGTCTGTTCCGCGGCGATGTGGACGTGAGGCTGTTTTTCTAATGCGATCGCATTGACCAATGAATGTTCCGTATTGTTATCAGTTATACTCACAGTAACAGACGATGATGGAAGAAAGATATTGTAAATAATTTCGTTGATTCCGCAAAAGAACGTGCAGACGATACAGTGTACGCCGATGTATCCACAGATAAAATAAAGAACCCCGAATTATTCTTCGGGGTTCCGGAACTGCCGAATATATTATTGAATAGCTATAACCGGACTCCGAAGATAATTCTCCAGCGGTAATCGATCTCTTTGTCGGCCGGACGCGCGGGATCCTTAAGATAGATCGGGAAATATATTCCCAGTCCGATCGGACCGGTGCTGAAATTAGCAATGCCAATGTTCCCGATATTCAGCTGCAATCCCGCTCCGGCATCATAATAGAATTGTTTGAACCGTGTTGTTGTTGAATCCCACAATGTACCCGCATCGGCGAACAGAACAAACGGTCCGCTCGATACGGCAACATTCAACGCGGCAACATTCATTGCCGTTGTATCGTGCTGCAGGAACATATTCCCGCCCCCTGATTTTGCGAAGTTGTCGCGAAGCGATTGTCCGACAACCGGCGTGCGGAAGAACCAACTGTCAAACCTCTCCAGCGGCGTTGCCTGTGTCAGCGAGTGCGCAGTTTGTACCGGAACTGATCCGGCTGAATTTCCAGCGAACAATCTCCAGTTGACCTTCATGCCCGGGAAAAGCGGATGGTCGAACCTTGCTTCGCTGGTCAGCTTTGAATAACTGAACGACGACGTCGGTGTACCAAACTCATCTTCCAGCCGCAGGAAGAATCTTCCCCAGGAATAATTTTCAAAATATTTTAAACTGATGAACCCGGCGTCGAGATGGCCTGTTGTGTTCCACTCCGCACGATTGCCGAGATAACGCGCATCGTTAACACGGATGGAAAGGATGCTCGTGTTGATGATGAATGTTCGTCGGTAACTGCGTGCAAGATTCTTTTGATGATTGAATGTTTTCTCTATCATCCATTGCCAACCATTGAATCCGTCCAAACGGAAGAACCGTGCAGACGTTGTCAGCTGCGGATCCCACATTCTGAGGGGCGTTGAATATAAAAGTTCGTAATCGGGAACATTGCTGCGTATTCCATGTTTTGCGTTGAGCGTAATATTGTGATCGCTCACCATATAATTTCCATTGATGGATGTGCCGAGCTCAAATCCGTCGCGCAGATTGAAACCGACGGCAGGTGCCGCATTGATTCGGTATGCATCGAGCGGATAAGTGAGGGTATTGGCGATATTGAATCCGTAGTCGAAGACCACGGGAGGCATTGACCACGAATTATTCAATCGATCGACGTCGGAGAGTTTCATTTCGGGATCGATCACGACATTCTTCACTTTTGCGGGGAGAGAATCAACGAGGATCTCGGCGCGGCTTCCTTTGGCCCATACTTTTTCGGAGAACCGGATATCGCGTGTTGTTCCATTGTCGAGTGTAAGACGCAGCGTAGCCGGCATTACCGCCTGTTCTTCATTGAGCAATACGATCGTTGATCTCCAGATGCCGTTATGTTCTGCATTGCTCACCTCATCGACGGCCATGTCCAGTTTCCATGTCTGGTCGAACCATTGGTTCCAGAACCAGTCAAGATCCCGGCCGGCAGCGTTTTCCATGGTATTGAAGAAATCGTTGGGATACGGATGCTTGAAGAGCCAGCGGGAATAATATTCGTTCATACCTTTGGAGAAGGTTTCCTTTCCCAGCAAATCTTCCAGCATCACCAATACCGTTGCCGGTTTTTGATATGCCATCACGCCGTACTGTGACGAAGGAATTACATAAGGATGTGCCATCACTGTCGCTTCGTTATTTGCGCGTGCCGACATCAGATACATGCGTTGTTCGAACAGGCGCACATTTGTTTCCGGCGGATTCATCCAGGAGTATTGCACGAGAAAATCCTTGTTCAGCAGTCCGTTATTGCCGTACCGGTCTTCTGCGGCCGTTGCGGTAATGTACGTGTTGAATCCTTCATCCATGAACGGATAATTTGTTTCATTGTTCCCGATCATCATCGGATACCATTCGTGTCCCAGTTCATGAGCGATAACGTAATACAGCATGTTCGATACTGCGTCGCCAGATCCCGCAAAGATCATCATCGGATATTCCATTCCTGAAACAGGACCGGAGACAACGGTCGCCTGAGGATAGACATATTTCCCGAAGTTTTTTGAAAAATGTTCGATGGATTGTTTTGCCATCTGTGCTCCATCGTCCCAGTTGGTTGCGTCGCTCATCAGCAGCGGAACCGAAGCACGGTATTCTTTTGGGTGATAGAATGCATAGATGCGCACTCCATCGTTTGTTACTGTTCCGTCCCACACATAATTCGGCGAAGCCGCCCACGCAAAATCGCGGACATTCTCCGCGGAAAATTTCCAGACGATGGAATCTTTGCTGATCATGTCGCTTGTTGAATCGATCTCGCCGGGAAGGATGATGCGGGTGGTTGAATCTTTTGTAATAGAATTAAATCGATTCAGTTGTGAAGATGTGAGAACGTCGTTCGGATTTAAAAGTGTGCCTGTTGAAGCAAGAATATAATTTTTCGGAACCGTCAGTTCCACGTTCCAGTTTCCGTACTCAGCATAGAATTCCGCAATTCCAAGATATTGCGTCCGGTCCCAGCCGCGGATGTCGTCATACACCGCAATTTGAGGATACCATTGGCATATTCCGAAATCTTTCCCCTCGCTGCCGGTGCGCAGCTCCGGATCTTTTGGTATCTCATAGTTCCATGACACCGTGATGGTTGCTGAAGTTTTTGGAAGGAGCGGAACCGCCAGCGGTGTCTCCATGATTGTTTCATCGACCCGCGGATCGCTTTTCGATCCGTTGATCGTTACCGTTTCGATCTCGATCCCTTTTGTGATGCTGAGCGCCCGCGTGGAAGCCTCGTCATTTTTGCGCGGTGATGAATCCTTCCGGAAGATGTTCTGGTACAAATGCCAGACGATCGTTTTCAGAGTATCGGGGGAGTTATTATAGTAGGTGACCGTTCCCGTTCCGGTAAGAAGCTTCTTTTCGGCATTCAAAGTTGCTTTAATGTTGTAATCGGTCCGCTGCTGCCAGTATGCAGCAGAAGGTTTGCCGCTCGGAAGCCGGGTTATTTCCTGAGAGTGCAGAGTCAGGCTGAATAATGATATAGTGCAAAGAAGAAGAGCGGATGATGGTTTCATAATTTTTACGTTAGTGAGTTTCCGGATATGCTTTTCCAGCGATTGAATATACGGAGTATATGGATACGATAAAACCGGACGAAGTTGCAGATTTTCATCAAAACTCCTTCCTTGCGATTCCTTTCTATTATTAGTATTTTAGATGCAGAAACCCTGCCTATGTAGCCTGCCTGACAGCCCTAAAGGATTTTCGAAGGGTAGGCAGGCATTTCGGCAGGGATTTTTGTTTAAAGAGCAGGTAAGAAGCGGTTGAGCATATACGTAGATGAGATACCGTCATCGGAAATCTCAACTATTAAACGAAACAAATACTCAACGACTACCACGGATTTCCATAGAACAATGAATAATATTCGAAATTTCTGCATTATCGCCCATATTGACCACGGCAAATCCACGTTGGCCGACCGTTTACTCGAATTTACAGGACGCATCACCAAAAGGGATCTGACGACAAATCAGGTTCTTGATGATATGGACCTTGAGCAGGAACGCGGAATTACCATCAAACTGCACGCCATTCAGATGGAATACAAGGCTAAAAACGGCGAAACCTACACGCTCAATCTTATTGATACACCCGGTCATGTTGATTTTACATATGAAGTTTCACGCTCGTTAGCGGCATGCGAAGGAGCAATTCTGGTGGTTGATGCGTCGCAGGGAGTGGAAGCGCAGACGATCAGCAATTTATATTTGGCGATCGATTCCGGACTGGAAATTATTCCTGTGATGAATAAGATCGATCTTCCTTCGGCGGCAACGATGATGGATACCGTGAGAGATGAAGTGATCGGTCTGATGGGATGCGACGACAAAGATATTATCCGTGCAAGCGCAAAAGCAGGGATCGGAATTGAGGATATCCTTGAAGCTGTGGTGAATAGAGTTCCCGCGCCGAAAGGTGATCCGGAAAAACCGCTGCGTGCACTGATCTTCGATTCGAAGTTCGATGCTTACCGCGGTGCGGTTGCGTATGTGCGCGTTGTGGACGGAGTGCTGAAGGAAAAAGAAAAAATAAAATTTATTAACAACGGCAACACGGCGGAAGTGGAAGAGTGCGGCGTTCTCTACATGAATAAAAGCCGCACGAGAGAACTCACGGCCGGGAACGTCGGGTATGTTATTGCGGGACTGAAGAATGTGCGCGATACAAAAGTAGGCGATACGATCACCACGCAATATCACGGATCAACCGAAGCTCTTGCAGGTTATAAAGTTGTGAAGCCGATGGTGTTCAGCGGATTGTATCCGACGAACAGCGACGAGTTTGCCGAACTGCGCGATTCACTGGAAAAACTTGCGCTCAATGATTCGTCCCTCATCTACGTTCCGGAATCATCCGGCGCATTGGGATTCGGCTTTCGCTGCGGATTTCTCGGACTGCTTCACATGGAGATCATTCAGGAGCGGCTGGAACGCGAGTTCAATCAATCCCTCATCACAACGGTTCCGAACGTGGAGTTCCGCGTGATCCTCACCAGCGGCGAGATGATCGTTGTTGATAATCCGGCCGATATGCCCGATCCGACAAAGATAGAACGGGTTGAAGAACCTTTCATTAAAGCACAGATCATTACGCCGACGGAATACATCGGCAACATTATGAAGCTGGCCACCGACCGCCGCGGCATCTGGAAGGATACTTCGTATCTCGATCCGACGCGCGCCGATCTTACCTACGAATTTCCGTTATCGGAGATCATCTTTGATTTCTACGATAAGCTGAAATCATTAACGCGCGGTTATGCTTCGCTGGATTATGAGTATCTGGACTACCGTGAATCCAATCTTGTGAAACTCGATATTCTGCTGAATACGGAACAGGTTGACGCCCTTTCAACGATCGTGCATCACGATAAAGCCTTTGAAATAGGGAAAAAGCTGTGCGTGAAACTTAAGGAGCTTATCCAACGTCAAATGTTTGAAATTGCCATTCAGGCGGCCATCGGCAGCAAGATCATTGCGCGGACGTCGATCTCCGCCATGCGGAAAAACGTGCTTGCCAAATGTTACGGCGGAGACATTTCCCGAAAACGCAAACTCCTTGAAAAACAGAAAGAAGGAAAAAAGCGGATGAAACAGGTTGGACGGGTAGAACTTCCGCAGGAAGCATTTCTTGCCGTATTGAAAATGGGTGATGACTAGGAATAGCTCCGAAAAAAACAGAGCAGACTTACAAAGAAATTATTCATAGGATTGTCAATGGCAAAAGAAGAAAAAGAGATCAAAAAAGAAGAACCAAAAAAACCGCTGACGTGGAAAGAAAATATCATCGCTCAGGTGAAGGAATTCGTTATCGTCTTCGGCGGATTCATCCTGCTCAATAATTTTATCATTGCATCATTCCTTGTGCCGACCGGTTCCATGGAGAACGAAGTGCTGACCGGCGATTTTCTGATGGTCAACAAATTTATTTTTGGCGCATCGACTCCGCGCAACATCATGTTTACCGATATCCGGCTTCCGTGGACAACACTGCCGGGAGTCAGAGACGTGAAACGGGGCGACGTGATCGTGTTCGAGTTTCCGGGAATGAGAGATGAAGTGAAGCCCGAAGCATTCACCTTCTATCTGAAACGGTGTATGGCGGTTTCCGGTGATACGCTGCAGATAAGGAACCGCGTTGTCTATATCAATGGTCAGGCCGCACCGGTACCAAAGAACATGAAATTCGATAATCTTCGCATCATTCCGCCGTCGTATCAGGATGACCGGTCGTTCCCTCCGACAGCGTTGTTCAACGAAGACAATTATGGACCGCTTGTCGTTCCGAAAAAAGGGATGGCAATGAAGATCATCCCCGAAAACTTCAGAATGTGGGAAACATTCATTAAACGGGACGGTCATGCGCCGGAATTACGTTCTGACGGTATGGTGGCGATCGATGGAAAAGTGACTGACACCTACGTTGTCGAAAAAGATTATGTCTTCGGTATGGGTGACCACCGCGATAATTCTCTCGACAGCCGTTTCTGGGGATTCATTCCGCGGGAAAATATTGTCGGAACGCCGATGTTCGTTTATTTTTCGGTCACGCTGACGGATGAATTCCGCGAACAGCTTGCCATGCGCGGCGAAACGATGCGCATGGAATGGATCTATACGACGTTCTCCGGTCACAATATGATCCTTGATATCGTTACCAAACTTGTTGTTACCCTGTTCAATCCCGAAACGATCCGCTTTGGCCGCATCGGCACCCTGATCAGTTAAGGCGGAAGAACAATGTGGCGTAAGGTCAAAGATGTTCTCTTCATATTTTTTTTCACTCTGTTGTTCGCCGCCGGTTTAAAGTCGTGTATTATTGATGCCTACAAGATCCCGTCGGAATCAATGAACACCACGCTCCGCGTCGGTGATTACCTGCTGGTGAACAAGTTCATCTACGGCGCCCGCACTCCTCAGAAGTTTCTCTATATCTCTCTACCGCAGTTTCAATTCCCGAAATTAAAAGAGGTTCAGCGCGGCGACGTGATCGTTTTTGATTTTCCCGGCGAACCGAACGAAGTACTTCCTATCCGGAATCTTTTTCTTGTCAAGCGCTGTCTTGGTTTGCCCGGCGATACGATCGATATCGTGAACGGCAGCATCCGCGTGAACGGAATGAGGATGAGTTATTTCGATCATGCAAAAACGGATTTTCCGCCCGTTATCGTTCCGCATCAAGGCATGACGATCGATGTGAACGCGAAGAACTTTTTGAAGTGGAAGGTGTTTATTCAACGCGAAGGCGCCCGAATAGAACTCCGTGACGGAAAAATATTCATCGGTCAAGAAGAGACTCCGTCGTATATCGTAAAGAGAAATTATTATTTTGCGCTTGGAGACAATATCAATAACAGCTCGGACAGCCGGGTGTGGGGTTTCATCCCCGAAGAAAATATTGTCGGCAAAGCAATGCTGATCTATTGGTCCAAAAACTCCGATGGAATTCAATGGGGACGCATTGGAACTATTATCCGGTAAAAGAAAATCGTTTGTCGCTTAGATTTTTTGAAAATCGACGGTAACGCCTTAAATTATGGCTTCACTCTATCTTCATATTCCATTCTGCGAACACAAATGCATCTATTGCGATTTCTATTCCATAGAGAATATGAGTTCAATGGACCGCTTCCTCGAATCACTTGAAAAGGAAATAATACTTCGGTCCGGCGCATTGCCGATAAATGAAACGATCGAATCGGTCTTCTTTGGCGGCGGTACGCCGTCATTGCTTTCCGCAAACCAATTCGAAAGAATATTTTCCCTGCTGCAAAAAAAATACCGCATTGAGCCGGACGCCGAGATCACCTGCGAATCGAATCCCGGAACGGTGGAACTGAACAAGCTCGGCGAATTCCGTTCCGCAGGCTTCAACCGCATCAGTTTTGGCATTCAGTCATTTCATGATGATGACCTGAAATTTCTTACCCGCATTCATTCCGCCGGCGAGGCGGAGCGCGCCATTGAAAGTGCGTACAAAGCCGGCTTCACCAACGTCAGCTGCGATCTTATTTTTGCATTGCCGAATCAGACGCCGGAACGATGGAAGGAAAACCTCCGGCGCGCAGTCGCGCTGCAGCCGAAACATATCTCTGCATACGCTCTAATAGTAGAAGAACAGACGCCGCTGGCTGTAATGGTAAAGGACAAAATTGTTTCACCCCTTACTGACGAAAAGGATGCGGAACTGTACGAGATCACCATTGAAACAATGAATGCCAACGGATACAAGCAGTATGAAGTCTCCAACTTTGCGCAGCCGGGATACCGTTCGAGGCATAATTCCAATTATTGGAATCACAGCGACTATATCGGTTTTGGACCATCGGCGCACTCCTTCTGCAAGGATTCATCTACGAGCGGTAAGCGGTGGTGGAACGTAAGAAGCATACAAAGTTATTGCGATGCGCTGGAACAGGGGGAATTTCCGGTTTCCGGGAGCGAAGCGATCGACAGGAAAAAATTTCTTACGGAAGAGATCTTTTTAGGACTGAGAAGCACCGGCATCGATCTGAAAAAACTGTATTCGCTCTACGGGGAGGATGTTTTTTCCGTTAAACGGGTGATTCTTAAGGAGATGGAACAGGAGGGATTGTTCACTCGTCAAAACAATATTATTTCTCTCACTTCCCGTGGATACGCCGTCTGCGATGAGGTTGCTGCGAAATTGATCTTGTAATTTTCTTTTGAAAAGAGGCACTTTCAAAGTATATTTATGCACTATTGTTGTTTGTTTTCCCACTTAAGAGGATGTAATGGAGCACACTAAACTGAATAAATTCGTTGCCGGATTCGTTTTTCTCGGATCGCTGTTCACCTATATTTTAACACTTTCGGATACGGTCGTATTTTGGGATGTGGGCGAGTTCATTTCGGCCGCCTATCTGATGCAGGTTCCCCATCCGCCCGGTTCACCCCTGTTTTTGTTGATCGGGAAGGTGTTCAGCATGATCCCGACCTATAGCGATCCGGCCGTGCGTGTTCATCTTGTCTCTGCACTCTGCAGCGCATTCACATCGTTGTTTCTTTATCTGTCCATCGTAAAACTTATTATTCTATGGCGTCCGCGAACGGAAGACTGGTGGAATAAAATTACCCTGTACGGTGCCTCGGCTGTCGGTGCTTTTTCTCTTACTTTCAGCCCGACGTTCTGGTTCAATGCTGTTGAAGCGGAAGTGTACGGCGCGGCAATGTTTTTCATCGGTCTTTTGATCTGGCTTGCTCTTCGGTGGAATGAACGTGCCGATACGCCCAGTCATCAAAAATATATTTTTCTTATTGCCTATATGATCGGACTGTCGCTTGGCGTTCACTTGCTGGCGCTGATGGTGATCTTTCCGTTTCTTATCATCGTATTTTTCCGCCGCTACGAGTTCTCCATTCGCAATTACATCATTTTTGGTCTCATTGCCATTGGTATTTTTGCGATCGTCTATCCCGGTATTGTCAAAATTTTGCCGAACATGCTTGACGGCGAATATACAATCGGGGGAGGACAGGAATCAAAGAGCATGCTGTGGACGATGGTTCCCATCGCCGCAATAATTGCAGCGATCTATGGCGTGTGGTATTCCGTCCGGCATAAACGCGAGATGCTGAATATTGCATCATTATCATTTTTACTGATCATTCTCGGATACTCGACATATACGCAGGTGATCATCCGCGCAAATGCCAATACGCCGATGAATGAGAACGATCCCAGCACGCTGAAAAAACTGGTTTCATATCTCAATCGTGAACAGTACGGCGACGCTCCGTTCGTGAAACGCCGCTGGAGCCAGGAACCGCAGCATCAGGGAATCTATACAAATTACAAGAGCGACTGGGATTATCTGATGCGATATCAATTGGACGAGATGTTCATGCGGTATTTCTTGTGGCAGTATGCCGGAAGCGAAGGGGATTTTCAGGGGGCCGGCGTGAACTGGAAACAACTGTGGGGCATTCCGCTGATCATCGGTCTGTTCGGATTCTATTATCATTGGAAAAAAGACAAGGTCATGTGGTGGGTCTTCTTCAACTTCTTTATTTTGATGGGCCTGATCATGGCGCTGTACTTCAACATGCAGAATCCGCAGCCGCGCGAACGTGATTATTTCTTTGTCGGCGCGTTCTTTGTCTTTTCATTGTGGATCGGTATCGGCACCATCGGCATCATCGATTCCATCCGCGAAGCCGTGAAGAACGAACAATTGCAGAAATATCTGACCTACGGGGCGCTATTTCTTATTCTGGTATTTGTTCCCGCAAATATGGCGCGGACAAACTATAAATCTGCCGACCGCTCCGGAGATTATGTTGCGTGGGATTATTCATACAATCTTCTGCAGTCGTGCGAACCCGATGCGATCTTGTTCACCAACGGTGATAACGATACATTCCCGCTTTGGTACTTGCAGGATGTTGAAGGTGTCCGCCGCGATGTCCGTATTGTGAACCTGAGTTTGGTGAACACATCGTGGTATATCACACAGTTGAAACATGGCGAACCGTTCGGCGCCAAAAAAGTGCCGATCAGCCTGAGCGATCAGGAGATCGAACAGATCGGACCGATGCAATGGGAACCGCGCGAAATGACGATCCCCGTTCCGGCAGAAGTGATGCGTGAGTATCAGCAATTCTCGGACCGTCCGCAGCAGCCGCAAGTGAAGAACGATACCTCCGCAAAATCCGGAGAGCTTCGATTCATTCTTCCGAATACGGTCTCCTTCCCCCAGGCCGGCGGACAAGCGATCAAAGCGATCCGCGCGCAGGATATCATGGCATACGACATCATCCGCACGAACAACTGGGTCCGTCCGATCTATATGGCCGTTACATCAACACCCGATTCAAAGATCGGACTCGACCGTTATTTCCGCATGGATGGTTTGGCGATGAAATTGATCCCGTATGCCGCCCCAAGCGACGAAGGAGTGATCGATCCGAAGATTCTTTCGGCGAACCTGATGAACGAACCCGCTGTACCAAATCTGAATTTCCAACGTGGATACCGGTACCGCGGCCTGCGTGACACAACCGTGTTCTACGACGAGAATGTTGTTCGTCTTGCAATGAACTATCGAAATGCATTCATGCGTCTTGCGCTTTATTATATCAACACTGCCCGCGATAATGCGAAAGCGGTTGAAACGCTTGATTCGATGAATGTGAAACTTCCTTCAACAGTTCTTCCGATGGATTACCGCGTAGAATTTGATATCACCAATTTCTACCAGTTCGCCGGTGCGAAGGATCGTTACACAGAAATGACGAAGAACCTCGAGGCAAAATTGCTTGATGTGGTATCGAAACCGATCAGCGAACCGTTCACAAATCAATATCATCCGTATTACATGTTGTTCACGCTGTACCAGACCCGCCAGGAATACGACAAAGCTCTCGGCATACTTGACAGGATCAATACTGCGTATGCGGGGGTGCAGGGACTGCCGGAATGGGTGGCGGGGCAAAAAGGCCAGATCCAGGCACAAATGGCATTGAAGGGAGTTACAAACAAAGATTCAGTTGCGAAGAAATAGCGTGACAGAATACACATCGTCAAAAAGATAATGGAAAAAGGGTGAAGAGCGATCTTCATCCTTTTTTTACTTGCATACGTCTCACTATCTGATAATCATTCATCTAATCGTTTGTTGTTATGAAAGAATCTCGTTTAGAACACTGGGATAATTTTTGGGAAGAAAAAAAAGAATTTAAGGAGGTCTATTCCAACTCCGACCGTGTCGTTCGCAATCTGGTCAAAGTGACCGACGTGAAGGGGAAAAAGATACTCGAGATCGGAGCGGGAACCGGGCGCGATAGTTTTCCGCTGGTTGAACGCGGCGCCGAGGTGTACCAGCTCGATTATTCAATGAACTCGCTGAAGATCATGAAACGGATCGCCGAAGAAGAGAAGATGGATGTCCGGATCATCGGCGGCGACACGTTCCGGCTGCCGTTCAAGGACGGAACATTCGACATTATCTTTCACCAGGGATTACTGGAACATTTCCGCTACGAAAAAGCAGAAGCGTTGCTGAAAGAGAACATCCGCGTATTGAAAACCGGCGGACTGCTCTGCGTAGACGTTCCGCAGCGGTACCACATTTACACACTCATCAAAACATTTCTGATCGCGATCGATCAATGGTTCGCCGGCTGGGAGCGGTCGTTCTCCGTTCCTGAGTTGAAAAAAGAGATGGAAAAACTGGGGCTGCAGACTGTCCATACCTACGGTGAATGGATGTATCCAAGTTTGTTCTATCGCATGACCCGCGAGGCACTGCGGGCGGTGAAGATCAAGCTTCCGCTCAATCCGAAAATTCCGGTGCTGTACAATATCCGCAAAGCGCTCCGCGATGCCGTAAAGGACAGCACACTGACAACCTACACCGCGCTGTCGATGGGCGTGATCGGAAAAAAGAAATAGCAAAACGATTGATCGTAGATATTGGACAATAGTTCATTCTCTATGATCATTCAGGCATTATCAATTGCGCTTATGAAAATCCTCATTTTCAATTGGCAGGACCTCTCTCATCCGCTCGCCGGCGGCGCCGAAGTTCATCTGCACGAAACATACTCGCGCATAGCGAACATGGGACACGATGTTACGCTCTTCTGTTCAACGTACAACGGCGCAAAACCAATCGACGAATCCAACGGTATCAAGATCATCCGTCAGGGCGGACGGTTCCTTTTCAACTATGTTGTGATGCAGAAATATTTCTCGACATTCAAGGATCAGAAATTCGACCTGATCGTTGATGACGTGAACAAGATACCGTTTTGCACCCCGGCCTATGTTCGGGAACCTGTTCTCGGAGAACTCCACCATCTTCTCGGAACCAGTGTCTTCAAAGAAGCGGTCTTTCCGCTTGCGTCGTACGTGTATCTTGCAGAACGTGTATCGCTTCCCCTATACCGCAAGATCCATTTTATGATTCATTCTCCGAGCACCGTCACCGAAGTGAATGCGAATGGATTCTCACCGGAGAGGGTTCATTACGTTCCGTACGGCATGAACCACAACCTGTTCCGACAGACCGGAGTAGAAAAATCTTCGGTACCGCTAATCGGCGCACTCGGCCGGCTGAAAAAATATAAATCGTTCGATCATCTTCTGGAAGCATTTGTTATCGTCAAAAAGATCATACCGGATGCCAAACTTGTTATTGTCGGTGACGGTGATGACAAGCCGAGGTTAATGGAATTGACGAACACGCTGGGATTGAAAGAGAGTGTTACATTTACCGGGTTTGTCAGCGAAGCGGAGAAAGTGCAATGGCTCAACAAAATGCATGTAGCCGTGAATACGTCGGCGAAAGAAGGATGGGGATTGACGGCCATAGAAGCGAATGCCTGCGGCACCACAACCGTTTCGAGCAATGTGCAGGGATTGCGTGATGCGGTGATCGACGGCGAGACGGGGTTGCTGTACGAATACGGCGACCGCGAGCAGCTGGCAGAAAAGATCATATTACTGCTTCGCGACGATAATTTGCGCACCCGGCTGGCAGCCGATGCTTTGACTCGTTCCAAAGAGTTCGATTGGCAGATCGGTGCCGAGAAAACGATGGAAGTGATCGAGCGCATTGTAAAGGAAAAACGATGAAAAAATATATTGCCGCTATTTGTCTGATGTCAACAATGATTGTTCATGCGTATTCGCAATCACTGCCGGACCGGTACTCTCATCTTGGCAATTTGATGATTCCACAATTCTCTTCTGCTCCATTCCCGCATCCGGACCGCGCACAAGGAAGATTCTATAATAATCAGACATTTTCCGCACGAGCGCATTACAGCGACAGCAGCGTAGCAATTTTTATTCCCAAAGGATTCGCGCCCGAAAAAAGTATTGATCTTGTTCTGTATTTTCACGGCTGGAACAATAATATCGACACGGCGTGTGCCCAGTTTCAATTGATCGAACAGTTTGTCGAATCAAAAAAGAATGCCATTTTTATTTTTCCCGAAGGACCGAAAGACTCTCCCGATTCATTCGGAGGACGCATGGAAGAGACCGGTGGATTAAAAAATCTTGTGAATGATGTCTTAAACTATTTGAAAAAAGAGAACAGGATCAAAACGGAAAATGCGGGAAAGATTGTTCTGGCCGGACACAGCGGCGCATACCGCGTTATATCGTTTGCTCTGATGCGCGGCGGAATGACAAAAAATATTTCCGATGTGATTTTGTTTGATGCGCTCTACGGGCAAACGGAAAAATATGCGTATTGGATCGACCGCTACAAAGGACGATTTGTCAACATCTATACCGACAGCGGCGGCACGAAGAATGAATCTGAAAACCTGATGGCCGATCTGAAGGGATGGGGAAAAACATTTTTCGCTAAAGAAGAAAAAGATCTGTCGTTAACCGAACTGAAAAACAACCGCTTGATCTTCATTCACACTGATTTGACGCATAACGAAGTGCTTGCCGTTCGGCGTCAATTTCGCGATTATCTTCTATCGAGCAAACTGCAGAATATTCATTAACCATTGCACGGCAAGGGGGAATTGTATCGATGCCAAAGAAACGAACATCAGTGAAAGACCTTCAATCGTTATCGCTTCTCGGTAAGGATTCTGCGCCTCAAAAAAATCTGGAAGTATTTCCGAATCATCATGCCGGCCGGAATTATACCATTACGCTCACAACGGACGAATTTACAACGCTCGGCCCCGTAAACCGTCAGCCCGATTTTGCTACTCTGCAGATTGAATATGTTCCGGACAAATTTATCATCGAATCGAAATCGTTAAAACTCTATCTCCAAACATTTCGGAATGAAGAAACGTTCTACGAACATGTCGTTAATGTTATCCTTGACGACCTTGTTGCTACACTGAAACCCCGCCGCTGCAAAGTGACGGCAGCGTATGCCGTTCGCGGCGGAATTGCAATGACGGTTGAAACGGAATATCAACGGAAAAAATGAAGATCGAAGTCTTTATACCGCTGATCGACCTTGTGCTGAAGGGAATACTGTATTACACTGCATTAAAGATTCGTAAACTTGATGCACGATTGATCACATGTGCATTGTGTGCGGGTTCTTCAATGCTGGCGGGCTATATTCCTTTTCCTGCGATGCTCCATTTTGCATTGACAATTGTTGTTGCCGGGTTTTTTATCGTGAAAAATGCCGATGCCGATATCTATCCCGACGGCGTTGGTATTCCGCTTGCCGTGGAAGTTGTCGACGCTTTTGCGTTAAGCTATATTGTTATACCGTTAATCGGAATGCTGTGACATAAACCCATCCGACAGTTCATCTCCGTCGGATGGATGGTATCATCATGTTCTGGTCAGTTTTTCGATGAGGTTTTTGTGCAGCGGATACTGCTTTAGTAATTCATTTCGTTTTGCCAGTTCAAAATCATCAAAATCAAATCCCGGTGCTACGATACATCCGACAAGAGAAAACGAATTATTCTCTTCAACGGTTCCTCCAAACCAGCACCCGCGCGGAACAACGGCGTACGGTAATTCCCCATTGTCCAAATGTTTTCCAATGTGATGCTGGGTATATGTTCCGTCCGGCGAAATGGAGTGAATGGTAAGGGCCGAACCGTCGATATGAAACCATTGTTCGTCGGAATTCAACCGGTGCATCGACGAGAAGTCATTGCTCTCCAACAGATAATAGATGGCGGTTGAATAAGAACGTCCTCCGTTATACCGCATCGGCAGATTGGGCTGCGAAATAACACCTTCTGCCCGGTAGATTTCTTTGAAATATCCCCCTTCCGGATGAGGCTGTAAATCTAAACGGGAAATCCAATCGTTACTTTTCATAAATGATAAACGATGAGTTATGAATGATGAATGTTGTTCTTGGAAGTTATGATAATGCTGCGAATGATTTTTAATATTTCAAATGCATCAGAAGAAATCGATGTATATTCATCGTCAGAGATATAATTTGTTTCCTTTAATAATTCCAACCAATAGAGTGTTTCATCAGTCTCTTTTTGAGCAATGGCTAGTTTGTGTATAAAGTCTGCTTTTGATTCTGCATTATCTGCTTCACGAACATTTGCTCCAATAGACGTTCCAGATCGAAGCAACTGTTTGCTCAGAACGTACTCCTTTTTATTTTCAGTAAGAAATTTGTAAGTATTGACAACTTTTACTGCAAATTGAAAACTTTTATTCTTAACAATATTCTCTTTTGCCATAACAATTCATCATTTATCATTCATAATTCATCATTGCTCTATACTGCTCCTATCACCGCATTGATCGCCGTTGTATTCACGATATCGTCAACGGAACAACCGCGCGATAGATCGAATGCCGGTTTTTTCAATCCCTGCACGATCGGTCCGATTGCTTCTGCGCCGCCGAGACGCTGGGCAAGTTTGTATCCGATATTTCCGGCATCAAGATCAGGGAAGACAAGAACATTGGCTGTGCCCGCAACGCTGCTTCCCGGCGCTTTCGATGCACCGACCTTTGGAACGATCGCTGCATCTAACTGCATTTCACCGTCGAGTTTCAAATTCGGATTTTTCTGTTTTGCCAGTGCCGTTGCTTTCACAACTTTCTCAACATGAGGATGATTTGCACTTCCTTTAGTAGAGAAGGAAAGCATGGCAACACGCGCTTCTTCTCCGGTAAGTTTTGCATGATTCTCAGCTGTTGTTAATGCAATGTCGGCAAGTTGTTCCGCCGTCGGATCCGGAACGACCGCACAATCGGCAAACGAGAATAATTGGTTCGGAAACACCATCACAAAGAAACTTGAGACAACGCTGATTCCTTCCTTTACACCGATCACTTGAATTCCCGCCCGCATCACATCGCCGGTTGTGGAAAAAGATCCGGCAACGCTGCCGTCGGCCAATCCTTCCCGGACCATCATGGCGCCGAAGAAGAGCGGTTTCTTCATTGTCTCTGTTGCTTCCGGAAGGAGGAGACCCTTTGCTTTGCGCATTTCAAAGAATTTTTCCGAAAAGGATTTTAGCAGTTCAGATTTTTCAGGATCGATGATCTTCAGTCCGGCAAGGGAGATGTTTTCTTCGGTTGCTTTTGCTTTAATGGCAGCTTCATTTCCAATCAGTACTGGCGTAGCAATACCCTCGTCTGCAATGATCCGGGCCGCTTTCATGGCACGTGGATCGATGGCGTCCGGAAGGACTATTGTCTTTTTAAGTTGTTTGGCCTTGTTTCTGACATCCGAGATAAAATTTTGTGGATTCATGGTAGTTTCCGTTTAATGATAGAATAGTGGTGATGGTATATGTTGTCCAAACTTTATGCCAAGGTAAGGATATTAAAATTGGCGGATATTACTCAGAAACAGCAATGAATTTTCGAATTGTTGCCGAAAACAATCAAAAAACATCATTTATGCGAAAAAATTCAAAATAGATCTGAAGTCTTCCTGTGCGTAAAGTGTTGATAACTCGGTAGTGAAAACGTACGCTTTTTTCTTTCCGTATGCAATTAACTGACAAAACGGCAAACTTCTCTATTGTTAAAATCGGTTAATATTCAGCGTTTGAATTAAATTTCATTAATTTACCGACTTTTAATTGTCCAAATGTCAGCAGGGAGGTATATTTGTAGAGCAAAATGGAAACAAAATCCAAAAAAATCTACGTTGAAACCTATGGCTGCCAGATGAATGTGGCAGACACCGAGGTTGTACTCAGCGTCTTGAACGGAATTGGTTATACGCCTACAAAAGATGCAGCAAACGCCGACCTGATCTTAGTGAACACATGCAGCGTCCGTGATAATGCTGAGTTGCGCGCCCATCAAAGAGTCTCCGAACTGAAAGAACACAAACGCAGGAATCCAGAAGTGTTGATCGGCATCCTTGGCTGTATGGCAGAGCGATTGCGGACGACGTTAGTCGAAAAGAACAATCTTGTTGATCTCGTAGTCGGACCGGATGAATACCGGAAACTTCCCAAATTGATCGAAGATGCCTACGCCGGTCAGCGCGGCATTGCCGTGAAGCTTTCCCGCGTTGAAAATTATGACGATATCACCCCTCTCCGCACCGAAGGAATAAGCGCCTGGCTTTCCGTGATGCGGGGCTGCGATAAGTTCTGCACGTTCTGTGTTGTGCCTTTCACCCGCGGACGTGAACGGAGCAGAAGCATGAAAAGCGTGATCGACGAAGTGCACAAACTCAGCGCACAGGGATTCAAAGAAGTGACACTGCTCGGACAAAACGTGAATTCGTATCACGATGGTGAATACGATTTTGCCGACCTGCTCCGGTCAGCAGCCCGTGTGGACAACACGATGCGCATTCGGTACATGACATCCCATCCCCAGGATATGAGCGATAAACTGATTGAAACGATCGCGGCGCACAAAAATATCTGCAAATATGTTCATCTTCCGGTTCAATCGGGTTCCAACAGGATATTGAAATTGATGAATCGCACTTACACCATCGAGCATTATCTTGGATTGATGCAAAAGATTAAACAGGCAATTCCCGAAGCGAGTTTTTCAACCGATATCATGGCAGGATTTCCGACGGAAACAAACGAAGACCACAGAATGACGCTTGAGATCCTGAAAAAAGTGAAGTTCGACGGCGCATTTATGTTTAAATATTCTCCCCGAGAGAGCACGAAAGCGTGGGAAATGGGAGATGATGTTGCCGAAGAGTTGAAAGTTGAACGGCTGAATGAGATTATCGAGCTGCAGAACGGCATCGCATTTGATATCAATCAGCTCCTCATCGGAAAAGAAGTTGAAGTACTGGTCGAACGCGACAGTTCGCGTTCTGCGGACGATCTTCTCGGACGGACAGACACCAATAAAAAAACATTGTTCCCCAGGGAAGACGGAGCGGTCGGTGAAATCCGGACCGTAAGGATCGAACGGGCAAATGCCCAAACATTGTTTGGCACACTTGTTTCAAACATGAATTGATGATGATTCATGATGCGTAACAAGGAGTTATAAAATGATAAAATATATTTCCTCCATATTGCTGACCGTTGTATTGATGACTGTTCCGCTCTTTGCTCAGCTGGACGAACAGGAAGTACGGCAGCGCCTTGATCTGATCCACTCCGGAAAGATCGACCAGGTGCGGAAAGAGATCTCCTCATTATTGCAGCAGCTTCCAAACGATCCCGGTGTGAAATATCTGGAGGCATACGTTACGGAGAACGGCGATCAAGCAGTGAAAAAATATCAGCTCTTTGTCGACAATTTTCCCCAAAGCGTTTGGGCAGACGATGCTCTCTATAAGGTGTATCAATATTATTATGCGGTAGGGTTATATAAGACGGCGGATGCAAAAATTGCCCAGCTGAACGACCAATATCCCAACTCCATCTATGCCAAAAGAAATGGTAAAGAGCCGGTAAAGACGGAGATCCCGCCAACAGCGCAGCCGGAACAGCAATCTGCAGTGCAGCAAACCGGCGCGGCAGGGATTTCGGAAACGAATGTTCCTGCGGTTTCAAATGGAATTTTTGCTGTGCAGGTAGGGGTCTATTCTCAAGAAGTTGCAGCATTGGAACAGGCAAACAATTTTACTTCAGTTGTGGGTAAAAAAGCAGTGGTATTCGCAAAACTCAGCGGCGGAAAGACTGTCTACGCAGTGGCATTTGAAGGATTTGCCGATGAACAGGCTGCGCGGACGTTTGGCAGCGAATTGAAATCGAAGTTTAACCTGGACTGGTTTGTGGTGAAACGGTGAACGGAACAGGAATGGAACAAACACTGGACAGAAAAGAATTTCAGCGCCAATTCGGCATCGTCGGCGAATCGCTCGAGATGCAGGAACTTGTACAGGTGCTGCAGCACGTTGCTCCGACCGATATCACGGTTTTGATCACCGGCGAAAGCGGTGTGGGCAAAGAAGTGATCGCCCATGCCATTCATGGTGCAAGCAGGCGCGCAAAAAGAACAATGGTAACAGTGAACTGCGGGGCTATCCCCGAAGGGATTATTGAATCGGAATTATTCGGACACGAAAGAGGATCGTTCACCGGCGCAAGCAGCGAACGAAAAGGATATTTTGAACTGGCTGACGGCGGAACGATCTTTCTGGATGAGATCGGTGAACTTCCGCTTGCAACGCAGGTGAAATTTTTACGCATCCTGGAAAATGGTGAATTTCTACGCGTCGGCTCTTCTGTTGCGCGCAAAGTGGATGTGCGGGTGATTGCAGCAACGAACAAAGACCTGGAACACGAAGTACGTAACGGAAACTTCCGTCAGGATCTGTTCTACCGTCTGCGGTCTGTGAACGTGCGCATCCCGGCTCTGCGTGAACGCAAAGAAGATATTCCGCTGCTCTTTGAAAAATTTGTCGGAGAATTTTCCGCGAAGAACGGCATCAAGTTCGGAGGAATGACGGCAGCGGCAGTGGAAATGCTGCAGCAATATTATTGGAACGGAAATGTCCGTGAATTACGCAACGTTGTTGAAAGCATGCTGGTACTGGAGCGTGGTCGGAAACTGGATGCCGACGACATCAGAAAATATCTCCGGATGCCGTCGGAAGAACGCAATCTTCCCATGGTCATCTCCAAACAGAATGATTTTGATGAACGGCAGTTATTGTACCGCGCGCTGATCGAATTGAAGAACGATATGCTGGAAGTGAAGAACCTTGTGAAAGGGGTCATTGGCGGCTCGGCTGCGGTAGGCGGAAATCAGAACAATGCCGTTCAAGAGAACCTCTCGCTGAGCGAGATGGAACGAAGGATGATCGAAACAGCGCTGAAAAAATTTCACAATAATCGTCGTCTTGCTGCCGATGAACTGCAGATATCGGAACGGACACTATACAGAAAGATTAAAGAATACGGTTTATGAAAACGTCTGCCACTATTTTTGCCGGTATTTGCGTGCTGCTGTTCGGCGGATGCTATTCGTTCACCGGCGCATCGGTCGCGCCGCATTTGAAGACGATCGCGATCCCGCTTTTCGAGGATGTCAGCGGATTCGGCGAGCCGGGATTGCGCGAAAAGTTCACCCAGAAAGTGATCGAGCAGTTCCGCAACGACAACAATCTCGAGATCGGCGAACGGCTGACGGCGGATTCAATTATTGAAGGAACGATCTCAACGATTATCGACGCGCCGTCGGTCATCGGTGGAAATGATATCGTGCGCACGCGCAGGGTGACGGTGTCCGTCCACGCTTCATACACCGATATGAAATTCCGAAAAAAAATTTGGGAGCGGGATTTTTCCAATTGGGGAGAATACACGCAGGGGCAGCAGACACGCGATGTTGCATTGAACGAAGCGGTGAATAAAGTAGCCGAAGATATTTTGCTCGAAACTGTTTCGGGCTGGTAAGAAAAAAGTCTATAACACTACATCTATCATTTATTTAACAGTTAATACTATGGAACAATTCATACTGATTTCGTACATCATCTGCCTCAGCATTCTTTTTGTCTTTGGCGCTCACGGATTCGTCATGATCTATCATTATTATAAGCACCGCAACGAGGTGGAAGGGGATCTTCCGCTTACCGAGACTCCGATGGTAACCATCCAGCTGCCGTTGTACAACGAAATGTATGTTGTGCGCCGCCTGATCGACGCATCGTGCAGCATCGATTATCCGAGGGACAGGATCGAGATCCAGGTGGTCGATGATTCAACCGATGAAACGGTCGATCTTGTGGCAAGCATCGTGCGTGAAAAACAGGCAAAAGGATATGACATCACCCACGTTCACCGCACAAACCGCCAGGGATTCAAAGCCGGTGCCCTGAAAGAGGGATTGAAAACAGCCAAAGGCGATTTTATTGCGATCTTCGATGCGGACTTCATTCCGAAACCGGAGTTTCTGCAAAAGACAATTCCATATTTCTTCGCCAATAAAAATATCGGCATGGTGCAGACACGGTGGGAGCATTTGAACGGCGATTATTCACTGATGACCCGCACGCAGGCAATGGCGCTTGACGGTCATTTTGTGATCGAACAGAATATCCGCAACAAGGCCGGATATTTTATCAACTTCAACGGAACGGGCGGCGTCTGGAGAAAAGAAACGATCATCGATGCCGGCAACTGGCAGAGTGATACGCTGACGGAAGATCTTGATCTCAGCTATCGCGCACAGCTTCGCGGATGGAAATTCAAATTTCTGCGCGACGTGACCTCGCCGGCGGAACTTCCGGCCGAGATCAACGCATTGAAATCGCAGCAATTCCGCTGGACCAAAGGCGCGATCGAGACGGCAAGGAAACTTCTCCCCATGGTGTGGAGATCGGACATCCCGTTCCGTATTAAATTTCACAGCACGTTCCATTTAACGAACAATATTGTTTTTCCGTTCATCATTCTCGCGAGCATACTGAACGTACCGCTGACGTTTATTAAACACGGCGGCAGGTTCGACGCATACTTTGATTTCATGTCGGTCTTTGTGCTGGCATTCATCGGTTCATTTCTGTTCTATCTGTATTCACAGAAAGATATTTACGCCGATTGGCGCAAACGGATCATGCTGTTTCCGGTCTTTATGGCGGGGAGCATGGGTTTTGCCGTGAACAACAGCAAAGCGGTTCTGGAAGGATTATTCAAACGGAAGAGCGAATTTGTCCGTACGCCGAAATACGGCATTGAAGGTAAGAAACAGTCGTGGAACGATAAGAAATATGTTCCGGTAAAATTCAGTTGGACGGTGCTTATAGAGATTGCCCTTGCCCTCTACTGCTTTTTTGGAGTTCTATCATCCTTATACTACCTTGAAATTGCCGCGGTTCCGTTTCAGCTTTTGTTCACCTGCGGTTATGGATTTGTTGCATTACTTTCCGTTCAGCAGGCCCTTGAAGCCCGCCGCATAAAGTTGGCGCAGTTGAATTTGGCTGTTGAACCGCTGGCAGTGTAACAAAGCAAAATAGCGATGCACAAAAGAACGCCGGCGCTTGCCGGCGTTCTTTATTTCAGCTCGACGGATCTTCTCCAAAGTTCGAACGTCAGCCACCAAATCAGTTCGCTTTTATTTGTCATGTCGCCGCGATAATAGTTTTCTATAGAAGACCGGATATGAGGATAATTGTACGCTGGATTTTCCTGCACTCCTTTTGAATGAAGAAGATCAAAGATATATTCTCTCATTATTCCAAGGAACGGATCAATATGATTTTCATTGAACCGTTTTCCCGTCATTGATTTTATTTTCGTAAAAAGCCATGATGCTTTCGTTGAGAAAGAAAACGGATATGTGACACCGCTTTTAACAAGGGGATATTTCGTTAATTGTGTATAACTTGTTTTAATAATCTCTCTGAACAATGTTCCGTTTTTTCGGAGGGAGATGGGCATTGAGAAAACTGAATTTATAAAGCTTAGTTGCGCAAACGGCATATAATTCAAAATATGTTTGTCCAGGCGCGCCTGCTCATCGCTGCCGAAATTGGGGAAACGTGCGCGGACCGACCATAAGTCCAAATAGTTTCCCAGACCTATTTCCCTGATATCCGGCATTGTTTGCATCATCTCCGAAATTTCTTCATGCACGCCTTCCTCCATTTGCCGGACAATATCAACCGAGAAAAAATTCCCTCTCCGCACCCTCAGGTTATTCAGGATAAGTTCAATATTGTGGTCGCGGAAAGGACGTTCGCCATAGAGCGCCAGTCTGTTCATATATTGTCGCCGTGCAATTTCACCAAAACCGCCATCGATCAGAATAAATCGGTTAGGATCAAGAGAAAATACATTCTTTAGTCTCAACGCGGTAGAAATTGGTTCAATGAGATTTGTTTCTGCGGCATAGCTCAGTAGGATCGTTGTGAGTTCCTGAGTGGTGGTTATCAAAGTATCATACGTGATATTTACAAAGCGTTCTTTTTCCGCTATCGTTTTTGGTACGGAAACATCCGGGTCAAGAAGATTTCCAAAGGTATGCGTTTGGAAATCTTTTCTTCCCGATCTCAATATTAGCGAAAGAAGTACTCGGGAATCCAGTCCGCCTGACAAACCAAGCGATATCTGTTTTCCTTTCAACTCCGGCAGAAGAAATGCTTGAAGAGACTCTACTGCATCTTCTCTCGAACTAATTGTCGTAAATGCGGGGGGGGGGGGTAAAAAGTTCGCTGGTGAACGTAACGCGGTTGTTACGGACAGTCATTTTGCCATTAGGACCCAAGCGATTTGTTTCTTTGACCAAAGAACGGTAGGATAATTGATTGAACAACAACCAACGGGACCCGGTATTGCGATAGTCAACGGTAGAACCATTACGATATTTCGCGATCCAATCCATTCTTGTGCTGATGACAATTTCATTTTCAATTTGAGCCCAATAGATTGTACGCAATCCCAGCGCATCGGTTTGTATGTTAAACAAGTTGCCGTCAAATGTCAGAAGAACGTAATGACCGTTTTGGCCTTTGAGCATCTCCGCATTATGCGCAATACTGCTCCATTCTTCCCGGGAATATATTTTGCTTCCGCGATCTTCTGTTTGAAGGATGATCCCCAACCCCATCCAAAACGACCCATCGGCTGCATTCTTTCCGGAAAAACATGTTTGGATATTCCCGCCGCCGGCAAAATAATGGCTTCCTTCTTTCACGTACTCGTAGATTTGGGTATCGTGGAAAGTTCTATAGCGATGAAGATCACCATTTCGAATATTTGGACCAATTATTCCGAATAACCAACTCATAAGGTATTCAATATGTGTGTAAGGATACTGTTGAGAAATATACGAAATTTAATCGCGCTCATTTCAATAATAACAATTTTGCAATTCAACGCAATGTTAGCTATTTTAGGCCATTGGCAGAGGATGAACACCGGCTTATTATGGAATTTGAAGAATTCGACATAGAGTTTCTTGCACAAAAAATGGCGGAAAACCCTCAGTCGCCGCTCTTTGCACGTCTTGCCGAACTGTATATAGGTAAAGAACAATCGGGCGAAGCGATGAAGCTGCTGGAAGAAGGGATCAAACAGTTTCCCACTTACTTTGCAGGGTATATTGTCCTCGGTAAAGCTCATCTGTCATTCAAAGAATATTCCAGAGCGCAGAGTGCTTTTGAAAAAGCATTGGAGTTATCGCCATTCAACCAAACCGCCGCACAACTTCTGATCTCTGTTCCGAACAAACCGGATGAATCAACGCGCACAACGGATGAAAATTATTTTGCACCTTCACCGGCCGGAACAAGCAGTGACTCTTTGATTGAACAGCAATCATCTTCGCCGGAACAGAGCGAAGAACTATATCCGCACACCACGTTTGACTCTTCTGGTGCTGAAGAGCCGGCATTCATGCCGTTACAGGCCGAACAAGCCGTATCATCAACTGAACAACCGTACATACACGAATCACTATTTGAAACAGTAACGGAAGAACTGCACACCTCCGAAGAAGCGTTCCCGACAAATGAAGAATATTTAGCGCAGAACCAATCGCGCATTAATACGCAATCCCCGATGTCCTTTGATGATTATCTGAGAGGCGATCAGCCGGCGCAGCAAGCATCCGGCAGCGAAGAAAATAGTGCACACGTTTTTGTGAATGATAATTTTGAAGCGGCAGAACCCGCACCGCTGCCGGAAAGTCATAGCGAACCGGAACCGGTTTTTGCTTCTCCGGAACAGGCACAGCTGTTCGCCGAAATGAACGCGATGAATGACGAATCCGAACGGGAAGAAATACAACCGTCGACGGACATTGATTCGCTGGCGGAAAAACTGCAGAGCGCCGAGAAAATTGTACCGCAGGAAAATTATCAGCCGCTGCATCCGGTGCCGGAGGAGGCTACGGAGGATCAAGCCTACGAAACAGATGCGGTAACGCCAACCCTGGCAGAAATATATGCTTCGCAAGGCGAATATCGCGCGGCAATACAGGCATACGAGATTCTGATGTTTTCGCAGCCGGCAAAGGGAGGCGAATATCAGCAGCGGATCAGGGAGCTTCAGCAGAAACAAATGGAAAAGGACGGATTTGTTTAAAACAAAGAACCCCGGAATTCCGGGGTTCTTTGTTTTGATGATAGAAGTTATTTCAATTTGTTGACATGCTTCGTTAACTTTGATTTCAAGTTCGAGGCTTTGTTGGTGTGAATCACCTTTTTGCCCGCAAGTTTATCAAGGAACGATACCGTGTCCTTCAATATCGCCTGTGCGGCTTCCTTTGTCTCCGTCGAACGGACCTTCTTCAACAAAGTTTTCATGGTTGATTTTTCCGCAACATTCCGCTTTGTGCGGCGTTCTGTTGAGCGGATGCGTTTTACCGCCGATTTATGCTGTGCCATTGTGCTTCTCCTGATTTATATCAATGAAATAAGTGTGTTAGTATAATTAAAATTCGATCGAGTTACAATTTCTTTTCCCAGTAGATCGTTCTCCGCAATTCTTCTACCCACTGTTCATATTTGTTGCTCAGTTTGAATTGTAACGCCAGTTGTTCCAGTCGTTTATAGTCTTCGTTCATATTGATCAAATGTTCCGCGGTGATCGAACGGACATAAATGACGTGATATCCGTATTTGTTCTGCACTGTGAGCTTCCGCGGTTCGCTGATGTCTCCGGCCTTTGCCGTTTTAACGAAATCCTCATAGGAAGGATCAAGCTGGTCCACGGCGACTTTCCCGAGATCCCCGCCGACATCTTTTGTGTCGTTATCCTCGGAGAATTTGCGCGCCAGCACACCAAATTTTTCGCCGTTCATTGCCGATGTGCGGATACGTTTCAGCTGAGCGATCGTTGAATCATCGTTTACTTGCGACATCTCGACGGGAAAGAGGATGTGGCGCGTCCGGACGGCATCGCCTCTGCGGTCAACCAGTTGAATAACGTGATATCCAAATTGTGTCTTCACCGGTTTGGAGATCTCGTTTTGAGAGAGGGTGAATGCAACCTCTTCAAACTCCTTCACGAAAGAACCGCGGCGGGCAAAACCGAGATCGCCTCCTTGCGCAGCAGAACCGTCCGACGAATAGCGTTTTGCAAAATCGGCAAAGTCTCCTCCCGCCTTGATGCTGTCGACGATCTTCTGCACTTTGTTGACAAGTGCCTTCAACACGGTTGAATCCGGTTTTGGTTCGATATAGATATGACTTAATTCAAACTCCGTCGGCACTTTAGGAATGCTGTCCTTGTAGGTGCCGAAAAATTCTTCTACTTCACGCCGCGATACGGTCAACTGTGTTTGCCGCTGCTGCTGGATCTTTTGAACGAGCATCTGTTTCCGAATGAGCTCACGGAACTGGAAATCGCGCTTCATTCTGTTGACGGTCATTCCGTACACCTCTTCCAGTTTCTGTTGGCCGCCGACCTGATACGTCATCCGCTGTATCTGCTGTTCAAGACGCTCGGTCACTTCTTCGTCGGTAACGATGACGCTGTCCTCAATTGCCTGTGCGAGAACAAGTTTATCGTTGATCATTCCATCCAGCACGCGATCCCGCAATTCCTTTGATTTCGGATCGAGCCGGTTCTGTACCGCCAATTGTTGTACGGTGAAATTCAGATCCGATTCGGTGATGACCTCTTTGTCGACAACGGCTATTATTTTATCCAGCGACTGCTGCGCGAAAGCGTAACAGAATATAAATGCGAATGATATCAAATGTTTGAAGTTCATTGTTTATTCCAATCCTCCCGTTGTATCTGTTCCGGCGATCATCATTGTCACCGTGTGTTTGTTTCGCAGTTCCTGTATGAACTGCTGATATCTTTTTTGACGAAGCTCCATGGCCAGGCGATTGCGAATATCGGCCTCCATATAATGCAGCGGCGCAATGGTATTCTCTTTGAACTGTCCCAGCGAACGAAGGACAATGTATCCGGCGCTGGTCTTGACCGGAAACGATACTTCCGACACGCCAAGAGCACTTGCAACCTTCCAAAGATCCTGGGGATAGAGGGAAGACTTCGTGTAGAAAACAGAATCAGAATAAGACATCAGCCCTTTTGCCGGATCAGAACGGTATTGATCGATCGTCTTTTCCCACTCGCCGGCGTTCAACACCGTTGTGCGGAATTGATTTGCAGGCTCGAATTCACCGAAGATCACGACCGATAGACGGACCAGTGTTTCGCGGAGAATGAATTCATCACTGTGAGCTTGAAAGTACAATGCGATCTCTTCTCTTCGTATATCGTTGGAAGCAAGGGAATAGACTTCTTTTTCCAGCAATTCGGCAATGCTGAACTGCTTTCTCGCATCGTTTAATTTTTGTTTGATCTGTTCCGAGATATCATATCCGCGCTGCTGGGCTTCCTGGAACAATAATTCATTGGTTACCCAGCGATTGGCATACTGTTGTATGTCATTCTGCGTCAGAGCGCGTGATGTATCGACGTTGGCTCTAATCATCTCCATTGTCAGCATTTGGTTGTCAACCCTGGCAACGACGGTGCCGCTCTGTTCCGGCTCGGAGCAGCCGGCGAAAAACAACAGCATTATCCCGAAAAAGAAAAGAGGAAAGCGAAGCCCGCTTTCCTCTTGATGGTATTGGCAATTCATCATTGTTTTTCTTTTGCCGCCGCCGGATGAGGCGCAGCAAATGTTTTTGTCAACGCATCTTTCACGTAGACCACGGGGTATTTCTTTAATAACGACTGATACCATTCATCGCTCAAGCGCTTTGTCTCGAACTCCTGAAATGCTCCGGATACTTCCGACTGTGCTTCCTCAAATGTCTTTTCCCGTGCCGGATCTTTTTTCACCACTTTTGCAAAGGAGAATCCCTCTTCATTCGGGAAATATGC
>CAJBTU010000027.1 GCA_903958625.1 uncultured Ignavibacteriota bacterium | reverse complement strand
TCGCCGAATCCTGCAAATGCTTGAATCCAAAATAATTCTTTTGAAGATGAAGGAGTGCCTGCATAAATTGAGCACCCATCAGTGGTTTGCCGTTCTTACCAGTCAAGAGAATATTCCACGCTTTTGATCCATTATCATCGATCTTATCGTCCGAATCATAGCGGACGGAAAAACTGACAGCGTTAACATCGTCAACGGTAAAAGATGTTTCCCAGCGATTGCCCGTTCGTTCCATCTTCTTTTCTAGCATTGAAGGCATGTCTCCGTTGGCATGCAAAAAAAGGATGACGGCGTACAGTTCATTTGCATTACTATGAACTGCACCGACGGCGGCGGGATCGTATGTGAGCGTTACTTTTTCTCCAATTTTTGGATTGGCTGGCTGGAAAGAGGATGTTTCGGCTGAGAACGAGTGTGTTGCGAAAATCACGGTTAGCAGAAAAAAGATCATCGGTTGTTTCATTAAATGGATTCCTTTCATTCATAATGCTGAGAGTATAAGAGGAATTCTCTTTACAAACAACGGAGATATTTCATGCAATATTCACTTTGACAATTTGTGAATACCGTTGATACATTCCGGATCATTCGATCGTACTGTTTCCTGAAATCGTAAGCGGTTTCTGTCGGAAACTTTTGTGAAGGGATGCCACAGATGATATTGAATGGCAAGATTACGGAGAGATTTTCCATATACGTCGGTCAAATTCATACGGTAAAAGATGTCGGTATCTTCCCCGAAACCGGGGCCGTCATACGATTCATCGAATCCATTCACTGCAGAGAGGTGATCCTTAAATGTGGAAAAATTACATCCGAGAATTCCGGTCGATTTTTCGGTGAAGGATCTTAAAAAAGAATTGGTCACTCGTATTCCGTGTTCCAGGCGGACAGAGTTACCTTTAACGGCATCAAAAAGATCGGATGCGGTATATTCCTCAAATTGGCCTGAAGATATTTTACCTATCGTCAGCGAGTCGGCCCAGCGTTTTCCATGTTCCACTCTTCTGCCGAGAAGTACTTTTCCTTTTTCGTGATACGTAAAGTGATCTTCGAGAAAATGTTCTGAAGGGATGCAGTCGCCGTCAATGAAAACAAGATATTCCGTTGAAGATTCCGTGATCGCATAATTCAGCATTGTATTCTTTCGCCAGCCTTTATCAGCTTGCCACAAATGCTTGATGCGGAAAGGATACGTCCGTTTCGCTTTGTTCACTACGGCGGCAGTGCCGCTTCCGGACCCATCATCGGCAATGATCACCTCAAACTTTTTGAATGTTTGCCGGGCAAGTGCGGCAAAGATAAACTGCAGTGCGCGGCTGTTGTTATACACGGCAACAACAAGTGTGAGGAGAGGCGTGTTCATTACGTCTTCTGTTGTTTTTTCTTGGCTGCGGGAAAAAGAATATTGTTTAATATGATCCTGTAGCCGGGCGAATTTTTGTGCAGATTCAGATCGGTCGCCGGATCCCCTACGGCGTGCTGATAATCTTCAGGATCGTGGCCGCCGTAGAATGTAAATGTGCCGCGGCCGTAATTTCCATGAATATATCTGACTTCATCCGATCCTTCCCGCTCACCCAAAATGATCACACTTGGTTTTATCAATGCTTTTTTGAACATCGTCGTTTGTCCCATAAATCCCTTCAGTATGTTCACATGGTTCTGCGTGAGCATCGTTGGCACAGGATCATATTTTGCCGAAAACTCGAACAAAGTGAAATAATCCGCGTTCGGATCACGGAGAGGAACAGGATCGCTCTGCGGATTATCGATATCGGAGAACTCGTACCGGAGCGGATTCATTTCGAGTGTAAAATTCTGGAATGCAAAAGATTTTGAAAAATCGAGTTTTTGCTGTGCATTCCTGTCGGCGGGATCACCGTCGAACATCGTCTCGGCGATATCAACATTCTCTGCGGCGAGCGCAATATCGTAACTGTCCGTTGCGGCACACATGGCGAACATGAATCCGCCGCTTGCCACGTAATCACGGATCGCTCTTGCCACAGCCTTTTTTTCATCCGAAACTTTTTTAAAGCCAAGTTCCCGCGCACTCTTCTCATAACTAATCTGCTGTTCGATGTACCATGGAGAATTGCGGTGTGAGGCATAAAATTTCCCGTACTGGCCGGTAAAATCCTCGTGATGAAGATGAAGCCAGTCATAGTCTGACAGTTTACCGCGCAATACTTCCGGATCCCACAATTTCGTGTATGGAATCTCGGCATATTCCAGCGCAAGAGTCACCGCATCGTCCCACGGTTTGAATCCCGGAGGAACGTAGACGGCGACTTTGGGAGCTTTTTCCAGCCGGACAACATCCATATTGTTATTCTCTCCGGCGATCTCGCCCAGGATCTGCATTGCACTGGCACCGCTGATCAGTTCAAAGGCAACACCGCGAATACGGCACTCATTCGTAACAATCGCCGCATTATCGATCAAGAATGAACCGCCCCGGTAGTTCAGCAGCCAGTCAATCTCCACTCCTTTTTCCAATGTCCAAAAAGCGATGCCGTACGCTTTCAGATGATTCGTCTGAGACAGATCCATGGGAATAAGGATCTTCTGCTGTGCCGTGGCGGCAAATGGCAGAATCATCAATATTATGAATAGTAATTTTTTCATCCTGTATTCAACTTACAAACTTTGCTTTTCATCCTCAACAAAAATAAAAAAGCGAATGATTGCTCATTCGCTTATCCGGGTCATAAGAATTTCTGTCCCGCTCCAATATTGATGTTACACTACCGCTAATTTCAGATCTGTTTTGAGTCTTCCCGACTTGAATTCCTCGGCAGTTTTTTTGGTGATATAACCATGCTGCGCGGCAAAATTATACAATTTATCCTGCATCATTTTCCGGGCCCGATGAAGCCGTGAACGGACCGTGCCGAGGGGGATTTCCAGAATTTCTGCGATCTCCTCGTATGTCATCTCTTCCAAATCCGAAAGGATGATGATTGTTCGGAATTCTTCGTTCAATGATTCCATCGCCCTCATAACATCGTCGCCGAGCAGATTATCATACACATCTTTCCGCATATCCGTTGAAGGTGCCGATTCGGCTTTCAACAGACCAACATACTCTTCCACTTCGGAATATTCAACCTGTTCTGGCGTACGGCTGTTCTTCCGGTAATTATTGATGAACGAATTTTTTAAGATGCGAAAAAGCCAAGCTTTTGCATTGGTATCGTTCTGATATTTATCAATAAAACGATACGCTTTTAAATATGTATCCTGAATGAGGTCTTTGGCGTCATCTTCATTGTTCGTTAAACGAAGCGCATAATTGTAGAGAAGACTCATATGTGGAATCATCTCTTTATGATATAATTTGTCAAAACTTGCCCGCTGTGCGTCAGTCATATAGATGCCTTTCAATTTTGAATGAGGAGTATATAGGTGTTTCTATATATCTCAACGAAACTGAGTTCCCGTATGACGAAATATGGCTATTTTAGCAAAATTTAGAGTGATAAAAATTTTGGCTGCCCGAAATGAACGATTATTTAAATAACTGGCTAGTCAGACTCTTTCTGCGCCGAAATCGGTAAAGAGTTTTTTGACCAGAGGATGGTCATCACTTGGCGCAGGTTTTGCCGCAGGAACAATCGTCGCTGTTTTGGATTCGGCTGTTTGATGAGATCCATTGCTTTTTTTAGAACCGGGTTCCTGGAGAATTGGTTCAATGCGTAATCGTGAGTTGAGTATTTCATTGACCGTTTCGGCAAGAATCTCTTTGTTACGGAATAGCGTACCGCAGTGGAAATCGTCTCCACAGGCGATCTGCAGCGTTCCATTCACTATATCAACAGGAGTCGTTTCACCAAGTATGGTCCCTACTGAGATCTTTTTCTTCCGCATCTCATCAACAATCGTGTTCCATTTTTGCAGAACGTCCGATAATGATACATTGATGGTCTGCTGAACATGCTGAGGTTCATTTTGCTGATCTTCGGTGGTTTTCTTTGCCGGTGCAACAAATGTATAGCGCGGCTGCGAATCCTGAACGGAAAATTTTGGAGAAGAGGAAACTACGGGTTCAACCGGAACTTCCATTACCTTTTGAACTGCAGACGGCTTTTCAGGAAATACTTCCTGTGGTTTGGAAATAAATGAGGGTTTCAGATCAGACTGAAGTTTTTTTTTCAGGTCATCAATCTGCAGCAGAAGATCGTCAATCTTCACTGACTGTTCCATCTTCGTCAACTGCACTACCATCACTTCCAACTTGAAGCGGGGCTGCGGACTATACCGGATGGAATTCTCTGTATCAGTCGTAACTTTGAGTATCCGGAGAATGTCCTGAAGCGAGAACGATGCCGAGTCAGTCGCATATCTTTTGCGATGAAGTTCGGATTCCTCGATGAGATTGGTCATGTTGGTCGTTTTGGCTACGAGCATGTTGCGGAAATGCTCTGCGATCCCGGAAACGAATTCTTTAATATCAAATCCGCTGTTGATCACTTCCTTTACCAGATCGAGCGCCGCTTTTGTGTCCTTTGCGCGGAGAACATCGGAAACGCGGAAGTAAAGTTCCTGATCGACGATATTCAGCGCATCGCCAACCTGTTTTGCAGAGATCGTGGTGCCGCAAAATGAAACGACCTGATCAAAAATACTTTGCGCATCGCGCATTGAACCATCACCTTTTTTCGAGATGATGAGCAGCGCATCGTCGTCGATCGTGATTTTCTCTTCTCCGGCGATGAATTTTAATCGACCAACGATCTCTTCGAGTCCGATCCTGCGGAAATCGTACCGCTGACAACGGGAAAGAATGGTGGCAGGCACTTTATGCAGTTCTGTTGTTGCAAAGATAAAGAGTACGTGAGGCGGCGGTTCTTCCAGCGTTTTCAGAAGAGCATTGAACGCTTCTTTCGTCAGCATATGCACTTCGTCAATAATATAAACTTTTCTCTTGCCGCGGGTCGGTGCATAACGGACCGATTCGCGCAGATTGCGGATCTCCTCGATGCCGCGGTTGGACGCACCGTCGATCTCTATTACATCCAGCGACCGTCCGTCCGTGATCTCCTTACAAACTTCGCATTCATTGCATGGTTCAAAGTTCTTCGGATTGAGGCAGTTTACGGCACGGGCAAGAATGCGTGCAGTGGTGGTCTTCCCGCAACCGCGCGTTCCGCTGAAAATAAACGCATGCGCAAGCCGGTTCTGCGCCAGCGCATTGCGCAATGTTTCGGAGACATGCGATTGTCCGATAACATCATCGAACACCATCGGACGCCATTTACGTGCTGTAACTAGATAGCTCATTGTCTCTCAAAATAATGAAACCTGTGATGCAGATGCAAAAGATTTATTTTTTACCAAAAACAATCGGCAATGCATCGTCGATCTTTTCAACCGGTATGATTTTTAGCCCTTCCTTTACACTTGGCTGAATTTCCGTCAGGTCTTTTACATTCTCTTTCGGTATTAACACAGTCTTGATGCCGGCCCGTTTCGCCGCCAGTAATTTCTCGTTCAAACCGCCGATCGGCAGCACCTCGCCGCGCAGAGTAATTTCACCGGTCATGGCAACATCCGCACGCGCCGGCTTGCCGCTGATAGCAGAGATCATCGCCATCGTCATTGTGATACCGGCAGAAGGACCGTCCTTTGGAATTGCCCCTTCCGGCAAATGGATGTGAATCTCGTGCTTCTTGAAAAATTCCGGGTTCAATTTTAATTTTTTCGCATTCGACCGGATGTAGCTCAACGCCGCCTGTGCCGATTCTTTCATCACATCGCCGAGCTGGCCGGTCAGAGTCAATTTTCCCGCACCATTCATCAGCGTTACATCCACATGCAGTATGTCGCCGCCGACGCTTGTCCATGCCAATCCCGTTACGGACCCGACCTGCGCTTTTTTATCCGCCTCTTTGTTCCTGAATTTCGGTACGCCGAGATATTCTTCAATCTTTTTTTCATCGACAATCAGCAGCCGGCGTTTCTTTTTTCCGTTCTTCTGCTTTGCCAGCACCGTCTCTTTTGCCGCTTTCCGGCACACCGATGCGATCTCACGCTCAAGATGACGCACACCGCTTTCGCGCGTGTACTCGGTAATGATCTTCTGGATCGCTTCGTCGCGGATCTCTAGCTCTTTACCGCTCATACCGTGTTCAACGATCAGTCGGGGAACGATATGCTTCTTTGCGATTTCCTTTTTTTCGAAATCCAGATAACTGGAGAGTTCAATCACTTCCATTCTGTCCAGCAGCGGCAGCGGTATCTGGTATCGCACATTGGCCGTGGTGATGAACATAACCTTTGAAAGATCGTAATCCACTTCCAGATAATGATCGTTGAATGTCGAATTCTGCTGCGGATCGAGAACTTCCAGAAGCGCACTGGATGGATCGCCGCGAAAATCCATGCTCATCTTGTCCACTTCATCCATAAGAATAACGGGATTAACAACGCCAGCCCGTTTCATGGATTGAATGATCTTACCCGGCATGGAACCAATATATGTTCTTCGATGACCGCGGATCTCCGCTTCATCACGCACGCCGCCGAGCGACATGCGTACAAATTTTCTTCCCATCGCACGCGCAATTGATTTTGCCAGAGACGTTTTACCAACGCCCGGCGGACCGACGAGACAAAGGATCTGACCTTTCATTTCCTTCACAAGATTGAGAACGGCAATATGCTCAAGAATTCGGTCCTTCGGTTTTTCCAGTCCGTAATGATCTTCATCAAGAATCTTTTTCACATGATCGATCTCAAGATCGTCCTTCGTTTTTTTCTTCCATGGAAGGCTGACAAGCCAATCCAGATAATTACGGATCACGCCAAACTCGGGGGACATCGACGGAGTCTTCTTCAGTTTATTGAACTCTTCCATCGCTTTTTCGTATGCATCCTTCTTCATCCCGGACTTCTCGATATCCTCTTTCAGCTTTGCCAGTTCCGGTGTTCCTTCTTCATCCCCCAATTCATCCTGCAGTATCTTGATTTGCTCCTGAATGAAATACTTCCGCTGTGTTTTCTGGATATTCTCATGCACCTTCGTATCTATTTCGCGTTCGATCTTCAAAATGGAGATCTCGGAATTGAGTATGCGTATCACTTCCAGGTATTGCTCTTTTAAGATGTTGAGCCGCAGGATCTTCTGCTTCACTTCAACGGTCTGCAAAATGTTCGCCGCAATATAATAGAGCCGCCGCTGAACATCTTTAATATTTTCAAATGCTGCAAGTGCTTCGGGGGGAATGTTGCGGTTCGCACGGACATATTCCGAGAATAACGACGATGCATGCCGGACGATCGCATCCATCTCCGTCGATTTATCGTCGGATTGAAACGTTGTCGAGATATCCGCCATCATGAATTTATCGTTGGGCAGAAATTCTTTGATCACTCCCTGAACGGTCCCATCCACCAGTATCTTCATCAGATTGTTCGGCAGTTTCAGTATTTGAACGATCTTTGCAACCGTTCCCTCCATGTAAATATCATCTTTGCCCGGATCTTCAACGGTCGGGTCCTTTTGGGAGACTAGGAAGATAAATTTGTTGTTTTCCAATGCATGGTTTGCGGCGCGCAGCGACGATTCGCGTCCGACCAGCACCGGAAAGATCATATAGGGAAAAATGACGACATCACGCAGCGGCAGCACGGGAAGCGTCTTGGGAATGGAGTCGAGAGTTTCTATGGTTACTTCGGGTTTAATAGCGATTTCTTGGGCCATAACACAGATTCTTTTACGCGGAGGATAAAAAAAGCGGACTATGCCGCTTTTATGTTGATTGCTGTATGAAGATACTCAGATTTTCGTGTTGATGCAAACATGCGGTTTTTGTGGGATTCTTGACGGC
>CAJBTU010000026.1 GCA_903958625.1 uncultured Ignavibacteriota bacterium | reverse complement strand
TCAAGTAAAATTGGTTATCTATGATCTGCTTGGAAGGGAAATCACAACGCTTGTTGACGAGGAACAATCTGCGGGATGGAAGGAAGTGAAGTGGGTTGCGAAGGATGTTGCAAGCGGAGTGTACATTTATAGAATAGACATGCACAGTGATGGAAAAATAGTCACCTAAATGAAGAAGTGTATTGTCATGAAATAATACTATGGAGGACAATATGTATCGGTGGCAATCTGCAAAAATAGCTCTCTTCACAATTCTGCTCTGTGCCTGTTTGGCGTGCTCGTGCGCTGGGCCGGTTCTTTGGTCGACGTACACAGCGCTGATGCCGGGACAATCGGTTGTGCAGAAAGTCTCCCCCGGCGAGGTGTATCGCTATTCGATATCTGCGAAGAACAATGATCTCATCCTTCTTGACTTCGAACAAACCGAAACCATCATATATGTGAAGTTAGTCTCTCCGCGCGGCAAGACCGTGAACCGATTTGTTGTGCCCGCCTATGAAAAAAATGATCTATGGACCGGACGTGAGGAACTGCGGATTGATGCCGATACGAACGGCACCTACCAGCTCTCGGTACAGCGTTTTCCCGGTTTGGAGGATAGTCTAAAGATCAGCGGGAACTTCAGACTTCAGGTGCAGCAATGGCTTTCCGCAGGAGAACAGCAGAATGAAATTGCCGGAGATGATTCGCTTATCATCGCCGTAGGCCAGAATGCCCATGCGATTGCGTCCGTCGATGCAGGGGGACCATACTCAGATCTCGAACCGTTGAAAGATATTCTGAAAGATGTACGCATTGTCGGGCTCGGTGAGGCGACCCACGGAACAAGCGAGTTTTTCACAATGAAACACCGTATGCTTGAATTCCTGGTGAAAGAAATGCGATTCAGATTATTAGGAATTGAACTTCCTTACGGTGACTGCGAAATCATCATTAGGTATGTTCTTTCTCACAAAGGATCAAGGGAGAAAGCAATAGAGCGGCTCGCATGGTATTCAACCGAAGAAGTCATCGCCATGCTTGATTGGATGCATGACTATAACAAAAACATTCCTGATTCCAGCAAAGTCCGATTCTATGGATTCGACATGCAAAAACCGATAGAGTCTCTGAATGCGGTTGAATCATTTCTTCAGAAGATCGATACCGCAAAAGGGCAGCTCGTTCATGTGCAGCGGCCGGCTCTATACAATGACGATGGAAATCTGCGGGACACACTTGCGAAAAACAGGGCAAAGATATTTTATGCCGATCTGCAGGAGTATTTTCTCCAGAACAAATTACAATTTATTGCAGCGACATCTGAGGAGAAGTATTTCAGCGCGTGTCAGAATCTTGAGGTGCTGATTCAAAATGCCGATCTGATGTTCCGAAAAAACTTCAGTCAATCCCTCGACCGGCCGGAGGAGAGCTATAATGAGATCCGGGACCGATATATGGCGGAAAACGTCCGCCGGATAGTGGAGCACAACGGACCGGATGCGCAAATGGTGCTCTGGGCACACGACTCCCACATCATGCAGCAGCGGGTGTGGACGAACTCGAATTCGATGGGAATGTATCTGCAGAAGATGTTCGGGCGTGAGTATTATTCGTTCGTATTTATATTTCATCACGGATCCTTCCACGCCAATCTTGAACTGGATTCCACGGGTTACACCTTCGGCAGTCCGAAGCGGGGTTCGCTTGAGTGGATATTCGGAAAAGCGGGACGCGGCAGCAGTTTTCTGGATTTCCGGAAACTCGTATCAGATCCGGAGAAAGCGCCGGTGTTTTTGAAGGAAAGGGGATTCCGTATCGTCGGCGCATCATACAGTCCCTATTGGCAGGAACCGTACCTCGGGGTGACGCCGAAAAACTTTGACGGCATTGTGTTCATAGAGAAAACCACTCCCTCCCGCAGTCCGGCCGGTTTTTGGAAACGTATGGACCCCGAACAGGAGCAGAAACGAAGGCGTAATGAAAAATGATTAGGCGGGAACGAAGGTGGAACTGCCGACCGGTCTTTCGCTTCTGATAGATATTTATACACGGGAAGTGTTTCGCCGGATGGAAGGAAGTGCAGTGGAATGCCGGCGGAGTGTCGTTGGGAATATATTTCTATAAAATTACAGCTGATTCGTTTTTTGAAACGAAGAAGATGATGGTAGTAAAATAATTATTGACAATCCGAATAATACGAGGTCATAATGTTGAAACCGGGTAATACAGTAATTATCAGGATAATAAAGACATCATGCTATTGTGCTTCATTGGTAGTCTTCTTTATTGCATCGTTGATACTTCTTCCCTACGAATTATTTTTTATCAGTGCCGTCATCATTCTTGTTTTAATCCGCTCCTTAGAAAAGAACGCCCGTAAATACTCGCTGCGGTTGAATCGTGGAAAATACAATGTAATGGGTGACACTCAATTATAAAAATAATGAAGCCATCGAAATGAACAAATCAATATAATGGCAGAACAAGTGTTATTTTCTCACCAACGATACCGTAGTCTTGATTTATGACATTCGTGTGCTATATTTCTTTTAACTTGACTCAATAATTTTATCAACGTAAGTTTGTTCCGTAAAAACTGTAATTCGACGGCTCTTGCCACGAATTGGATCCCGGGAGTCGTACAAAACATTTAGTGTCATAATTTTCCCTCTTTCCATCCTCCGGCACAGCCGGTAAAACAAACCTTGTTTAATCAAGATAATATTGTCCTTTATTCGGCACTGCATTAACTCTTTATTTTATGGGTATTTATCTATTTGAAACTTCTGAAAAATTAGTTGTCCATTGTCATTTCAGATCCCGATTTGTCGGGATGAGAAATCTCACACCTCAAATTCAGGAAAAAGCGAGATTCTCCCAAAGGGATTCCTTCGGAACTCTTCGCTTCGCTCATCGGAATGACATTGATGTGAGGTTTTTGAGATGTCTCCTAATTATGAAAAACTGTTTGATCCGATCGCTGGTGCTCATATTTTTTTGTCTTCCGGTGCTTCATGCACAGGAAAATAGCGCTACAAATTTCAGTGCCGAAACAATGAATGGCGAGATCGTTTCTCTCTCCGATTATCTGAAGAACGGTCCGGTCTACGTAAGTTTCTGGACAACGTGGTGTGAACCGTGCAAGGCAGAACTAAAGATGTTAAAAGCATTAGCCGATACGTACCGGCCGCGCGGACTGACGGTACTCGCCATAAACAAAGATGATCCGAAAACGGCGGCAAAGGTGAAGGCATATGTCCGCTCTCAAAAATTCACATTTCCCGTTCTTGTCGATCCGGACGAACGGATCTTCAAACAATTGAACGGATCACAGGTCCCCTATTCTCTGCTGATCGATAAGAATGGAATGATCGTCCGCCGACGGACCGGATATTTAGCCGGTGATGAAAAAACTATTGCAAAAGATTTTGAAGAAATTCTTTCAGGAAAGAACCAGTAGATTGGCAAAAAATTATTTCACTGACCCCGAGTTTTGTCATTCCGAGTCACGCTGTTTTTCAGCGTGGCGAGGAATCTCGTTTTTGCATTTTGATTCACCATTGAGATTTCTCGTCCCGACACCATTCAATTATTTTCAGGGTGGCATCGGGACTCGAAATGACAAAACAAAAATAGTACTGATCCTGTACATAACCTTAATCAGTATGAGCCATTTGGCTGCGCAATCTGTCACTTCATCCGTCACCAATGTGTTGAAATATGGTCTCGGAAATGAAATGACCATCAACGGCAAAGAGAGAAAAGAATATGCAGAGAATCTGGCCGATGTCCGTCTTGGCTTCAATAGACTGAAGATCGGATTCCGTCTGGAACTGAGCGATCCGCCGGAATTCGGCGTTCGATACAGTGGACTGCGGAAAAAATATATCGAATTCGAACAAGATGGCGTAACTCTTCGCGCCGGAGATCTGTATGCACTTTTTAACCGGGGCACCTCTCTTAATATGTTTGAGAACCGTACTCTTGCCTACGATACCGGGATCGAAGGTGCCTATGCGCAATATAGAACAACATGGTTCCGCGCTGCGGTTGTTTCCGGTGTTCTCGATTTCGTTGATCCGATCACGGTCTATTTGCTTTCGCCGCGTCACGATCGGTACTCGCTGCGCGGTGCGCTGGCGGAAGTGACTCCGTTTCCGTTCATTTCACTCGGAGCAAGTTTTGTTTCATCCGACGCGGATATTACGAACACCAGGACTCTCGTGCCGGACAAGGTCAAGGCGGATCTTCCGGAAATGTTCATGACCGTAAGAACAGAACTGGTGGATCTCTTTGCATCGTATACGCTGCGCAATGTGTATAATAAAAATACCGGAACATGGGAAGAAGGGAACGCTTTCTATGGGTCAATTGCGCATTCGGGGGAAGGATACGGAATCACACTTGAATATAAGGATTACCGTTTCGACATCGTTGATCCGTCGGGAGCAGACCCATTCCGGATAACACGCATGATGCCGTTCCAAAATCCCCCGACCGTTAAAAAGGAGCATTCCTATACCACTTTATCTCGAAATCCGCATCTTGTGGATTTTAATGACGAAGTGGGAGTTCAATTGGACCTCTATTATAGTGTAATGGATGGCACAACACTAAATTTGGGCGGCTCGATGGCAAGCCGGCATTATCAGTATCTATTGAACAGATCTACGTTCATTTCCGCGCGGAAAGAGAACGGATCTCCCCTCCTTCCGTTGTTGGATCAAACCCGTTCCCCATTTTGGGAAGTAACGATGGACATAGAGCACTTTTTGAATGAAGAGGGATCATACGTTAAAGGCGGATTTGACCGGAGGCATGATTACACATTTTTCGAATTTGGTTCAACTTACATCAATATGACAGGCATGCCTGTCCAATTTCAATGGATGATGGATGAAACCTGGAGTGTGAAGACAACCGTTGAGCCGCTATGGATCTATCATAGCGCATACCAAACCGATAAATCGTCATTTGATCTGTTGATCTCATTTCAGATATCCAAATCGCCGGAGTGGTCCGCTGGAATCAGGAGGGAATCGACGACGAATCCCTTTGATCCTACGCACCGCAGCGTTTGGATCGCTGTTGACGGATCTTACCGGATAGGAAGTACTCACACGATCATGTTTTCTTTGGGTGACGAACGGGGCGGACAAGTGTGCGCGAATGGCATTTGCCGGCAGATCAATCCGTTCAGCGGATTCAGATTTTCAATGATCAATCAGCTGTAAGGTTATAGTGCTTCGGTGCGGCACGGTGATGATCATTGTGCGTATAAATCAATAATGGTA
>CAJBTU010000025.1 GCA_903958625.1 uncultured Ignavibacteriota bacterium | reverse complement strand
TTCTGCCGTGGTACGACCATTTGCTTGTTTCGAATGAAATTCCCCGCCTGATTGAAGTAGTTCAGCAGCAGCTTCGCGAAAAAAATATTACTGAAATAGAATATTATACCGTCTCTCCGGCCGTCGATCCGAATGTTATCCCGTATTTTGAAGTGATCAAAAAGGGATGTGCACGTGCAGGGATTCATTTTCGAGAACATATTCTACCCTGATCATGTTTGGGTCATAACGCTTTTTGAAGTATCGTTCAATAGTTTCGCTACGGGAAATACATAATAGATGATAGAATGATCGTTCTCTTCGCAATATTGTTTACGATGGAATTATCCGCCGGAGATGATAATCACCGGCCGGTAGCATCATCATTGGATTCAACCGTAATCTCTGTTCCGTTGGGAGGAAATTCGTGGGTCACGCACGCTGTTCCGGATGGATCGGAAGAAGTGACCGACGAAGGGTGGAAAGGGTGGAATGATCCACAGGCAGTTTTCAGCACGTTTGTAAAACTGCGCGCTTCGGGTACACTGAATATTTCCGCAGTGGTGCGGGTTCCGCAAGGTAACAGCACGATCCGGTGCAGCATCAATGCCGTTCCGGCTGTAGCAATGGTAAGTGGAACTGAATGGAAAGAATATCCTCTTGGAGGATGGATAATTAAAGATACCGGTTATGTCCGGATCGATATGAAGGGAATCAGCAGAAGCGGTCCGTTTTTTGCCGAGATCAGCGAGTTGCGGATATCAGGGAGTGCCGTTGGCCGAAATTCGGCGTTCGTAAAAAATAATGAGGGGAATTATTTTTATTGGGGGCGTAGGGGTCCTTCCGTTCATCTCAATTTTGATTCTTCCGAAGTTGGTAATGATGCCGAATGGTTCTACAGCGAGATCACCGTACCGGCTGGGAACGATGTGACCGGGTCCTATTTTATGGCCAATGGATTCAAAGAAGGATACTTTGGCATACAGGTAAATTCTACGACTGAACGGCGCGTCCTTTTTTCCGTCTGGAGTCCGTACCGAACGGACGACCCTGCATCGGTTCCGGATGATAAAAAGATACTCTTGATCAAAAAAGGAAAGAATGTTCATACCGGCGAGTTTGGAAATGAAGGATCCGGAGGACAAAGTTATCTGGTCTATCCATGGAAGTCCGATACAACCTACCGGTTTCTGCTTCACGCACAGCCATTAAGAGATGAACAGACGGTTTTCACGGCGTATTTCTTTGCACCCGAACGGAAACAGTGGATGCTCATCGCATCGTTCAGCCGTCCGGCCACAAAAACGTATCTGACCCGTCTGCATTCCTTTTTGGAGAATTTCGAACCTACCACCGGATGGATCACGCGAAAAGCATTGTACGGAAATCAATGGATCCGCAACACGCTCGGTGAATGGAAACCTCTTTCAGTTATCACCTTTACAGCAGATGCCACCGCACAAAAAGGATACCGTTTGGATTATGAAGGCGGGTCAACTGGGACAAAATTTTTTCTCCGCAATTGCGGATTTTTCAATCAACAAACTTTGTTCCGTACAACTTTTTCCCGGACGGTAACCAATCCGCCGTCGATAGATCTTTTGACAATGGAATAACCTATGAATTTCACATTCAGATGTATCGCATTTATTTTTCTTTTTTCGGGATGTACATTATCCGCAGCAGCGGCAGAACTGAAATATGCTGACGGGAAGAATCACTGGAATGCTGATTCACTCGGAAACCATCGTATTGTTATCAGGCTTACCGAAAAGGAATACGGCAAGGATCGCCGCGCAGCGCGTGTAGTTATCCCTTGGCGGAGAAGGGATGACCATCCGGAACTGAAAGGTTTGATCATCGTCGATGCACAAACCGGTCAGCGAGTCATGAATGTTCTGCGTAAAGCGGTGAGCCGGGAATCCGGAGAACTGTTGTTCGAACCGGTCTCCGGGGCAGGCGAGTATTTCGTCTATTATATGCTCTATAAAAATGAGGGACGCTCGAATTATCCAAAAGGTGTCTATCGCGCGCCGGATACGACTGCTTCAGCCGGATGGCTCGGTCTTCTCGGATCCATTCCGGTAATGCCTGCGGCTGTTGCGGAAGAATATCAGTCAATCGATCCATTCAATAGTTTCTATCCGATGGAAATAATCGCAACAGAAACAGAGACCGCCTCACTCATCCAAAAAAACAGCGGAAAACCGTTCATCGTTTTTCCGGAAGACCGTTTTCATTCTATACGGATGAAGCACGATCTTCCGTTGCGGTGGATCCGACAAGAAGACCGGGACAGATTTGCCGACAGTGTTCAGCGCGGCGAGTTCTTCACATATCAATTGGGCATCTATGCGCTGCAGAATCTGGAAGAGGTAAATCTGACATTCACCGATTTGAAGGGGAAGAAGGGCGGTGTCATTTCTTCAAAGAATATTTCCTGCTTCAATACGGAGGGTGTTTCTTACACCGGTGTTCCTTCCCACACATTTTTGAATGTCGAACGGGGAACTATTCAGGCATTATGGTGCGGAGTAAACGTGCCGGAAAATATTCCATCCGGAATGTATACCGGAAAAATAAAAATATCCGCAAAAGGAACGCAGGCGAAGGAAATATCCATTCGTCTTTTTGTGTGCAATACTGTGGCGCAAGAAGGGGGAATCGGCAAACCGGAGAGCATGACGAGACTCCGCTGGCTCAATTCCACTCTGGCACAGGAAAATACTGTAATCGCTCCGTATACTCCGCTTGAAGTGAAGGATTCCGTCATTGCTCTGCTCGGAAGAAAACTACTGCTGCATAATGATGGTTTCCCGTCGCAGATACAAACATTCTTCACGCAGGAGATGACCTCGCTCTCCAGTCAGCCGAATAATCTGTTAAAAGAGCCGATGCACTTCCATTTTTATGATGATGCCGGCGGTCAGCCGCTTCACTGGAGCGGGAACGGTGTAACGTTTACGCGGAAAGAGCCGGGAACAGTTTCGTGGCAATCGATGAATACGTCGGAAGCGCTGCAGATGGATCTGCATGCAACACTGGAGTTCGACGGTTTCCTTTCATACTCCGTTCGGATGACCGCGCTGCACGATGTCTCATTCAAGGAGATCAATTTCCATATTCCGATGCAGCCGGCCGCAGCGGAGTATGCGATGGGACTGGGATTGAAGGGAGGAAACCGTCCGGACACCGTTCGATGGAAGTGGAATGTGGCAACAAAAAATCAGGACGGAGCGTGGATCGGATCGGTGAACGCGGGGCTGCAGTTTTCGTTCAGAGATGAACAGTATGTTCGTCCGCTCAACACGAATTTTTATTTGCAGAAACCGCTTCTGCTACCTTCGTCATGGGGGAACGGAAACAAAGGGGGAATTGATATCTTTCAAAAAGGGAAATCGGTGCTGGTGAACGCCTACAGCGGAAGTAGAACAATGAAGAAAGGTGATACGCTCTATTATAATTTCACGATGCTCATCACGCCGTTTCATACGCTGCAAACCGATTTCCAGTGGGAGACCCGGTTCTATCACAAATATGAGGATCTCGACACGATTAAGGCGACCGGGGCTTCCGTGGTGAACATCCATCATGCAACGCCGATCAATCCATGGATCAATTATCCGTTCATCGAATGGAGCAAGATGAAGAACTATGTTGATGCCGCGCACGGCAAGGGGCTGAAAGTAAAGATCTATAACACGGTCCGCGAACTTTCCAACCGTTCGCACGAACTCTTCGCACTTCGAAGTCTGGGCCACGAGATCTATTCGCCCGGCAAAGGGGGCGGATTCAGCTGGCTGCAGGAACACGTGGGAGATGATTACATTGCCGCATGGTTCGTTCCGGAGATCAAAGATGCCGCAATGGTGAATAGCGGAATGAGCCGGTGGCACAACTACTACGTTGAAGGAATGAACTGGCTTGCGGCAAATGTCGGCATCGACGGTATCTATCTTGACGACGTTGCGTTCGACCGTGTGACAATGAAAAGGATCAAACGTGTGCTGACGAAAGGTGGTCATCCGGGAATCGTCGACCTACATTCGGCAAATCAGTACAATAAGAATGACGGATTCAACAACAGTGCAAATCTGTATATGGAGCATTTCCCGTATCTGAACCGCCTGTGGTTCGGCGAATATTTTGATTACGAAAAGAACGCTCCGGATTTTTTCCTCACGGAAGTGAGCGGCATTCCGTTCGGCCTGATGGGAGAGATGCTGCAGGACGGCGGGAATGCCTGGCGCGGAATGATCTACGGAATGACGAACCGTATGCCGTGGAGCGATAATGCCGATCCCAGACCGCTCTGGAAAGTGTGGGATACGTTTGGCATGAAAGGCTCAGAGATGATCGGATATTGGAGCAGCAATTGTCCGATTACGGTGAGCAATCCCGGCGTGAAAGCAACTGTGTATAAGAAAGAACGCTCCGCAATGATCTCGATTGCAAGCTGGGCTGATACAACGGCAAAGGTCCGGCTCACCATCGACTGGAATACATTGGGGATCGATCCGGCTCATGCTTTACTGACGGCGCCGGAGATCAAAAATTTTCAACCGGCGCGCATCTTCGGTGTTGCGGACACCATTGAAGTGCCGAAAGGTAAGGGATGGCTGTTGATCGTGAAAGAACAATGATGAATCCTTGCCGTTTCCGATAGTCTTAAACCTACTTTTTCACAGCTGACAAAAATAAATTGGAATTGAAAGTAAAAATGGTCATAGTGTTTCAAATTGTGCAAATAATTTTTGATAATACGTAGTAAACCCTCCACTGTAGCATTATGAGATATAAAAAAGTGCGGGGGTGCGAAAATTAGGAAGATTGAGCGAATAGGAAAGCGATGAATGACGGGACTTTTGATGGCGCAAAGCGCCATCAACGGGCCTGCCCGCCACCGCAAAGTGGTCCCTTGGGCAGGTGGGCAAGAGCGAACGGGATTCATCGCGTGCGTTAAATTTCGCAAGGGGTTCTTTTGCTTCTTTTCTTGCCCCGTCAAGAAATGAAGAGAAATAGTTTTTTAAGATTTGTTTTGGACAAGTCTGATATTATTTTGATTTTCTATGAAACATTCCGTTCATTCAGCTGCATTTTCCACGCCGGGAAGGATCTGTCTCTTCGGCGAGCATCAGGACTATCTCGGTCTTCCGGTGATACCATGCGCAATTTCCCTCCGCATCACACTATCCGGTTCGCGCAGAACGGATCGTGAGGTGTATCTTGATCTACCGGATATCCGTTCCCATGAAGCGTTCTCCCTTCAAGGTGTGCTTCCGTACGAAAAGGAGCGCGATTATTTCCGGAGTGTCGTCAATGTGATGAGGAAGCACGGATATACATTCTCATCGGGATTCGACTGTCTTGTGCGCGGTACGATCCCGATCAATTCCGGCACATCAAGTTCTTCAGCGCTGATTGTAACATGGATCAACTTTCTTGCATCGATGAGTGACCAGGCGGATCAGCTTTCCCCTGATGTGATAGCACGCTATGCACATGAAGCGGAAGTGCTGGAATTCGGCGAACCGGGCGGAATGATGGATCATTTTTCCACAGCTATCGGCGGCGTTATCTTTCTGGAATTCTCACCTGCTGTCCGGGTTGAAACAATGGCCCCAAATCTGGGAACATTCGTTCTGGGTGATTCCATGGAACCGAAGGATACCAAGTCGATCCTTTCCAGAGTGAAGGATCAGGTTGTTGCGGTATCGAACAAACTAGCAGCAGCGCATCCCGGATTTTCACTTCAACATTCAACCGTGGAAGAGATCAAACACTATGCCGGTGAACTGACAGCCGAACAACATGAATTACTCATCGGAACTTTGATGAACCGCGATATCACAATGCGTGCAAAGACGATGCTGATGGAAAAGGAACTCGATCACCGGGCGATTGGCGCTCTGCTGAATGAACATCAAACGATCCTTCGTGATACACTGAAGATCTCCACTCCGAAGATCGACCGGATGCTTTCTGCGGCAACCGGCGCCGGCGCATACGGCGGAAAGATCAACGGCTCCGGCGGAGGCGGCTGCATGTTCGCCTATGCACCGGATGATCCGAACGCTGTTGCCGATGCGATCCGCAGTGTAGGGGGAAAAGCATACGTTGTCAGGACGGAGAACGGAACCCGAAGAGAATTATTGGAGAGTGTTTTATGAATGCGGGGAGATTAGTGATCCTTGCCGGCGGGATCTCGTCGCGGATGAAATCATCCGCCGCCGAAGGGATCGATGACCGGCTGCAGAAAGAGGCGTCGGTCATATCCAAAGCAATGATCGGTGTCGGTGCCAATGCGCGTCCGTTCCTCGATTATCTTCTGTATAACGCCGGACAGGCAGGATACCGTTATGTGGTGATCGTTGTCGGTGAAAAAGACAATTCCATTCGCGATCATTACGGAATGCTGGAACGGGGCAACACGTACGCCGGACTGACAATTTCGTATGCTGTTCAGCCGGTCCCGGCCGGACGAACGAAACCTTCCGGCACGGCAGATGCTCTTCTTCATGCACTCCGTTCACGGGCTGACTGGCAGGGAGGATATTTCACAATATGCAACGGCGACAATCTGTATTCGATCGATTCTCTCCGTCGGTTATGTGACCCGGCGCTTCGGAGCGCCATGATAGATTATGACAGAAACGCGTTTCGCTTTGAACATTCACGAGCAGAACAGTTTGCAGTGATCAGGCGGAGTGCGGAAGGATTTCTTGCGGACCTTATCGAAAAGCCTTCGGCGGAGACCGTTGCAGAGATCGAACGATGCGACGGCCGCGTAGGGGTGAGTATGAATGTGTTCCGCTTGTCGTATGACAAAATCCTTCCCGAACTTGAACGCGTGCCGCTGCATCCCCAACGTCAGGAAAAAGAACTTCCCATCGCCGTGAAAATGATGGCGGAACGATTCCCCGATGAAGTGCTTCTGATCCCCGTTTCCGAACACGTTCCTGATCTAACGAGCAGGAATGATATTGCTGCCGTTCAGAAATATCTTGCGAAGAATTTCCCCGAATTGTTATAAGCGTGAATGAATTGTTCCGTGCATGTCTGTGCCGTGTTATCGCGCAAGGACCAATTTTTTTGTTTGTTGAAATACAGGAGCGTGTTGAGGTGTTGAAGAAACTGATAATGTATAGAAATACACACCGCTCGAATTGCCGTTGGCATTCCATGTGTAGTGATATTGTCCTGCCTCCAATTGTGTATCGATCAACGATGCAATTTCCCTGCCGATGACATCATATATTTTTAATGAAGCATATCCGGATTCCGGCAACTCCACCGATATTGTTGTTACGGGATTGAATGGATTGGGATAATTTTGGTGAAGAACCGCATTATTGGGGAAAACCGGTTGAGATTGTACGCCGGTGGTTTTCCGAGGCCATTCTGAGCGAAATGCTCTGTACGTATAGACACCCTTCGGTAATGACATTTCAAATACTTTTAATCCTTTATTCGTTACCTCTGTAACGGTAGGATTAACGGGCTCATTGGGATCCGTTGTTCCCCACGAAATAAGCGTATTGCCATTAAGTAGTCTTTGAACATATCCCAGTGAATTACCATAATAATCCGGTGAATTTCTGTATTGCCAGACCAATGTTGCTGTCTTCTGTACTTCATCCAGCCGGTATTCTACGGCGCGCGAAAACGGGGGGGTATGGAAAGTACCGTTGTCGAATAGTGTGATATTCCCATTCTCAATTTTTCGAATGGCATGTTGGCGGGAAAATCCGATGCTATCATTGATAAAAGTGAACTCGTTGTTTTTGCCCCCAAGTCGCCAGATTATTTCACCGGTTTGTCTGTCAATTTTTGTTATTTCATCAAGGTGCCGGGATGACAGAAGTATGTTTCCGTCGCTGTCAAGCTCAAGTGCATTCCCATGAACAGCGTCAATGGTTTTATTAGTAAATTCCATATGCGTCGCATCGGTAATATTAATATGATCAAAACTGCGCCATTGAAATACCACATTATTATCGCTATCCAATTCCTGGATAACAACTCCAATAACGCCTGCGGACGGATTGCCGCCGGCGACAAGAGAACTCATATCAACAGTTTGAATATCAAATCCCATCAGGAGTGCATGGCCATTCGGTAGTAATTGTAATTCATGAGGATCAGTTGCGTACCCGTTTTTACACTTAATTGTTTTGATCAGCGTATAAGTACTGTCCAATACAGAAAAAATATCGCTCCAATAAGTCAGTGATCCGTTTGGTTGAACCTTAAAGTCAAAACAAATGGACTCCATTTCTCTATAAAAGACCGGTGCACAGGTATTGTCGACAATCATTAAATATGGTGTGCTCACGATGTTTGAAAAAGAAAATATTGCATTGCTTAAGAAAAGATTTCCTGGCGAGGGATTTGTTGAGGTTGATACCGTGAGCGCCGGAAAATCTTTCGGCAGTTCAATAAATTTGTCTTTCTTTAACTGTTCTGCGGGATACGTTGAATGAGCGTCACTCTGAGATGAAGCGCGGAACGCCTCTGACATTTCACGTTCAATTCGTGATATCGAAGTTTCTTGTTGCAAAGAATCGGGAGAGATAGTAAACGTGAACGAAAAATCCTGCAGCGTTTTACCCGTTAATGTTCTCAATCCTGCAGTGAGATTCACCGTAACAGTTTCGCGCGTCCGAAACGGTGTTCCGGGTGTAATCAATATTGTTCTGCCGTCATCGGAAATCGACACAACGGCATTGTGCAAACCACTATGGTTTCCGCTTACGATGTAACAACGCTCTGAAAATGTGGAACGGTCGATCTCTTCTTCCAACCGGACGGCAATGTTCGTCTGCGGCATAACATTGTTTGAGTGCGGAAGAGGGTGAATGTATTGAATGATGCTTGGATAAGAGCGCGTTTTAGCATCTAAACAAACCGCACAGGAAAAAAGAAATATCGCGAGGAAAGCAAAGTTAATAGTTTTCATATCACAGTAGAGGGAAATGATTCTGATCGTGTTGTTGTTGAAGCGGATGTAGATCTTTTATATAACCTTTGAATGAATAAATAATTGCAATAAATATGCCAATACGATTATGCTCAATGTTTTACGATGTGAGGTGTATGAAGTATGCAGATATTGCATTTGTCGTATGAAAAAATTGTTTCAATAACTAAAAAGGATGGTCTTGTCTGTATTTTTGCACAATATCAATATTCTAAAATGCCTGTCTATTTTGATTCTACAGGAAGACTTACATCGCTTGATGGTTTTCATTACATCAACGCAAAAATTGTTGTCAATGTGCAAAAAATGCACGATAAAAATATTCTTCACCTCGATAATGAAAACGGATATAATGATCTTGTTGCAAGGAACAAACTATTGCGATGGAAAACATTCTTCAACAGTGTCTATTGCGAATCCGCAAGTTACACCTGCCTAAAGTAGTGAGTGAATGGTTCCAACACAGAATAAATTCAGGGTGACACATAATTCTATTCCATTGCGCCGGAAGCTTCGTTTGCTTACTTTTCAAGGGCATCATTATCTTTCAAATATTCTCCCGTGTGCCAAACAGTTTGCATGCAGGTGTAACCGTTTTTCTTCCTGAACCATAAGTTACATGATCACACGGCAATGGGAGGAAAAGCAGCGACCAAAAAGTATATGATAATAAAACAGTTCCGTCGAAACCCTCGTCGAATAATCACGATAACTATTTTTATTTCCATGGCTCTCGTCTCCTGTCAGGATTTTCACCAGGTCGATAAAAGCGGTATAGGCGGCGGCGCTGTGATCGATTATCGGCTGGAGTATAAAGCCTATTCGCCCGCATCATCGGACAAGATCATATCCAGGTCGCACTATCGTGATAAATTGTATGGCTTCTGGCTTGGAGAGTGCCTTGCGAATTGGACCGGTTTGGTCACGGAGATGGATAAGATCGGCAACATTGGGAAAATCCAAACCGGAGATTTTTATACCAGAGAGGATTGGGGGAAACCCGATCAGCCGAGTATCTGGGGAGAAGGAAAACCAAGTTCAATCTCTCCCACGATCGATTTTATCGTGGAAAAGGAAGATGGCATTTGGGGTGCCGATGACGACACAGATATAGAGTATTTGTACCAGGAACTGCTGTATGAACATCAGACATCACTATTGACCGGCGCTCAGATACGGGATGGATGGCTGAAGCATATCAAAGCAGACGAGGAGAATTATTTGTGGGTCTCAAATCAGAAGGCATTTGATCTGATGAAAGAGGGAATGGTACCGCCGGCCACCGGCGATCCTGCCAACAATCCTGAATATGAGATGATCGATGCGCAGCTTACCACAGAGATCTTCGGACTGTTTGCGCCGTCTCGTCCAGACATTGCATTGGCAATGGCGCATCTTCCTATTCAAACAACGGCGCGGAACAATGCCGAACAGATCTCAGAATTTTATGTGACGATGTATTCGTTGGCATCATCTATCGATGAGAACAGATCATTGAAAGAAAATATTCTATGGATGGCCGATGAATCCCGCAAGGGAATTCCTAATGACACGTATCCGGCAAAGATGTACGATTTTGTCCGAAGCAGGTATATGGCAAACATCGCATGGGAACAGACGCGGGACGAGGTGTACAAACGGTATCAGGTTGATCAGTCAGACGGATATGATATGACGTCGAAAGAGAGATATTGCAACGGCTGTTTTGCCGCTGGAATCAATTTCGCATCAAGTATCGTGAGTCTTTTCTATGGAGAAGGTGACATTAAAGAAACAATAAAGATCGGCGCGCTTGCCGGATGGGATGCCGATAATCCAACATCAACGTGGGGAGGGTTATTGGGTTTCATGATCGGCAAAGAAGGGGTGGAAAAAGCATTCAAAAGAAAATTTTCCGACAGGTTCAATATACACAGGACGAGGATCGGTTTCAGCAATAATGGTATAGATACATTCAATGCGATGACCGCGAAAGGGATGTTTATTGTTGACAGGGTTGTGCAGGAACAAATGGGAGGCGGCGTAGATCTGCAAAACGATCGTTGGTGCATCCCTGTTTTTGGATCGTCAGTTCCGGCTCAACCTAAATAATTTCCGATATCTGTTCATTATCCTTTTTTGGGCATCATGCTCTGGCCCATGTGTTTCTATTTGAGATATTTTGTGTTAATAGTACGGTATCAATAGGGTATAACAATGTAACGCCGGACACTTCATGCTCAATAAAAATAAAATATCCGTCATAATTATCGTATCGGTGCTCGTACTTCTCTTTTCCGTCATGGTGAATCGTAATACGGAAGAAAAGAATTTATCTGAATCCTATGTAAAAATGGGAACGGTATACCAAGAGAAGGGGGATCTGGATAAGGCAATCGAATCGTTTGAAAGAGCAATTGGAATCAATCCTCAATATTCTGAAGCTTACTACAACTTAGGAAATGCCTACATCGGAAAGATCCAAGTTGAGAAAGCAATTCAGTCATATGAAAAAGCGGTTGAACTCAACCCGCAGTTTGCGGCGGCTTATAATAAACTGGGGATTGCTTACAAACGGAACGGGAATCTTGATAAGTCGATAAGTGCATTTCAAAAAGCGATAGAACTCAGTCCGGAAAATTACAAGCCAAATTCAAATACTGAAAATGCAATACAAGGCACTAAAAATGCCGGCAGGTTGCTTTCCTCCGGCCAAAAACCTCTCAATTTAAATCCGCAGAATTCCACATCTCAGGGCAATAGAAAAAATGCTCCCGGAAGTAAGGCCAATTCGGAGACAAAGAGTGAAAAGAGCTCAAAAGTAAACGAATTCCTACCAGGTTCTCCAAATGGTGATAATATTATAGCAGCGACAAACCCTGACAGTAACAAATCCGGGAAGCCTGTTCAAGCACTTCAAAAATCAACTGAACCTAATCGAAATGCTGCAGAAGCCAGCAACGAACAGGGAAACGTTTATTTACGCAGCGGTAAGTTGGACAAGGCATTAGAATCGTATCAAAAGGCAATAGAACTTGATCCGAAATATTCCGAGGCATACAATAATTTGGGGAAGACATACTCCGGCAGCGGTAAGCATGACAAAGCAGTACAAGCGTACCAAAAAGCGATAGAACTCAACCCGAAGCAATCGCAAGCATACAATAATTTGGGGAAGGCGTATAATCTTACCGGAAAAAATGATAAAGCAATTCAATCCTTCCAAAAAGCAGTGGCGACCGATCCGAAATATTTCGAAGCGTACGTTAATTTGGGGAATGCTTTTAAGGGAAGCGGAAATTATGACAAGGCAATGAAGTATTTTGAAAAAGCAGTGATCCTCGACCCAAATAATTTTGCGGTCTATCTCAATATGGGGATCGTTTATTTTAACAAAGGGAATTACGGCAAAGCAATTCAATTCTATGAACGGACAATAGAATTGAATCCGCAAAGTGCTGAAGCTTGTGTGCAAATGGGAAATGCCTTCAAAGCCAGGGGTGAGATGAATAAAGCAATTCAATGGTATGAAAAAGCAATTGAGCTCGATCCGGAACATGCTGATGCTTATGGCGATCTGGGGCAGGCATACAGCAAAGCCGGTGACCTTGGTAAGGCTATTCGATTTTATGAAAAAGCGATCGAACTGAATCCAAAACAGTCTGACGCCTATAGTGATCTGGGAACGGTGTACAGCGACAAAGGCGATCTCGACAAGGCAATTTCATTGTATGAAAAAGCGATCGATGTGGATCCAAAATATATCGCCGCGTACATTAATCTGGGAAATGCATACAAAGGAAAAGACGACCTTGTTAAAGCAATTCAAATATTCGAGAAGGTAATCGTTATTAGTCCAAAATATTCGGAAGCGTACAACAATTTGGGAATAATATATTACAATAGAGGCGATCTTGATAAATCCATTGTATTCTATGAAAAAGCAATTGGGTTCAATAAAAAATATGCCGACGCGTACAGTAATATGGGGGTTGTGTACTTTAATAAGAACAATATTGACGATGCAATTCACTTCTATGAAAAAGCGATCGAATTCAATCCGCAGCATATCGTTGCGTACATCAATTTAGGAAATGCGTATGATAAAAAAGGGGAGACCGAACTTAAAGTAAAAGCGTATAAAAATGCTGCGAAGCTTGGCGATAAGAATGTTCAGCAATGGTTAAGGGAGAACGGCTATACCTGGTAAATCCGCCGTTCATAAAGTTTGTTATCAATTTTCTCGACGTTGATGAATTCGTTGTCAATTCTTTTGGTAATCAAACCGTTCACGCTTGTTTCGAGATTAATATATAACTGATGTTACGCAAATGAAAATAAATGTTCATGCTGAGCAAGGCGCAGTTATCGATTTTGAGGTCGCCCTTCGGCGCATCCTTTCCCAACGGGATTCCTTCGGAACAAAATACGAAGGATTTGCTCAGGGTGACCATCTTTCCTGCGCTGCGCCGAAGCATTGTTATTCGAGTCATAACATTTTGCGTAACATCACTATTTAAAACAGAAACGCCCGCAGAAGCGGGCGTTCGTTTGATTTGCTGCTGATAATTTTAGAATGAATCCTGATAATTTCTTGTTGTGAACACGCGCATCTGTTTCCATCGTCCGTTGTGAAACTGATACACTGCTGTTTGCGTCACCGCCCGCGTTACCTTCACCACACCACCGACTACTGTTGAATGCGATGCAACCGACGTCACCTGCGTCTGTGAAGCAGGGAAGCCTGCCGGATGCGAAGCTGAATACTGAACCATGTCGTTTCCGCTGACAAATGTCTTCGTTGCAAAAGTATTCCGGCTGAGATCGTTGGACATAAACCCTGATGCTAACGACAGGCCTGTCTGAGCTAATTGCTCTTCTTGAGCCATGGTTGCGGTCTTCAAACAGGATTTGAACATCGACTCATCGGCATTGTTGAACGCAACCGTATAGAACCCGAATATCAGGTAAACTCCGGAAAGCATTATTATTTTTGATGAGCCCATGGTTTGTTTTGTTGTTTAATTTCTGTATGTAATCTAAAAGAAATACCCCGTCGGCGCAATCGAAGTTTTATTAGAATATCTTAATAATGATATTTGTCACGAAATGCGCTATTTCTGTCCTGAAAACCGTCTGCCTCTACATATATTATCGGCTATTTTTGCAAAAAACATAGTGTTTAACCAATGAGAGTTGTCTAATTTTCATCATTTTGTCAAAATTGAGACAATTGTCATAAGAAAAACCAAAAACCACCAAATTTTGAGATGTTTACCCGAGGTTCTGATGCCACTTTTAACATAATACGAAAGTTCATTGAAACGGTTGCAGGTTACTCGGGTGATGTTGAAAATAAAACTTGCGTATATGTGCCGAGATTAATAATATGCAGTACCAATCCCGCAAAACGGGAAACATACCATGCTATACAGGCCTGATGTATATTATAGCATCGAGTATGAACGAGTCCCAGAACAGCATTGTCTATTCTGGGATTTTTTATTTTGTGTCATTGCTGTCCAAAAAATATTGTCGTAGGTTACAAGAGCAGAGAAGAGAGGACGCATTCAATATGTTTTTGATTTTCTTCTGGGCATGAATGATTCATCGTCATTCTTTACAATACAATTCACAGTTCATAAAAAAAACTCGTACGACAAACGGAAATCTCTTATGTGTTTTTCTCCGGAAGCAAGTTTCGCAGGGGGTATTGTTATCTCTTCGATAGGTGTCGCAGTTGTAAAAAAAGTTCATAAACCTTCTCAAATGGTGTTCGCCGCTATTCCTTTGGTGTTTGGTGTTCAACAGATCGCCGAAGGATTTTTATGGTTGTCATTACAATATCCTGAATATCACCAAGTGCAAAACTTATCAACATATCTGTATCTAACAATAGCCAGGGTTCTTTGGCCAATGTTGATGCCTTTGTCAGTTCTGCTTATGGAACAGGATGATAAAAAGAAAAAAGTTCTATTGATCCTGCTTATGATGGGTTCATCGGTGTCGTTGTACTATACGTATTGCTTAATGTTCCTCAATGTCACCCCGGAGATTATGGGTCATCATATCCGGTATATTTCCGATTATCCGGAATCGTTGGCTCTACCGGTCTTCTTCATCTACTCTGTTGCCAGCATCACCCCTCTATTTGTCTCAAGTATTAAACGAACCCGTCTTTTTGGCACATTAATGTTTCTATCTAGTTTGGTGACAGGAATATTTTATTTCGAATATCTTACTTCCGTATGGTGTTTTTTTGCGGCGATCCTCAGCGGTGTGATTTTCTGGATCATTAAAGATTCAAAAATGAATGAGGAGGAAAATGAAAGCAACTCCTCGCTCAATCAGATCGGATGGGAGTCAGAATGATTCTTTGTTTGTCATCCCGACCTGAGCCGGAGGAATTTCCATCTCACGGATCAATGTTGAGTGAAAATATCGCCGGGTAATTGATAAATATATTTTGTTCTCCCGGGCAACTTGGACGACGCCTGCTTAATTGTTGTAGAATAAATCACAAACTGTAGCGAGGATCTCTTATGAACACTAACTCAACGATACCGGAATCATTCCAGGGGAGTATGCTCTCTGTGTCACTAACCGTGAAGGATCTCGACAAAAGCCTTGCATGGTATACTGACGTGCTCGGATTTACTATCGACCGCAGAATTGAACGGGACGGGAAACTGCGTGGGGTGGCCCTCAAAGCCGGCGACGTACGTCTTTCCATCAATCAGGATGACGGAGCCAAAGGATGGGACAGAATAAAAGGAGAAGGCTTCTCGCTGCGCATATCAACGAATCAGAATGTTGATGAGTATGCAAACCAGATCAAAGCGCATGGGGGCATTCTCGATTCAGAACCAACCGACATGCCGTGGGGTGTGCGCTTATTCCGTTTGAAGGATCTCGATGGATTCAAGTTCTCCATCTCATCCGATCTTCCGTCTAAAAAATAACGGCTCGCTTACATTCGAAGAATGTTTGCAGCAATTCAATACCAAACAGGAGTTCGTTGTCGCGTTTGTTTGTGTTGACTATACGGATAACATAACGAAGAATATCGTCTGCCGCGGAAATGCTATGAGGAGAAGATTGGATTTGCACTTTTATTTTCCGTACTTGTCATGCCGAATCACAAACAGGTCAGATGACCGCATTCGTCCCATCACAACACTTTTGAATGAAAATGTATGAATACCCAACACTATGCCCTTGCCAATCCATTGTCAGTTCTCCTTGATAAACCGCGCGAAGATTTCACACGTGAAGATCTGCTCCGCGTCATCGAAGAACAGCACATCGAACGGATCACATTCCATTATACGGCGCTGGACGGAAAACTGAAAGAGCTGAAGATCCCGATTGCGAACCGTCTGCAGGCAGAGCGTATTCTGGCCGACGGTGAACGGGTTGACGGTTCATCGCTATTTAAAGGAATGGTTGATACGGCGCTGTCGGATCTCTACGTTGTTCCAGTGTATAAGACCGCATTCAAGAATCCGTTCGTTGAAAGAAGCCTCGACTTCGTCTGCCGTTACCTTACGCGTGACGGTTCGCTTGCGCCATTCGCGCCGGATACGATCCTGCATCGTGCGTCGGAGCTGTTCGGGAAACATTCCGGAATGGAACTGCACGCACTCGGCGAGTTGGAGTTCTTTCTGCTGAGCGATCCGCAGAACCGTTCATTCGCTGCCGCCAAGCAGCGCGGCTACCACGCCTCTGCTCCGTTCATCAAAACGGGCCTTGTTCTGGACGAGATGGTAAGACATATCACGCAGATCACCGGCGCCATAAAATATGCGCACAGCGAAGTCGGCTACATTGAGCGCGTCCGGAGCGATGTGGACGAGATCGCAAACAAACAGGGCGAACAGTTGGAGATAGAATTTCTTCCCACGCCGGTGGAAGATGCTGCGGACCATTTGGTGGTCGCCCGGTGGCTTATTCGCAATACGGCATACAAGCACGGATGCGTTGCCACCTTCACGCCGAAACTTGAAGAAGGGATCGCAGGAAATGGTCTGCACGTACATATGGAGGTCCGTTCCAAAGGAAAGAATATCATGAGTGCTGCAGCCGGAGCACTGTCGCCCGAAGCAAAAAGCGTGATCGGCGGACTCTGCACGTATGCCGATTCGCTCACCGCATTCGGGAATACGATCTCGTCCGCTTATCTGCGGCTGGTTCCCAATCAGGAGGCGCCGACTCGGGTCTGCTGGAGCGACATGAACCGCAGTGCCATGATCCGCGTACCGCTCGGTTGGTCGTCAACCGAGAATCTGGCAAAGAAGATCAATCCGCAGCAATCAACATCGTATTTGGCGGCTGACGGAAGACAAACCGTGGAACTGCGGAGTCCGGACGGAAGCGCAATGGTACATCTTCTGCTTGCCGGCATCACCATGGCCGCAGAGTGGGGATTGACGCACAACGATTCGAAACAGATCGCCGACCAGTATTATGTCTCGGGAAACATTTTTCAGGACAAGGAATTATGGAACCGGCTCCCCGCGCTGCCGAAAAGCTGCGTTGAATCGGCGCACATCCTATTGGAAAAACGGGAGTTGTATGAACGGGAAGGGGTCTTTCCGAAGAGTGTTGTGGAATATGCGGCACGGACTCTTGAAAGTGAGAACGACGAACAGATGAACAAACGTCTTATTGATCTTCCCGCGGATGACCGTTTGATGGAGACCCGGAAGATCATGCATAAAGACATTCACCGGAACTGACCGGCACTGCTGCCGGCATGAGAAAATAAAAATCGATATGGTGAAGTTCTCATCATAAAATTGACATCAATAGGTTTACCGAAAAAATTCATTTATGCGTAACATCAGTAACTAATTAATAAAATTTGTTCGACAAGCATCACCGGAAAGATTGAATATATCACACTCACCCATAACCTGTTTTGAAAAGGTTTAACGCT
>CAJBTU010000024.1 GCA_903958625.1 uncultured Ignavibacteriota bacterium | reverse complement strand
CAAGATTTATATTACTGTGCCTTGTAGCTCCATCGTAACGAACAGCGTTAAGAAACGTATAGTATTTCTTATCCTTATCAAAGATAAAGGAACAGTCTGCTGTAAATGCGAGCCGTGCCAGACGTAAGCGAAAATTCAATCCGACACCCAATAATGTAATATCTTGCGAAGGTTGATCAGTCATCGTAATCACTCTCTTATCAACTATCACCTGATCCGGCTGGTAGATAACTATTGTTCCGCCTGAACTGAAAGCAGATTGCGAAATTTCGAAATGAGCAAAACACTGAAGTGTATTATATTCAAGAACATCGTAGAAAAATTTTCCCTTGATATACATCATTCCAAAATTAAAATGATAATCTTTAGGACTTACGGTTTCCGAAAAATCAATAGAATTTATTTTCCCAAAATAGAGTCCAAAAATATTGGGAACAAGGAAAAACACGATTGACTTTTTCGTCAGCTTCTGAATATCGATCGGGTATTTAATGCCGATCTGCAGAGATGATTCAGTTGACAGTATCCGTTCCACTGAAATAGAGATCCAGTTTTCATGTTCTAACAATGTATTGAAGTTCACCGGTTTCTGAACCACGTTCGCCGGTTTTTTCTTATAACTTGTTTCCGGTGCAAGAAAGACAAACTCTCCCCCTTTGCTTCCGGCAATCGAACCATACTCCGGCGTCTGCTGACTTTTGGATGATGCGGTGACCTGCGGTGCAACATACGATGCAATTTCTCCGGCCGTGATTATGCCGTCCCCGTTGAGATCAGCAAGACCTTCTTTGATCCCGCTGATGAAGTGGTACGTAAAGACGCTGTGCCCTTCATCTCCTGTATCCATCACCTGCTGATCTCTTCCTCCCGCAGTGATTGCCTGACGTGCAACGCGTGATGTGATGACCTCATAATATTCCTGCGCATCAGGTGAAAGAGCCGTGCCCCGAGTGAAGATGGTTCCGCCATAACACGCGTCCATGACGAAATAGATATGTTTCGATCTGATCTGTTCGCTCCACTCATTGAGTTGGTCTACGGATAAACAGGTTGCAGAATATGAATTTATTCTGGCATCCACAGGCAGAATGTATCCTTTTTCTCTTCCGCCGGGAGTTGGCAGCGTAATGCCATGACCTGCAAAGAAAACAACAATCCTGTCATCCGCTTCTGCATTCTGTTTCAGGAACTCAAAGGATTCGATGATATGATTTTTTGTTGCGTTGGAATTTATCAGCGTCAACACTTTTTCTTTTTCAAACCCCTGTTCTTTTATGAGGAGATCCGCAATACCTTGGGCGTCGTTCACTGCATACCGTAATTTCGGTATTTCCCCCTCTTCATAATCATTGACGCCGATGATCAACGCCCAGCTTGTTCCGAAAGAACCAGTCTCTTTTCCTGTTTTATTGACAATTGTGAAACCTCTGTTTTGAGAAAAGGAAAGTGTTATGGTTACAATCAACAAAAAGAATAGCCTGATATTCATTTGTGTTCCCATTATTTTAGTTTGTTGATAGATTCAGTGAAACCAATCGTAGGGATAAGAATATATATCTCCAAAATAAAGGATCGATTTATCTTGAATTAATTTGGTTTGTTGAACCGGCTGCGCCGGTGGATGGAAGAGGGAAGATATGTGTTTGGAATTTAAGATCCCGGAATCCTATTCGTGGCAAAAGCCGACGAATACAGTTTCAATGTGAGTCAAATTTACTGTGAAATATTTATAGAGTCAACAGAAAGGAATTTTGATACCGTAAGAAACGCTCACGCCCTTCTTCTCCTGTCTACACCAGATAGGCAATAGCTTTTGTTTCGAGGTCGTGTCGGAGGGTTTTGAGGCGGGAATTGTTGAGGTGATTCCGTTCTTTAATTTCTTTCATCGAGTAGTCGGCTGAGAGGTTTTCGAGAATGTCCTTTTCGCTTTCGCTCAAAGAACCCAAGAAGTCGTTCGTAATCGCAAAGTCGACCGTGGTCGTGTATTTAGAACAACATCGCCGGACAGCGGTTGTTCAAGATGCATTCGGTGCGGTCTGTTGCTGACTGTTCTTCTAACGGCAATGCGCAGGAAGTGAGGGGCGTGTTGCTTTTGTTTTATCATCTTGAAAAGCTTGAAATATATTTCCCCTTTTTCTTGCAAACCTTTTACGTTATGAGTAAATTATATCACCTTAAGAATTAATTGTGATGTTTGGACAGGGCACTATGTGGGCACTAACTCGGCACCAAATAGCATAAAAACAGTCTCTTCAACGGTTCAGAGACATTTCGAGTTGGCGATTTTCAAGAAAAACGAAGACAATAACAAGGCGCGTTCGTCTAACGGTTAGGACGGATCCCTCTCAAGGCTTAAATACGGGTTCGATTCCCGTACGCGCTACCAAAAAGAAAGAGAGTCCAAACAACTCTCTTTCTTCGTT
>CAJBTU010000023.1 GCA_903958625.1 uncultured Ignavibacteriota bacterium | reverse complement strand
TGTCGTTCGCCATGGAAAAATAGTTATTCAAAAATTCCACAAGCTCTTTCGGTTTTTTCGATTCTGCAATCGTCGTAAATCCTTCTATATCGGAGAACATGATCGAAGCTTCGACCTCCTCACCGGCAAGTTCAACTTTTTCCGGATCGGCGCTCAATTGTTTTACGACGTGAGGATTCACGAATTGCCCGAATATCTTTTGGATCTGCCGCTTGCTCCTTCCCTCCGTTGCAAAGTTCCACCCGATGGAAATGACGTAGGTAAGGATCATGGAGAACATTGGAAAAACAATCTGCATCCAGAGCAGCTCCCGCAGGAACATCTGTGTTACGGCGATAAGAAAGAGCATCGAAATAACGATCAATCCGGCAGAACTGATGACAATATTTTCGTTATAGTTTGAGAGGTAGGCAACCAGTGCCGTCAGCAGCAGACTTGCGATGAAGATCCAGAGAAATGAAATCTCATTAATGAAATCGTTGTTCAGATAATTGCTCATTGCCGTTGCATGGATCTCTACACCGGGGTACGGTTCGCGATATGTGAACGGAGTATTCTTCAGATCGAAAAGACTTGGTGCATTGGAACCGATGAAGACAATTTTATCCTTGAACGTTGAAAGCGGAATGTCCGGTTCAATTCCATCACGGTACTTGTATGACGACACGATCAACGCATGGATCGAATAATATTTGAACACGCCGTCCGGTCCCCCTTTGCCGTACCAATAGATCAAATATGGAGACTTTATTTTTCCGTCGATCGGATTTGTTCTGTCGTAAATGTCCTTATACACATTATAGGAGAGCGCATACAGATTCTTTCCCTTATAGAAATATTGGAGGGCGATCTTTCGGCAGACACCATCTTCGTCCGGAACAAAATTCACCACACCGACGCTTTTTGCCGATTCCTGGAATTGTATTAGCGGCGAATATGATTTATCGAAATTGAATTTCTGCGTTTCTACAACCGACGACGATACGGTAGGATATTTCACCAGCGGATCTCCCGGCTGATCTTCTTTTTCCTGTTTTGTCAGGATCGCTGCGAGATAAACGGTGCCGGCGTTCTTCATTGCTGCCGCAAATAAACTGTCATTGTATGCACCGACGGAATTCGCCCTGTCCTCATCCGGTTCGGTGAATTGGAAATCGTACACTACCGCTTTTGCGCCGGACTTGGAAAGATATTCCGTGGTCATGGCATAAAAATCACGCGGCCAGGGCCAACTGATCTTTGCCGTTCGTTTGAAATATTGCAGACTGTTCTGATCGATGGTGACGATAACAATGTTTGTGTCGGGTATGCGGCTGTTTTGGGCGATGCGAAATTGAATATCCAGGGCATTCAGTTCAACAACTTTTCCGAGTGTTGATTGTGCAATAAAATATGCAGCTGTCAATCCAACTACCGCAGAAATTACGGAACGGAACTGTTTTGAGAAGAGGAGCTTTTTCAATGATGGGGTCATGCGTAAAAAGATAATTAGATATCACGTTAAAAGACTGCAGAGAGCATGATCTTGTCAAAGTATTGTATGAAAGAAGGAATATTTAACCTGAAATTCAACGATAAAAAAGGCTATTTCAAATGAGGTTGACCGGGGTCATTTATCCGGATTTTTCAGTTGTATCGTCAACTTCTTATAATCGATCTTTCCTTTGTTCTCCTTCAAATGCTGCAATACCACCAATGACCGCAAGATCTTTTTGTCCGGGTCTTTCACATTATTCACAATATACAGAAGAGTACGCTGCTTGCCGGGTGTAAGTGAATGAAATATTCTCTTTCCATCCTTATCTTGACGGAAAACTTCCTCTAATTCTTCCGGAACGGGCAAGCCGTATTCGCTTGTATCTTTCTTCAGCATGATTTCTACCACGGCACCAAAGGTGACACCAAGCGAATCACGAACTGTTTTGTTAACCGATATGACCGGCTTCCCCTTTTTGTAATAAAGGATCGCACATTGAAACGTTTCTCGTCCACCAATCGTACAGATGACCCTTTTTGATTTCCCTTCCATTAACTTCCCGGCGACATTCATTGGCACCGGGAAATGACACCCCCATAATTTATTGTCGGATCTTTCCAATACGGACTTGAATTTGAACATGCCTTTCCTTTCTTGTCCAATTGTCATCGTTGATGCCTTCCTTTCGCTACCAACGTATGAAGAAATCAGATGTTTTGCTACAATCATCAATGGAATTTTGGAAACAGAATGATAAGGGAACATTCCGGAAAATGCATTCGTCTAATTTTTCAAACAAAGACCCCGAATATTCACATTCACTCAGGAGGCAGTATGAAATTACGTTTAATAGTTCTAGGAATTCTTCTCGCAAGCATGCTTGTATTCGCCGCGGAAGGAGATGAAAAAGAAGTCCGCATTAAATCGAAGAAACAGGGGTGGCTTGGAGTCGGCATTCAGGACGTCACTCCGACATTTGCCCGCGAACACGAATTAAAGATCAAAGAGGGTGCTTACATCAACGAGATCGTCGATGACAGTCCGGCCGACTCGGCAGGATTGAAAGAAGGAGATGTGGTCGTAGAATTCAACGGTAAGAAAATTGAAGCCGCAGAAGATTTGACCAATGCCGTGCGGGATACAGCGCCAGGTACGAAGGCCGGTGTCAAGATCATCCGCAGCGGAGAGAATAAAACGATCAGTGTGAACATCGGCAGAAATAAAATGCGAATGCCGTTCGGCTTAGAAATACCTCGGTCGCCAAGGGTCATCGTGAGAATGTTCGGTGGGGATATAGAAGGAATGGAACTGATGGAACTGAACAAACAACTCGGAGAATATTTTGAGGCGCCGGGAGGGAAAGGAGTTCTGGTAAAAGAAGTTGAAAAAGAAGAGAATGCCGCCAAGGCCGGTATTAAAGCCGGCGACGTGATCACCAAGGTTGGCGATGAAACGATAAAAGACAATGAGGATATCCGCGATGCTATTTCTGAACTGAAAGAAGGAGATAAAGTAAACATCGAACTGCTGCGCAAGGGAAAAAAGATGTCCGTATCAATGGAAATATCGGAAGGAACAGAAAATGAGGATCATTTCTTTTTGAGGGAACATATGCCGGGAAATTTCAACTTCCATTTTGATCCGCAGATGGACCAGTTGCACAAAGAATTTCAACTGCAGATGAAAGAACCGCCGCGCAAACAAAAAGAAGTGCAAAAGATTGAATCAAAACTCAGGGCAAAAGAGATATAAGGTGTGATCGTTTGGTGCAGTTGGAAGAACGGCGGCAGAAGCCGCCGTTTGTATTTTTACCGGTCAGTTCAAAATAAAATTTTTCACGGTCGAAAGATACAATGCATCCCCCATTTTGGACGGGATCTCCGAATGATCCGCTCCGGGGACGGCGATAAATGTTTTTGGATCGTTCGCATTCCGGAATAAAATTTTTCCATTCTTTTCCATGTCGATGAACTTGTCATCCGTACCGTGAACAATCAAAACAGGAGCAGCGACATTCTTGATCCGTTCCGCATTATTGTATTCGCCTTTCATGAAGTATGTACCGGGCAGATCGAGCAATGTTCCGCTTTGTGTCAGCGCCGAAGCCGATGCGAATGCCGCTTCAAGAATGAATCGTTTCGGCGTAAAAACCGTTGAAGCCAGATAGGTAGCCGGAGCTCCGCCGAGAGAGAAACCATATACGGTAATCTGACCGTTTCCATATCCCTGCGAAACTCTCAAATAATTATATGCTGCGTTTGCATCCGAATAGATCGCCTCTTCCGACGGTTCTCCTTCACTCATTCCGTAGCCTTGATAATCATAGATGAAAACACTGAATCCCATTTTATAGAACAGCTCCACCCTGTCCCAGTAGAACTGCAAATGGTCCCGGTTGCCGTGATTATAGAGGATCACATTTTTTTCGCCTGCATTCGGTGATTTAACGAAATATCCGTAGATCTTCTTCCCTTGCGATGTCAGCACAACCTGCGTCCTGAGAGTTTCGGGAATGACAGCAGTAGAAAGTTGATACGAAGTGAGTTTGTCGTTATTGAACAGCGAACTGTCGAGATCGAAACAGCCGGAAAATATTATGGCCAATAACGACAGCATAAAAGAAATTCCGATGCCGTTTGCGGCGGTTAGGGATGATAGTATTTTTTTTCGTTCTTTGATCATTTCAAACAGTATTGTAATCCAAAAAATATTCCGATATTTCCACGGCCAGTCACCGATGCTGCCCCTTCAAATATTCCGTGGCGTGTATCGCGGTTCATCGCCAGCCATTTTGATTCTATCTGCATCACCGTCGATTCGCCAATCGGGAAACTATAGCCGACGAAGGATGAGACAAATAGATCCGATGTCTTCATTTGGTAAAGGTTATCTGCACCAAAATAGAATAACGATCGTTCACTCACTTCATAACTTGCCGTTAAGGTTCCCATTGGATACAGACGGGTGGTATTGCCGCGAAAAGCATCCCAGAAAAAATATGCCCTGCCATTCAACGTGATCTCCGGACGTATCCCGTGCTCCGGAAGCAGACGCGCGGAAAATCCGGCATCCAAACCGACATCCTTGAACAATAATGCGGTGATATGAGCATTACCATATAGCGTAAGATTAGGTTTGATTCCGTACAGAGCGCCGGCATTCAGATAAGGAACCGGAATTGCAATGGATGCAAAGGGAATGATCGGTCCGCCAAATGACGCGACAATCTCGGTCGTTCCTTCTTCTATCGGACGGACTGGCTGTGTGATGCCGCAGCCGGACAGTAAATAAATTGAAGTAACAAAAATTATAAACCTTGATTTCATATTTACCGATCTGTCGTCACTCATCGTCTCCGCTCGCAATAACAGTCCCGAAGCGGTTTATTAAAAAGGATGCTTCCCCTAAGGATGCATTCACGGAAGTTTAACCGCCGTCCATTTATCGTTAAAACTCACTTTCGGCCAGCCGGTCTTTGTGGCCTGAGCACTGTATTCACCTTCGCCTGTTCCCGCCGATTTGAAATAGCCGCTGAATTTTCCTGAAACAGTGAATCCCTGATAGGATTTTGACAATGCAGCATTGATCGTTCCGTTATTATTCAGCACTCCCAGCAGATCGATATCGCGGATAAGTCCCACTCCTTCAAATTGAATATCCATCTTGCCGGAAATATCGTACCGTGTCGGAATGATGCTGTGGCTGATACTGAAGTTGAAGTTCTTTCCAAGAGTGGTGCCAAGCCAATTCCCCACGATGCCGTTCGCCTCGGGAGTATTGGGCTCATAATAGATAACTCCTTTCGACCGCTCGGTATAAAGGGCAGCATTTGTTGCGTGGCGAGCCCGGGCAGTAATAATACGCGCGCCTTGATTCAATCCGGTTACTGTTACGCCGAATGAACCGTCCGATCCATAAACGACAGACTGATTTGAAAATCCCGAATTAGGTTCCGTTACACTCAACACCGCCTGCTGCTGAACTATCCCGGAAACCATCACTGAATTCTCAAAGATCAGCATTGCCGCCGGAGGATTCAGTGACAACCCCGGCGCCGTATCAACTGCCCTTACATTCACTGCGAGAATCTTTGTGGAAGCATTCCCGATCCGTGCTGATATTTGCGCATATCCCGCACTCTTTCCCACGACCAGTCCATTCGTCACCGTCGCAACGGCGGTATTCGACGAGATCCATTGTGCCTTTGATGCAACGACAGACTGATACACGGTATCACTTGTCCGTATGGTGTACCGCGCATCGGTCATCATTCCCGTATTGGTGATCGTCTTTTCGGTGGTATTCACGATCAAACCGATCAGCGCCAGCTGACGCGATTCGTTGTTCGCATTAAGGAAGAGCGAATCCTGTTCAGGCTGAAGCTTAAGACTGGAATAGGCAACAGGAATTTCCACCGGTTCATCTTTCGTGTTGCAGGATGAAAGCAAGATTGCGGTCGCAAGAGCAAAAAATAAATTTTTCATAATCACTCCTTACAATACAAACTGTATTCCGGCACTGGCACAGATTCCGCCGAGTTCCGGGTTTGCCCGTCCGTATTGATTCCTCCCTTTTTTCAGCATCATGGAGTATTCGCCCTCCACAAATATTCCGATTGGTCCGGCGATCTTCAGTGCAATACCAACGGTAAATCCGATCCCTTTGTTTTCCGTAATTTCTTTTGCCGTTAATTCTTCGACGACGGGATCTTTTGTTGTGATTGATTCTTCGGCACGCGTGAACACATACAGCACTTCCGCATAGATCGGATGATCATCGGCATGCAGACGTAAACCGGCACTGTAGAATTTCTGTTTCCAATCGGCTTTTCCCGCTACGGCAATATTCGCCACCACCGATTTGCCCAACGCCGAAAACTCGCGATATTTTCCGATAAAATAGAATGCGTTCGTGCCGATGCCGGCCATGTAAATTCTGGAAATGGTACGGTTTGAATAGATGGTATTGAATTTCGCTTCCGAATTTGCAAAATTTCCCGCCGCACCGCCAAGCATGATCGAAAACCGGTTTTTCTTTTTTTCCGTCTCCCCGGTCGTCTCGGTCTCTTGGGCCTGCAGCATCATTGCGCAAAAGAGAGCAATGAATACTCCGCACGAAAGTTTCGTCGATGGTCTCATAATTTGCTTGATAGGAAATATTTGAAGAATGTTTTTAACTGCGGAACTGTTGCTGAAACTTTTCGGGTACCGGCGCAAGTTTCCGCTCTTCGTAATTGAAGAACGCAATCCCTGTTTTCGCCTGCACGATAACGCGTCCGCTTTCACGTTCCCGCACAAGATAATAAATATCACATCCAAAATTAGAAAAATCTTTCACCGCAATCTGGACGCGAAGCGATTCTCCGTAAAATGCTTGGGATTTATAAAGGATAACGGAGTCCGACATGATGATGCTCACACCTTCAATGCTCATCTCCGTCCATCCATGTTCAATCAGCATCCGCAGACGCGCT
>CAJBTU010000022.1 GCA_903958625.1 uncultured Ignavibacteriota bacterium | reverse complement strand
ATCGTTCTTAAATTGAGGGAATGGATGAATTTCAAGAATGTAATCGCCATCGGTTAGCCATTTATTTGCTGTTGCAACAATATTCTGAACCGTTGCCTCATTCAGGTTGTTCAAATATGTTTTATAATAATCCGGTGAACCAGCAAAAACTTCCGAATTCGCAAGGATGTCTGATTTTCCGCCGAATCCTCCAATGCGTTCAATACCGCGAACAAATCCTGCGATGGATTGAGTTTTCACACGCTGCAATTCTTTTTCGGTGGGTCCTTTTTCAAGCAGTAATTTCATCTCTTCGTTGATCGCTTTTTCAATTTTGACTAGATCCACACCAGATTTTGCTGTTGCATCGATATTAAATTGACTTCCGATCTCCCGTGAATCAACATAGGCAGAAACATTCGTCGCAATTTGTTCGTCGTACACCAAGCGTTTATATAATCTGGATGTTTTCCCTGATGCAAGAATATCTGCGAATAAATCAAGAAATGTATTTTCTGCCGAGGCATATTTTGGAGTATTCCACACTTTGAAGAATCGAGCTTGAGGAACACGGTCTTCCGCGCGTTGGCGGATTGTCCCCGTTCTCTTGGCAACATTTTCATCATATTTAGCAACCGGCGGACCGGAAGGTATATCGCCAAAATATTTTTGCATCTTTTCTTTTGCCGTTTTCAGGTCAATATCGCCGGCAAGAACAATGACTGCATTTGCCGTTCCGTAATAATTGCGGAACCATTCTTTCACATCATCCAACGACGCTGCATTCAGATCTTCCAGTGACCCGATCACCGTCCATGAGTACGGATGTCCGGCAGGATATGTCGCTTTGGTGGTTAATTCTTCGGCAATAGAATACGGTTGATTATCGCCCTGCCGTTTTTCATTCTGCACTACTCCCCTTTGTTCATCAAGTTTTGCCTGGCTGATCGCACCGGTCAAATGCCCCATTCGGTCAGACTCCATCCAAAGAACAATATCCAGAGCAGGCGTAGGAACATTCTGAAAATAATTTGTTCTGTCATTACTTGTTGTTCCGTTGAGATCCGTTGCACCGATCCGTTCCAATGCCTGGAAATAATCAGTATCAAAATTTTCCGAACCGTTGAACATTAAATGTTCGAACAAATGGGCAAATCCTGTCCTGCCGGGTTTTTCATTTTTCGATCCGACGTGATACCATACGTTCACCGCAACGATCGGCGCCTTATGGTCCTCGTGGACAAGAACAGTAAGACCGTTATCAAGCGTGAATTTTTCGTACGGAATATTGATGTCCGCAACCATACTTTTGGTTTGCGCTTTCACCTGTGAAAGTGAAATAACCGCAGCCAGAAGAAATAGACCAAATGTCCTCATATCATCTCCTTGAAGATTGTGAATATGCAGCATTGAAAAATTGATTAAGAGTAATAGCACGATAGCGGGTGAATTTACGAAAATTGTGGAATGAAGTTACAACGAATGTAGCGAGAATATGCTTTTGTTACAATTGTTTTATCAATTCGGAAGGGAATCCTTTGTCAAGGTTAGAACTAATTGTCGTAACCATACAAGGTTTTTTGCTTACTTTATACCCACAAATTTCTGTCTAAACTACGGTATTGGATCGCTTCGCTCAAATGTTCCGTACCTATCTCTGCTCTGCCAGAAAGATCCGCGATCGTACGCGATACTTTAAGGATCCTGTCATATGCCCGAGCCGATAATCCGAGTTTGGTCATTGCCATTTTCAACAATTCTTCTCCGGCTGGATCGATCCGGCAAAACTCACGGATTTCTTTTGACTGCATGCCGGCATTAGAAAAGAGATTTCTCTGTTTCGTAAACCGTTGTAATTGTAATTCTCTGGCATGCATCACTCTGCCTCGCACAAGTTCCGACGGTTCTCCCTGTTTCTTTAGAGCAAGTTCTGCCACTTTCACTGCCGGCACTTCAATATGGATATCGATCCTGTCCAGCAATGGACCGGAGATCTTTGCCATATATTTCTGGATCACCATCGGCGTGCATGTGCATTCATGATTTGGATTACCAAAGTTTCCACAGGGACATGGATTCATCGCACAAACGAGCATAAAATTTGCCGGGTAATCCACCGACATCTTCGAACGGCTGATCGTAACTTTCCCGTCTTCAAGAGGCTGGCGCATCACTTCCAGAACATTGCGTGCAAATTCAGGAAGTTCGTCGAGAAACAATACGCCGTGATGCGAAAGAGATATCTCGCCGGGACGAGGAATTGTTCCGCCGCCGACAAGCGCAGAATCGGAGATCGTATGATGCGGAGAGCGGAACGGACGCTGCACGACAAGCGCCGAACCGGGCGGGAGCATACCGGAGACAGAATGGATCTTTGTCGTCTCTATACTTTCTTCAAATGTCATTGGTGGAAGGATGCCCGGCAGGCGGCGTGCAAGCATTGTTTTTCCCGATCCCGGAGGTCCGATCATAATAATATTGTGACCGCCTGCTGCAGCTACTTCCAGCGCGCGCTTCACATTCTCCTGTCCTTTGACATCGGAAAAATCCTGATGATATTTTTGCTCCACAGCAAATACTTTTCGAAGATCGAGCCGCAGCGGTTCGATGTATGATTTCCCTTCGAGAACCTCAACAGCATCGGTCATCGTCTCCACGCCGTACACATCTATTCCTTCCACCATCGCCGCTTCATTTGCGTTCTGTTTCGGCAGAATGACGCCGCGAATACCCTTCTTCTTCATCTCCACGGCGATCGGAAGGGCGCCATGGATCGGTCTTAATGTTCCTTCCAAAGAAAGTTCGCCAAGAATTATAAAATCTTTCAAACGATCTTCCCTTACCTGCCCGCTGGATCCCAGCATACCAATGGCGATCGGAAGATCGAATGAAGATCCCTCTTTTTTTACATCGGCGGGAGCAAGGTTAATGGTGATGCGTTTATTCGGATAAGTATAAGCAGAATTCTTGATAGCAGTAGCAACACGTTCACGCGATTCTTTCACCGCATTGTCCGGAAGTCCGACCAAGAAAAAATTCGGAACAGTGTTCTCGATGTTCGTTTCAATTTCGATAAGGTAGGCGTTGATGCCGTATGTTGCAGCGGAAAAGACTGTGGTCAACATAACTGTTCTTTGCGCAAGACTTCCGACTATGAAAATTTTCATGACTGCGGAAGTGTGATTGAATTTGTTTAAAACATCAATGCGCCGATAATATATCCAGCGCATTGAAAAGTTCCAAAATAATTCAATTTACTTATGAGGTCACCGGTGATCTCGCAAAAAATCTAGCCGTGGTTTCATTATTTCAGCCGATTTCAGCAGTTTATCTTTGCCGAAGATCGATTCCTGCTGACTGGAAAAAGCAAGTTCATATTCGTTGCTCATAATAATTGCTTCTTCAGGGCATACTTCTTCGCAGAATCCGCAGAAGATACAGCGGGTCATATTGATCTCAAATTTTTCCGGATACCGTTCCTTGGCAAGTTCCGTTTCAGCGGCCTGCACTTCTATCGCCAGCGCGGGACATACTCTGGCGCATAATCCGCACGCAACACAACGCTCAACGCCATTCTCTTCAACGAGAACGGGACGTCCGCGAAATGACGCAGCATGTTCAAATTTTACTTCGGGATATTCGATAGTGAATGTCGGTTTAAAGATCTGTTTCGCCGCTTTGAACATCCCTTTGAGAATCTCAAAGACATAGGCACGCTGCATAAACGAAAGGTCTTTTACGCGGATCACTTCACTTTTTTCTAATAGTTTATCGTCGTTCATATTAATTGAACCAAGTGTGAATAGGTTTAAGAATAAACAATCCTGTAAGAGCGATATTCAGCAGCGATAGCGGAATCATCACTTTCCATCCGATGTTCATCAGTTGATCATAGCGGAATCTCGGCATGGACCATCGAACGATCATGAAGAACACGACGATAAGAGCAAACTTTGTGAAGAATGCCCCTACTTGAACAAGACTCAGAACGAACGGCGACAGATTGAGATATTCAACATACGGCGCCTGCCAGCCTCCAAGATACAATGTTGTGATCATTCCGGCAGCGGCAAACATCGCGAGGAATTCGGAAAGCATGAACATTCCAAATTTCATTCCGGTGTACTCCGTATGGTAACCGGCAACGAGTTCCGGTTCGGCTTCGGGCAAATCGAACGGCAAACGATTTGTCTCCGCAAACATCGCAACAACGAAGGTTATGAACCCGATCGGCTGCACAAAGATATTCCAGTTCGGTAAAAAACCAAAAAGATAATATCCGCTCTGCGCCTTTACAATATCATTGAGCTGCAGCGTGTTGCTGAGCATTACGATGCCGATGATCGATAATCCGAGTGAAAGCTCATAACTGATCATCTGCGCCGAAGAGCGAATGCCTCCGAGCAAAGAATATTTATTATTCGAAGACCACCCGCTTAATGTAATGCCGTAGACCGCAAGCGATGATAGCGCAAGAACGTACAGCACGCCGATATTCACATTGGCAATCTGCAGACTGATATTATGCACCACTCCGTTGATAACAATAGGAAGCGTATCGCCGAATGGCATAACGGCAAACGTTGAGAATGCGATCGTTAACGAGATGAGCGGTCCGAGCGAGTGAACGAATTTATTCGCCGCCGCCGGTACGATGTCTTCCTTGAAAAATAATTTGGGAATGTCCGCAAGCGGCTGCAGCAGACCAAACGGACCGACACGATTCGGGCCGACACGGTTTTGTATCCACGCGCTGAGTTTCCGCTCCAACTGAACGCCGAGATAGGCAACACACGGCAGAAGGATAAAAAAGATGACCACAATGATCTTAATAAGCGCTTCTACTACAGGTGAAATTTCCATAACGATAATCTATCGGTTAGACTGCAACATGATTTTGTTTTACGATCGCACCTTTTACGCCCACCTTCAAATATGAAAGTCCTTTGAATCCGTCAATCTTTTGACAGATCTCATTGAAGACGTCGTCGGCATTGTTGAATTTGTATTTTGTTCCCATCACACCGGCAATACTTGCGATGATCTTCCATGAAGGACGTGCATCGCGGCGGGGACCTTTTCCCCACTTGTCGTTATGTGCGGCAAATTTGTCCCAACGGCTCATCTCAAAATTATCCAAAGCACGGTCCTGTTCGAATGTTGTTACCGCAGGGCGAACACGCTGAACGCGCTTTTGGAAATTGGTCATTGTGCCGTTCTTTTCCGCATACGTTGATGCTGCAAGTACTACGTGAGCATATTGTGTTGTTTTGCTATGATTGGTTGCATGCACGGCAAAAAATTCAAGATTGGACAATGCTTCTTCTATTCCCGGCATCAAAGCGACGTCGTCTTCAAGACAATACAATGCTTTGATCTTTCCGGCTTTGATAGCAGAAATAATTTTATGAAAATCCATTCCGTTCTCCTGCGGAACGATCCCGACAAGTTCTGCACCGGCGGCGTTCGGCGTTTTATCCGCCCTGACGAGCACGGCATCATCAACCCCTTCAGCATGACGGCAGAAATCGATATTGCGGGTACCTAGAACTTCTTTGGCAAATTTTGCAAGAACATAATTATCTTCGTTGGTGGCAAAAGCGGAACCAAGCACTGCTATCTCATTTTTCCCGAATGATTTCAATTCCGACGCTACCTTTGCAATCGCTTCATCCCAGCCCACTTCGACCAACTGTCCTTCTTTTCTGATCTTGGATGATTTGATCCGGTTCTCAGCGTTCACATTCTTCCAGGTTTCCAGACGGCCGTGATCGCACATCCAAACACTGTTCACATCGTCATTCCTGCGGGGATTTAAACGGAGAATTTCATTGTTCCGCACGCCGATCTCAATATTACATCCCCGTGCGCAACCATGACAGACCGAGTCGGTAAAGGACATTTCCCATACGCGGGATTTGAAACGGAAATCCTTGTTCGTTAGTGCACCGACGGGGCAAATGTCCACAACATTCATCGAATACGGATTATCCAGCGACTGACCCGGAAATGTTTCGATGGTCACTCTGTCTCCGCGATTGACAAACTGCAATTGATGAACACCGGCAATCTCATCGCAAAATCGTATGCATCGCGAACATGAAATACATCGTTCGGCATCGAACATCACCCGCGGACCAATTTCAACACGTTTTTCTTTATGATTCTTGTTATCAACAAACCTGCTGAATCCTTTGCTGTATTTGTATGCGTAATCCTGAAGTTTACATTCGCCTGCTTCATCGCAGATGGGGCAATCAAGTGGATGGTTGATAAGGATAAATTCCATCACTGCTTCGCGAGCATTGATAACCCGTTCATTTTTTGTGTTGACGATCATCCCCTCAGCGACAGGCGTCATGCACGCTATGGCCAGTTTCGGCATCTTCTCCACTTCAACCAAACAGACTCGGCAGTTGCCGGATAGGGAAAGTTTATCGTGAAAGCAAAAATGAGGGATATGGATCTTATGTTCGCGCGCGGCTTCAAGGATCGTCTTTTTATTATCGACTTCGTATTGAGCACCGTCAAGAGTAATTTTTACGTTAGGCATTGGTATCAGAAAGATTTGTGTCGAGCGTTAAACAATTACTTTATAGAACTTCAACAAATGTATCAAAAAAAAATCAGGAATGGAAGGGGAAAATAGCGGGTTGTTTAAAATAAAAAACCTTCCGAAGAATTCTCCGGAAGGTTTTTGTATCGGATATTAACGGAGGATCGTGTCGACCGGCGTGTATTTCATGTTGAATGCATCCGCAACACCTTTATAGGTGATCAGACCATCAACCATATTCAAGCCGAGTTTCAATTCCTTATTCTGCTGAACTGCTTTTTCCCATCCTTTGTTTGCCAATTCTACTGCATACGGCAGCGTAGCATTGGTCAATGCGATGGTAGACGTGAACGGTACTGCGCCCGGCATGTTCGCCACGCAGTAATGGATCACATTATCGATGACAAATGTCGGATTCTCATGCGTGGTCGGTTTGCATGTTTCGATGCAACCGCCCTGATCGACAGCAACGTCGACGATCACCGAACCAGGTTTCATCGTTTTCAGCATTTCTTTTTTAATCAATTTCGGTGCTTTTGCACCGGGAATAAGCACTGCTCCGATGACCAAATCGGCCGTCTGGATAATTTTGCGAATATTGTACGCATTGCTCATCATTGTTGTAACATTCTTTGGCATGAAGTCGTCGAGCTGACGCAGACGATACAGATTGTTGTCCAGGATCGTTACTTTGGCACCGAAACCAGCTGCAATCTTTGCCGCCTGTGTTCCGACAATACCGCCGCCGATAACAACGACATTTGCCGGTTCGGTTCCAGGAACTCCGCCGAGCAAAATCCCTCTTCCGCCCATTGTGCGTTCAAGATATTTTGCCCCTTCCTGCGGTGCCATACGTCCGGCTACTTCGCTCATCGGAATGAGAAGCGGCAGTGAACCATCGTCCTTCTGTACGGTCTCGTATGCGATACAAACTGCTTGCGATTTCACCATTGCAACGGTCAATTCTTTGCTTGCAGCAAAATGGAAATAGGTGAAAACGATCTGATCACGGCGAATAAGATTGTATTCCTGTTTGATCGGTTCCTTCACTTTGATGATCATGTCCGCTTTGTGATACAATTCCTTTGCATTCTTTGCAATCTTTGCTCCTGCTTCGATATAGGCCGAATCCTCGAATCCGCTGCCGACGCCGGCTTTGGTTTCAACAAATACGGTATGTCCGTATTGGCGCAATGTTTCGACGCCAACGGGAACAAAACCTACGCGATTTTCATTTGTTTTTATCTCTTTTGGAATTCCGATAATCATAGTTTCATCTCGCTTGTTTAAGTTAGTAGTTGTGGTAATTTAGTTTTTCAATTCCGGATTAAGAATCACCGTGGTGAATTTCTCAATGTCGAACAGTTGATGTGAAACAGCTTGAACCTCTTCGATCGTAACAGCGTCGATATTGTTTACGATCGAATCCAGCGGGGTATATTCACCGTAATACAATTCACCGTTGGCGAGACGCATCATACGGTTTGATGTGCTCTCCAGACTTAACAGCATGCTTCCCTTTAATTGCGCCTTTGCCCTCTGCAGTTCGGATGTTGCCAACAGTTTCGTCTTCAACTTCACCAGTTCTTTGTACGATAGATCAAGAGCTTTCTGTACGGATTTTTTATCGGTGCCGACATAGATTCCGAATGATCCGGTATCCTTCATCAATCCTAAGAACGAATAGACGCTGTATGCCAATCCGTGTTTCTCGCGGATCTGCTGAAACAACCGTGAACTCATTCCGTCTCCAAGAACAGAGTTCATTACCAAAGCAGGATAGCGCATCTTATTATGCACACTGAAGGCGATCGTGCCGGTACAGAGATGCGCCTGCTGAATCGGTTTGGAATATTCCTGCGAATTCAGTTTCGGTTTCAACGCCGAGAATTTCTTGAATTTTTCGCCGGCAGCCTTTTTCTGTACCAGATACTTCTCTGCCAATCTTACCATCTGGTCATGTGTGATATTGCCGGCTGCTGCAAGAATGATATTCTCGTTCGCATAAAATTTCTTTGTGTAATCAAAAAGATCGTCGCGCGTAAATCGCGAGACATTTTCGGCCGATCCGATGATCGGGCGTGCGAACGGATGCCCGCCGAACAAATGTTTCTCAAAATATTCCTGAACCAGGTCATCCGGATCATCCTCTGAACGTTTGATCTCTTCCAGAATTACGGTCTTTTCCTTCTCCATTTCCCTGACGGGAAATTTGGAATGCAGCACCATATCCGAAAGTACATCCACCGCTTTCTCCACGTTTTCGTCGAGCACACGGGCATAATAGCACGTATGCTCTTTTGTCGTGAATGCGTTCATGTAACCGCCGACCGATTCCAGGCTTTGTGCGATCTGCTGGAAGTTCCGTTTTTCGGTTCCCTTGAACATCATGTGTTCGATGAAATGCGAGATGCCGTTTGTGAGTTCCGTTTCATTGCGCGAGCCGGTGTCGATCCAAATTCCGATCGAGGCGGATTTTACCGAAGCAATTTCTTCGCTGAGAACACGGATACCGTTGGCGAGAGTCGTCTTTTTATACGATTGGTGAACTGCAGGACCTGAATACGGTCGTTTGATTCTAATAGCCATTCTCAGTTGTTAACTTTCAATTGAATTCGCGTGATGAAGATATAGTAATTTTGGAAAAGTAAAAAGAAATTTTTAGGACGTTAGTTTTTCTTAATCCGCATGCATAATTATTAATACATGCATAATTTTTGGTCAAAAAAGCCTTATTTCAGCATGGTTCCGATCTTCACGGCAACCATGTCTATGCCGACCAGATTTTCGCTCCCTGACGGTATGATCACATCGGCATACCGTTTGCTCGGTTCAACAAATTCAAGATGCATAGGTTTCACTGTCGCAACATACTGATTCATCACGGAATCGATTGACCGGCCCCGTTCTATGATATCGCGCTTCAAGCGACGGAGCAAACGTTCATCCGCATCGGTGTCAATGAAGATCTTGATATCCATCAGATTGCGCAACTCCAGCGAAGCAAAGATCAAAATTCCTTCGATGATGATGATGTCTTTCGGATCAAGATGCCGTGTTTCTTTCATCCGTGAATGCGTTGTAAAATTATATAATGGCTGCTCGATCGAAATTCCTTTTCGTAACTCCCTGATATGCTCAATCAGTAACGATGTCTCAAGTGAATCAGGATGATCAAAGTT
>CAJBTU010000021.1 GCA_903958625.1 uncultured Ignavibacteriota bacterium | reverse complement strand
GTTTTGTCTCGGACAAAACCGCTTAAGGTTGCCTTTTGCTGGGACTGGGAGAACGCAACGATGAAAAGAATATAGGAAAGAATTTTCATGGACTTTTTTAGTGAATATAGATAAAAATTGAATGAGTTTACGGTCCGAATGCCGGTGGAGTTACATACAATCTTCTTAACATCAAAACATTATAAAAAGTGCAATTGTAATTCGATCTTTTTTTCGTATATTTGCAATGTTATTCGACTGGAGAGGTGCAAGAGTGGTTGAATTGGCTACCCTGGAAAGGTAGTGTACCCGTAAGGGTACCGTGGGTTCGAATCCCACCCTCTCCGCAGTTCGATACAGCATATTCACAAAAACCTGAGTCCAAGATGATTCGGGTTTTTGAGTTTTCAAAAATAGGAGAGGTGTCTGAGTGGTTGAAAGAGCCAGTCTCGAAAACTGGAGTAGTCGCAAGGCTATCGAGGGTTCGAATCCCTCCCTCTCCGCATGATTTTTTGATAACTACTTCCGACCGGTTGAATCTCCGATTTCATTAAATTACTATTCGCACATATTTCGTGCAACGGGGAACAAGCACCAGTCATCCTGCGTTACAAACACCAGTTCATAAACACCATTAAGGAGAAAACAGATGGCAATTACCGTTGGTCAAAAAGCACCGGACTTTACGTTAGCAGATGCATTTCGTAAACCGGTAACATTATCAAGTTTTGCAGGAAATAAAGTTGTTGTATTTTTCTATCCCGGTGCATTCACGGCCGTGTGTGAAAAAGAAATGTGCACAATCCGTGACGCTATGGCGGACTTTGATTCCGGCGGAACTCAAGTGCTTGGAATAAGTGTTGATGCACCAGCGGCAAACAAGGCTTTTGCCGATAAAAACGGTCTGAAGTTTCCGCTGCTGAGCGATTATACTCGTTACGTCTCGTCGCAATACTGCGGTTTAGTGAATAACTTTGCTGGACTGATCGGTCTTACTGCGGCAAATCGCGCTGCATATGTGATCGATGGATCAGGAACTGTTACCTATGCGTGGGTTTCGGAAAATCCGGGTGTCGAACCTCCATACGACGAAGTAAAAAAGCATTTGCTTAGTTAAGGGAGCAATATTATGGCACAATTGGTCATTGGCGCGAAAGCGCCGGATTTTTCTCTCCTTGCTCAGGACGGAAAGAAATATTCTTTGAAAGATTTCAAAGGAAAAAAGATCGTTCTGTATTTCTATCCTAAAGACGATACGTCCGGGTGTACGAAAGAAGCATGTTCTTTCAGGGATAATTTTTCTGCAATAAAGAAAAAAGGGGCCGTTGTTCTTGGGGTGAGTCCCGATGCCGTAAAATCACACGAGAAGTTCTCAACGAAGTACGATCTTAACTTTCTCATCCTCGCCGACGAAACAAAAAAAATGCTGACGGAGTACGGCGTGTGGCAGGAAAAAAGCATGTACGGCAGGAAATATATGGGAGTCGTGAGGACGACATTCGTTATTGATGAGAAAGGAAAGTTCTCGCACATATTTCCCAAAGTGAAAGTGGATGGCCACACCGAAGAAATACTAGCGGCGCTGTCAGAATAATGGGAACTGTGTATGTATATCGCCGGGTTCATTTCTGTGCATCGCATAGACTGTTCGATCCCGTATTGAGTGACGAACAGAACGCCGAGATATTTGGCGCCTGTTCAAATCCAAACGGCCATGGACATAATTATTATATAGAAGTTTGCGTTGCCGGTGTACCGGATGCAAAAACGGGTTTTGTGATAGATCTAAAAAAAGTAAAAAAAATTCTCAAAGAGAATTTTTTAAATAAAGTGGACCATAAAAATCTTAATGTTGATGTTGATTTTATGATGGGGATCAATCCGACAACGGAAAATATTGCTGTTGCTGCATGGAAACAGATAGCGCCGCACATTTCGGAAGGGAAGTTGTATTCGGTGCGACTCTATGAAACGGAGAATAATTTTGTTGAATACAGAGGAGATTGACATTGGCCAAAGATAAAACGTCAAGTGCCGCGACCGTCCGACTGGAAAAGCTGGTTTTGGAACAATTGAAACTGATCGGCGAAGATCCCAAGAGGGAGGGGTTGGTCAAAACTCCGCACCGCGTTGCAAAATCTTTGCAGTTCCTTACCAAAGGGTACACCGAAGATGTTAATACAATTTTGAACGGCGCCATCTTTAAGGAAGATTACAAAGAGATGGTTATTGTGAAAGACATTGATTATTTTTCAATGTGTGAACATCATCTGCTTCCGTTCTATGGAAAGATTCACATTGCGTATATTCCGAACGGAAAGATTGTCGGCTTAAGTAAAATTCCCCGTCTGGTGGACATGTTTGCAAGACGGCTGCAGGTGCAGGAGAGAATGACCCGGCAAATTGCCAATACTTTGTATGAAGTTCTCGAACCCGAAGGTGTCGCCGTTGTCTGTGAAGGAAAGCATATGTGTATGATGATGCGCGGGGTGGAAAAACAACATTCGTTGGCGACAACCAGTGCTATGCTTGGTGTTTTTCAAAATAATATCAAGACCAGAACAGAGTTTTTAACATTGATAACTAACAAACTTTCGTAGCTCATGATAGAATTAGAAAAAAATTATGTACCAGTCGTGTGGGTAACCGGTGCTACCAAAGGGATAGGACTTGCGATCGCCAATGCTTTTGCGGTCATCGGCTGTAAGATCATTCTCAGCGGCCGGAATAAATCACAACTGGAAATTAATGCGGGGAAGATCATCGATCAGGGTGGATATGCTCTTCCTTTGCCGTGTGATATTACGTCCGAGATCAGCGTACGCTCTGCAATGGCGACGATCACGAAAAAAGTAGGCGGTGTTGATATTCTGGTAAATAATGCCGGTGTTACCGTATTCGAATCATTTGAAAAGACCACGATTAAAGAATTCGACCAGATTGTTGATACCAATCTCCGCGGATATTTTTTATGTACGAAAGCGGTTCTTACTTCAATGTTGAAACAGAAGAAGGGATATATTTTCAATATCCACTCTGTTGCTGCAATAACGACATTTAATAATTCCTCCGTTTATTCAGCTTCTAAAGCCGGTGCATTAGCTCTTTCCAAATGTCTCAGATCGGAAGTCCGAAAAAAAGGGATCCGTGTTATCGATATTCTTCCGGGTGCCGTAGAGACAGATATGTGGGATAAGCCGACACGCCGTAAATTTCATGCAAAAATGATTCAGCCGGAAGATGTTGCCGATGCCGTTGTCTCAATCTTCTGCCAACCTCAACGTATGACAACCGATGAAATTGTTTTACGTCCCGTAGAAGGCGATCTCTAATGGAATTGAAAGGTCTAACAGCGATTGTCACCGGCGCGAGCAAAGGAATAGGAAAGGCCATTGCGTTTTCCCTCTCCGCACACGGCGTGAATGTTGTTCTTGCAGCGCGCAGCGCCGATCTGCTGACAGGAATTCAAAAGGAAATTTCAAACACCGGCGGAACATCAATGGTAATCACTGCGGATGTCACTTCCGAAAGTTCCGTACAAAACCTCATCAATGAAACACAGAAGAAGTTCGGGACGGTTGATATTCTTATTAATAATGCTGGTGTCGGTATGTTTTCCAACGTAGTTGATATGAAAACTGCAGAGTACGATACAATGATGAACGTCAATCTGAAAGGGGTGTTTTTGTGCAGCCGTGCCGTACTTCCCGCGATGATCAAGCAGCAAAAAGGAGAGATCATCAATATTGCATCACTTGCCGGAAAGAATTCGTTTGCCGGAGGTTCTGTCTATTCCGCGACGAAATGGGGCTTGATAGGATTTGCGAGATCGCTGATGCTGGAAGTTCGGGATCATAATATACGTGTTGTAACGATTTCTCCCGGTTCAGTAAATACTCATTTTGCAGAAAAAGAAAAGAATGAACCGCAGATCATTCAACCTCAGGACGTAGCCGATACGGTGTTGTTTGCTCTGAATATACCATCACGGGTTAATGTTAGTGAAATAGATATTCGTCCCACAAAAAAGCCGAGATAATATACCACTCTTGATACTGCTTTAAAATAAAACAGGCCAAACATCAATCTATTGACGTTTGGCCTATCATACAAACCGATATTACTCTTTATTAATTTTCTTTTCGATCTTGATTTCCATTTGGTGAGGCATATTGTCGTTACCCTGCATTTCAAGCATCATTGGTCCCTGCATACGTCTGTGTCTTGGTCCTTGCATACCATTGGGCTTGCCGCCCTTTCCATTTTGCAAATGGCGAAGAAACATTTTTTTCCAGGGTTTTTGCTGGTCAGCATTCAGGATCTTGTTCTTTTCTGACCAGGCATTAAGATGATTCATACGAACGGCAATTTGCTGCGCGGCGATCTCGTTCATTTTCTTTTCGATCGCTCCCTTGTCAATGGTTTCAGCGGTCATTAAACGCTTCATTTCAAGTTTCAGCGTTGCAAGTTTTGCACCCAGTTCGATCTGTTTCTTCTGCATATCGAACGTAATTGTTTCGAACTGTTTTTGCTGCGTGTCTGTAAGATTGAGTTCCTTTAGCATCATTCGCTGCGGTTCAGGCTGGCTGAATAGCGATGAAGCGGCAAAGAAAACGAGAACTGCGAATAGCGACAATGTGTTCTTCATAACGGCCTCTTTATGGAATGTGAAAGTGTTAGGGAGCAATGTTTTCATGGTTTTGGACACGAAGGCTGACAGAAAGTTTAACATTGAATTGCATGCAACCTTTATTTATTTTGAGGATACACGTGAGAAACAATAAACTCTATATATACGCCGCACTTTTTGTCGTAATGGCCCAATCCGGTTGCGCCGTTTATAGCCCTGTCGCCGATTTTACCAAACAGAGATATACGAACGCGATATCCTTTTTCAATACGTTCTACAATGCCCAGAGACAATTTAGCGACGCAGAAGATGAAGTCCTGAAAGCTCGCAGGGATTTTCTTGAACGCGGCACCTTAAACCGTTCATTTACCATTCCATCTTCCGCACGTCAGAAATTCCAGACATCCATAGAAAAGAATTCCAAAGTCCTGTCGTTCTATTCGGATTCGAAATGGGTCGACGATGCGCTGATGATGATCGGGAAAGCTTACTATTATATGGAAGACGATGTGCGTGCTGAAAGGAAGTTTCAGGAATTGATTGTGCAGTTTCCGCAAAGTGAACTTATTTTTGAATCACAATTATGGCTCGGTAAGTGTTTGATGCGTCAAAAGAAAGCGGAGCAGGGGACCAAACAACTGGAGGATCTCTTCACTAAGACCGTCGATAGGGATGATGATATCGCAGGACAATCAGCGTATGAATTGGCTCTGTATTATTTCGGCCAAAACGATTTTTCCCAGGCGGCACAGCATTTTTCTCTGGCCGTGAAACTTGTGAATGATGATGAAACAAAAACACAAATATATTTTCAAATAGGTAAATGCTACAGTGAACTGAAACAGATTGAAGATGCACAACAGGCTTACGTAAACGCCGCCGATATTTCCCCGATTTATACCTTTAAGTTTCAGGCAAGACTGCAATTGTATAAATCCTATGCGTTTCAAAAAAAATATGACGATGCATTGAACGGTTTCGATGGAATGCTTGCCGACACAAAGAATACTGAATTCTTCGG
>CAJBTU010000020.1 GCA_903958625.1 uncultured Ignavibacteriota bacterium | reverse complement strand
TCCCGACAAAAGGTTCCGCTTTTTTGGAATCCCGTTGTGCGGAATCCCGAAAAGCGGGACATCGGGACGCTTTGCCCGAAATGTTTCTTAACTTATTTCATTAAAAGTAATTTTCGTATTTGTGTTTTTCCATCCGATGTAAGCTTGGCGAAATAAATGCCGCTGGAAAGTTTTGCGCCGTTGAACTGTACGGAATATGTCCCTGCATCTTTTTCTTCATTCACCAGCGTCGATACTTCTCTGCCGATCGCATCGTAAATCTTTAAAGTGGTAAAGCTGAATGCTGAGAGCTGATAGCTGATGGTTGTTGTCGGATTGAAAGGATTGGGATAGTTCTGCTGTAATGAAAATGTATACGGTAATTCAATGTTTGCGGAGACGGACGATGGCTGCAGTATGGCCTTTTCAGTTTTATATGCCCGGTAACTATAGACCCCTTCCGGCAACGTCATTTCAAATACTTTGGTCCCATCCGTTGTCACCTCGGTAACGGACGGATTCGTTGCTCCCCAGTTGATCAATGTATTTCCATTGTGCAGCCGCTGAACATTGCCCATTGCCGGACCGTAATAATCAGGCGTATTCCGGTACTGCCAGACGAGCGTTGCAGTTTTATTTACTTCGTCAAGCTGATATTCAACAGCACGGGAATATTGCGGCGTGTGATAATTACCGTTATCATACAGCGTTACATTTCCGTTGGCAATGCGGCGAATGGCGTGCTGACGAGAAAAACCGCTGCTGTCATTCGTAAAAGTGAACTGATTGTTCTTCCCCCCCATTCGCCAAATGATCTCCCCTGTTTCGCGATTGATCTTTGTGATCTCATCCAAATGCCGCGACGACAATAAAATATTGCCGTCGGCATCCAGTTCAATGGCATTGGCATGAACATAGTCGATCGTCGCTGCAGTAAGATCCAGATATGTGGCATCGGTGATGTTGAAATGATCCCAACTGCGCCATTGAAAGACAATGTTATTTTCCCCGTCCATTTCCTGAATGACCAGTCCGAGCACAATTGCCTCGCGATTTCCGTCCGGTACGATAGTGCTCATATCGAGTTGCTGAACATCCATACCCAAATACAGCACATGTCCGTTCGGCAGAAACTGAAGATCGTGCGCATCAGTACTGATACCATTCATGCACAGATACGAATCCTTAACGGTAAATGTACTATCCATTCCCCAAAACATTCCTTGATTCCAATAGGTGTAATCGCCGTTCGGTTGTGGCTTAAAATCAAAACAATTGCTCTCCATTTTCCGGAAAAAGAGTGGATTGCACGACTGGTCCAGCACCATTAAATAGGGGGAATAAAGACCTGTGTTGGAATAGTCGAGGTTGCTTAAGTACAGAGTGCCGGCTGTCTGCCGGTCTTCTTTCAAAATGGTTGTTGATGGAAAATCCTTCGGCAGCGTCACCCATGACGAAATATTCTGATTATCATATTGAATGGGATTTGACCGTGCCTTTTTTGATGCAGCGTAAAACGCAGCCGCTTCCGCTATTTCAAGATCAATCCCCGAGGCATATTTTTCCCGCGGAACCGATATTGACGTCACCGTAAATGAATAGTGAAAACTCTCTATGTTTCCTCCTGAGGCAGTCAGCACACCGGAAGAAAACATGACTGTCACCTCTTCGCCGTTGGAGAACGGTTGAACGGGAACCACAATCAGCGTACGCTGATCGTCCGATATTTTTATCGTGACCTCGCGGTATCCGCCGGACGAACCGCGAAGAGACACCATGCCGGCTTGAATTGTTTTGGCATCAACTTTTTCGTCCAAACGCACGATCACCGGCGACGTTGTTGCGACATAGCGGGAATTGGGCAACGGACTTAAATATCGGATATGTTCCGGGAGCGAAAAAGGATTGGCATCGGCGATGAACGGGATGCTGCATTGTATTAAAAAAACAAAGACGAGCAGATATTTTTTCATGAGCGGTAAATTATTGCGGTACATCAAATATTACCGCAACTTCCGTGCCGCTAACTTTTGCCGCAACACTGCTTGTTTTCGATATGTAGTCCGAAGATGACGTGCATGGTATGCACTCGTTCATGCATATTTTGCACCATGACTGTGCGAAGTAATACTATGAGACATCTGAAAAATCTCACATCAATGTCAGGATGACAAAGCAATAGTCTGAAGGAGCGAAGCGACTGAAGAACCCAGAAACTGGATCCTTCAATTCGTTCGGTCTACGACCCGTAGGGTCTACGACCCGTAGGGTCTACGACCCGTAGGGTCTACGACCCGTAGGGTCTACGACTCGTCTACGACCCGAAGGGTAGAGGATGACAATGGACAACCTATTTTTCAGATGTCACACTATGATTATTTATTCCGGAGTATGAATCAGGAAGAATGAAACAAGAGAAGATGACTGCTCTTATGCCGATGCTCTGCGATACTGTGGTTTGCGGAACATCGGCAGGGAAAATAAAAAAGCAGCCCTATGCTTGAGGCTGCTCTGATGTTTTCAAAAATATTTTTACCGTTATTTCAAAAGAACCATCCGTTTCGATTCCCGGTATTTCCCCGCCTGCAGTGTGTAAAAATAAATGCCGCTCGATAATCTTGAAGCATCCCAGGTAACCGAATATCTACCCCCGTTTTTCTTTTCGTTCACCAGCGTAGCCACTTCGCGTCCGAGAAGATCGGATATTTTTATGATGACATGTGATTGCTGCGCTATGGCGTATTCGATCACGGTGCTTGGATTGAAAGGATTGGGATAGTTATCCTTGAGAATGGTCTGTTCAGGCACCGCCGCGGAGAGATCGTCGACCGCCATTGGGATCGTTTCGTATAAAGCAATGTTACTTAAAAACACATACGCATTGTATATTCCGCAGTTAAACGAGACTCTTGCGCGGTAATCGGTCGGATTTGCCATGGTAAATGGAAAAGAAAAACGCTTTTTCACGGTCGGCAATAAGATGGTGCTTGTGCGGCTGTAATTAGTGTAAGGGGAAGCATTCATTTCTACCTTCACATCAATTGTGCGTTGTGCGGATGCATACGCGTCAAATTCAAACACATATTTCTTTCCCGAGACGATTTCGAGATTTGCCTGAAGAAACTGTACGCTCCACACGTAGGCTCCCCCTTTTTGGATAAAGAGAAAACAGTCTCCGGTTTGCAGCACGGCACTTTTTGAAACTGCACTGTCGTAATTAGCCAATTGCCAATGGGTAATTCCCTGAGAAAAATTTCCGTTGAGCAGCAAATTCTCGCCCGGTGTGTAATACTTCACCAAAATACTCTCTTCGTTCGAGTAATTACTTTCGTGACCTTTACCGTCAACCGACGTGACCCGTATATAATATTGCCGCCCGTTCTCCAGCGCCGTCAAATCAATCGACGACTTACCGGTTGAAGCGATAAGCGTTGCAGGTTTTGGGGACAAACCGGCATAGACATTATACTGCGCCACACTGGTATCGCCGAAGGTATTAAAGAGGAGCGTTATCCTGTCATAATGCGGTTCAACAACCAGGTAGGGAATGTTCGCTTTTCCTTTCCACACCAAACGGT
>CAJBTU010000019.1 GCA_903958625.1 uncultured Ignavibacteriota bacterium | reverse complement strand
TGGAATCCGTCACTGTCTTTCTTGGAGAGTTGAATATCGCCTAAAATTTCTGAAAATGGATTATTTGTCATATGCTTATTATACTGAAGAAAAAATGGAATGTGTATTGCGGTAAAGAATATCGCAATTTCCAAGCCAAGTTTCTCATTTTATTTATTTTGCAAAAGCTTGGAATTTTAGCTCAAAAAGAGCTATATTTATGCAGTGAGAAGAACGATGAAACAATTTTGTTCGCAACATTGTTAATTATTTCAAGTTCTTCTATTTTTTTGGAATCAAATAGGACTACGCAGGGCGTATATAAGAATGCTGAAGTTATCGAAAAAAGTGGAATATGGGTTGATTGCGATCAGGCACATTGCTTCGGTAAACAATCATATCTCTACCGTGAAAGAGATCTCTGAGAAATATATCATTCCGGTTGATGTACTTGCCAAAGTGATGCAGAAACTGACGAAGGGGAAAATAATTATTTCGTATCAAGGTGCAATGGGTGGATATACACTTGCCCGGAAGGCTGAAGAAATTTCAGTGATGGATGTGATCTCAGTGATCGAGGGAACGCAGGTTGGAATAGCACAATGTTTTTCCGAGGTGCCGGAGAATTGTTCCATATACACAAATTGTACAATTAAAAATCCGCTCGGGAAGATCCAGCATAATCTTGAACATGTTTTCAGTTCCATGAAAGTTTCGGAAATCATTTAATGGTAAAGTCACCGGTGTATTTGGATTATCATGCAACAACCCCCGTAGATACGCGAGTGCTTGAAGCCATGATGCCGTTTTTCTCCGAACATTTCGGGAATGCCGCCAGTCTTCAACATCGCTTTGGATGGATAGCAAAAGAATCTGTCGAGATCGCACGGAAAAAGATCGCCGAAGCCATCAACTCAGCGCCGGGAGAATTGATCTTTACCAGCGGTGCAACGGAATCGAATAATTGTGCAATCAAAGGTGCAGCAGAAGCGAACCGTTCCAAAGGAAATCATATTATTACGACGCAGATCGAACACTCATGCGTACTGGAATCGTGCAGAAGACTCGAGAGGAATGGATTTTCGGTAACATATCTTCCTGTTGACAAATTCGGGAACGTGAATGTTGAGGAGCTCGCAAATGCTGTAACGGAAAAGACCATTCTTGTTTCGGTCATGACGGCAAATAATGAAATTGGAACGATACAGCCCGTCTCGGAAATAGGAAAGATTTGTGCTGACCGCGGTATTCTTTTCCATACGGATGCAACACAGGCGGTCGGACGATTGCCGATCGATGTTGCAGCGATGAATATTCATCTTCTATCGTTTGCCTCGCACAAGATGTATGGACCGAAGGGTGTCGGTGCATTGTATATCCGGTCAAAAAATCCGCGTATCGCCGTTGAGGCACAGATGGACGGTGCCGGCCATGAACGCGGATTGCGCTCCGGAACATTGAATGTTGCCGGTATTGCCGGATTCGGCAAAGCGGTGCAGATAGCGATGGAAGAAATGGATGAAGAGAACGGAAGATTGCTCCGTCTGCGAAACCGTCTGCAGGAACATCTGTTAAAGACCGGCGGAGTGAAGGTGAATGGTAATATTACGAAACGGTTGCCGAATAATTTGAATGTAACAATTCATGGTGTCAGCGCAGATCGGTTGATGACGGAAATGAATGAAGTTGCGGTCTCTGCGGGTTCTGCCTGCACTTCCGAAGAGACTGGCGATATTCAATACTCACACGTATTGCACGCCATTGGATTGGACGGGAACGCAGGGAAGTCTACGATCAGATTCGGACTTGGAAGATTTACCACCGAAGAAGAGATCGAATATGCAGCGGAGAGAGTTCAAGCGATCTCTGCGAAACTCAGAGTACAAACAGAGGTAGGAATACAATGAATATCAAATTCAAGAAATCACAATACATCATCGGAAATCAGGTTGAATTCCTGAATTTCATGAGAACGCGCGCGCAGCTGATCCATTTGTCGAACGTGTTCTTCCGTGACCTTCATTTTGCCGTGATGGAATTTTTGAAAAAGAAGAATGTGAAAGTCGGACAAACCGAGTCGGAAATGGTGGCCCGGGAAGTTGCCTTGCATTTTGAGAAAAAAAATATTTTCAAAAAACTGAACATGCAGACCTGGATGCTGAACTATACAGATTACGCAATTAAAAAAGCAGTATAAAAAATAACGGAGAAAGAATTATGTCGGAAGTTATGACGGCAACAATGGCGCAAACAACGGAAGAAGATATCGTCCTGACCGAACGTGCGGCGCAGGAAGTGTTTTCGATAAAAGAAAAGAACAATATTCCCGCAACGCATTCCCTTCGGCTCGGTGTAAAAGGGGGCGGATGTTCAGGACTTTCCTACGTTCTAGCATTCGACGATGTTGTGAAAGAAAAAGACCTGATCCTTGAAAAACACGGAGTGAAGATCGTGGTCGATCAAAAAAGCATGTTCTATCTTTCCGGCACGACGCTGGATTTTTCGGACGGCTTGAACGGCCGCGGATTTGTGTTTAACAATCCGCAAGCGGCAAAAACATGCGGCTGCGGCAGTTCATTCGGCGTGTAAATATTTATTTTTTGACCGTTGTGCGCAACGGCTGTTATGATAAAAGGATAAAGAATGTCAGAAACAATTGAAGAATTAGTATCGCAGGAATACAAATACGGTTTTACCACCGATATTGAATCGGAAACGATCGCCCCGGGATTGAGCGAGGATGTTGTGCGCATCATCTCGAAGAAAAAAAATGAACCTGAATGGCTCACGGAATGGCGGTTGAAAGCGTTCCGCATGTGGCAGACGATGGAAGAGCCCCGCTGGCCGAACCTGAAATATGCAAAGATCAATTATCAATCGATCAGTTATTATTCCGCGCCGAAACAGGCCAAGAAACTGAACAGCCTGGATGAAGTGGATCCGATCCTGCTGGAGACGTATGAAAAGCTCGGCATTTCGCTGACGGAACAAAAACGGCTGAACGGTGTTGCCGTTGATGCGGTGTTCGATTCTGTCTCTGTTGCTACAACGTTCAAAGAAACGCTGAAGGAGAAAGGGATCATTTTCTGTTCATTCTCCGATGCCGTAAAGGACCATCCCGATCTTATCAAAAAATATCTTGGCTCAGTCGTTCCCTCAACCGATAACTATTTTGCTGCATTGAACTCGGCGGTATTCAGCGACGGATCATTTGTCTTTATTCCCAAAGGGGTCCGCTGTCCGATGGAACTCTCAACATACTTCCGCATCAACGCATCCAACACGGGACAGTTTGAAAGAACTCTTATCGTGGCCGAAGAGGGAGCGTATGTAAGTTACCTTGAAGGGTGCACAGCGCCGATGCGCGACGAGAATCAGCTGCACGCGGCCGTTGTTGAACTTGTTGCGCTGGACAATGCAGAAGTGAAATATTCCACCGTACAGAACTGGTATGCTGGGGATAAGGATGGCAAAGGGGGCATTTATAATTTTGTCACGAAACGGGGAAAATGTCAGGGTGTCAATTCGAAGATTTCATGGACGCAGGTCGAAACCGGGTCTGCCATCACGTGGAAATATCCGTCCGTCATTTTACAAGGCGATAATTCAATCGGCGAATTTTATTCCGTTGCAGTAGTGAACAACCGTCAGGATGCCGATACCGGCACGAAGATGCTTCATATCGGAAAGAACACGCGAAGCACGATCGTATCGAAGGGCATTTCAGCGGGACGGGGAAATAACACGTACCGCGGACTGGTAAGCATCGGGAAAAACGCAGTAAATTCCCGAAACTATACGCAATGCGATTCGATGCTGATCGGAAATAAATGCAGCGCCAATACCTTCCCGTACATCGAAGTGAAAAATTCTTCATCGAGCGTTGAGCATGAAGCGTCCACATCGAAGATCGGTGAAGATCAGATCTTCTACTGCAAGCAGCGCGGTATCAATACCGAGAATGCGATCTCCATGATCATCAACGGATTTGCAAAAGAAGTGTTCAAAAATCTACCGATGGAATTTGCCGTGGAAGCGCAAAAGCTGCTCGGCATCAGTTTAGAAGGCAGTGTCGGATAAACAACAATTAGTAAAAACCAACGAGAGAAAAAATGATAGAAATTAAAAATTTACATGCTTCAGTCAACGGAAAAGAGATCCTGAAAGGGATCAATCTTAAAGTCAACGCGGGAGAGGTTCACGCTATTATGGGACCGAACGGTTCAGGGAAAAGCACATTAGCCCAGGTCCTTTCCGGCCATCCTGCCTATACCGTTACGCAGGGTGAAGTGATCTTTGAAGGACAAAATCTTCTTGAACTGGAACCGGAAAAACGTGCACATGCCGGAGTGTTCCTTGCTTTCCAGTATCCGGTAGAAATTCCCGGCGTCAGCAACAGTTATTTTCTGAAGGCAGGACTGAATGAGATCCGCAAATCGCGCGGTGAGGAGGAATTGGATTCCATGCAGTTCCTGAAGATGCTCAAAGTGAAAATGAAAGTGGTGGAGATGGACCCGAGTTTCATCCATCGTCCAGTGAACGAAGGATTTTCCGGCGGCGAAAAGAAACGGAATGAAATTCTGCAAATGGCCGTGATTGAACCAAAACTGGCGATCCTGGACGAAACGGATTCCGGACTCGATATCGACGCATTGAAGATCGTTTCCAGCGGAGTGAATAAACTGAAAACGCCGCAGAATGCGACGATTGTTGTAACGCATTATCAGCGGCTGTTGAATTATATCGTCCCGGATTTCGTGCATGTGCTGGTGAACGGACGAATTGTAAAATCGGGCGGAAAAGAACTCGCTATGGAACTCGAAGCAAACGGCTACGATTTTATCCGCGAAGAAATGCTGCAGGCATCGTAATGGAAGAAAAGATTATGCCGAACAAGAACGACCACTATGTATCAGAATTTCAAGCGTTCCAGCAAAACGGGGCTTCAAAAAGTCCAGCGTGGGTGAACGATGTGCGGACATTGGCACTTTCGGTTTTCACGGAACGGGGATTCCCAACAACAAAAGAGGAAGACTGGAAGTATACCAATGTTTCCGCGATCGCAAAATCGCCGTTCACATATTCATCCGGAACATCAGGCATACCCGCCGGACTTGTCGAATCGCTGCTGATTAAAAATCTTGATCAGTATGTTATTGTCTTTATCAACGGACACGTATCCAAAGAACATTCGAACCTAGAAGGATTAGCGGATGGTGCAGTTGTAAAGAATCTTATCGAAGCGTATGCAACGCACACCGACATTGTAAAGGAACATCTTGCAAAATACGTACCGTTCAACAAAAATCCTTTCACGGCGCTTAATACGGCATTCATCAATGATGGTGCCTTTATCCACATACCGGCACATGTAGAAGTAGCCAAACCTATACATCTACTCTTCATCTCCACCCAAAAAGAGGGGAAACAGATCGCTTCGCATATCCGCAACCTTATCGTTGTTGAAGAGGGTGCGAAAGTGAATATTGCTCATAGTTTCCATTCCGCACAGGCAAACAGTAATCTGACCAACGTCGTTACGGAAGTTGTCGCAAAAAAGAACAGCACAGTGGAAATAGTGAAAGTGCAGTGCGAAAGTGTTCTGTCGTATCATTTCGAGAATCTTCACGTTCATCAATTTCATGAGAGTTGCGTCCATGTTTTTTCGCTCGCAGTCGGCGGAGCTATTGCGCGGAATGATATGAGTGTTATTATCGACGGTGAATCGACTGAATGCAATCTGAACGGACTGTATATCACCTCCGGCGAACAGCTGATCGACCATCATACATTCATGCACCATATCCATCCGAATTGTCCGAGTCATGAATTGTTCAAAGGGATCCTGATGGACAAATCACGAGCGGTATTCAACGGAAAAGTGTATGTTGAACCGGAAGCCCAGAAGACAGATTCCAAGCAGACGAACCGTAATCTTTTGTTATCTGACGATGCTGTTGTTGACACAAAACCGGAACTTGAGATCTTTGCCGATGATGTAAAATGCACGCACGGTGCAGCGGTCGGCGGGATGAACGAAACCCATTCATTTTATTTAAAGACACGCGGCATTACCGAAGGTAGTGCGCGGGGAATACTGACCGTCGGTTTCGCTGCTGAGGCTACACAAAAAATTGTTCACCCGGAATTGCGCCATCATGTTGATGTGATCGTTGTAGACCACCTTCGTACGAAGTTCGGTACCGCAAATCTGCCTGATATTGTTCATGCATAAATATTATTGTGCATCAACGAACTTGTGAAATTATGATGATGCTGAATAAAAAAAATGAATATACCTGAAAATAAAATATTGATTGATATTGAAAATATCCGAAAGGATTTCCCGATCCTTTCTACACTCGTCCACGGCAAGCCGTTGGTCTATCTTGATAATGCGGCAACAACCCAAAAGCCGAACGCTGTTCTGAACATGCAGAATGTCTATTACAAGGAACAGAATGCGAACATCCACCGCGGCGTGCATCACTTAAGCGAGACCGCCACATTCGAATATGAAAAGGCCCGGGGGAAAATAAAGAATTTCATCAACGCTGCCGATAATAAAGAGATCATTTTTACCGCAGGGACAACAGCCGGTATCAATTTGGTAGCGCATAGTTTCGGTAAAACATTTTTGAAAGCCGGCGACGAAGTGATCATTTCCGCCATGGAGCATCATTCCAACATTGTTCCCTGGCAGATGATCTGTGAAGAACAAGGGGCACATCTGCGCATCATTCCCATGAATGATGAGGGCGAATTGCTGCTTGACGAATATAAAAAGCTGCTGACGCCAAAAACGAAAATTGTTTCCGTTGTTTATATTTCCAATTCGCTTGGTACGGTCAATCCGGTGAAGCAGATCGTCGAACTTGCACACCGCAACGGATCTAAAGTATTGATCGACGGCGCACAGGCTGTAGCGCATACAAAAGTCGATGTGCGCGAACTGGATTGTGATTTCTTCGTTTTCTCAGGACACAAAATATTCGGACCGACAGGGGTCGGCGTATTGTATGGGAAAGCGTCATTGCTGGAACAGATGAAACCGTATCAGGGGGGAGGAGACATGATCCTTTCCGTGACTTTCGAAAAAACAACGTTCAATGACCTTCCGTATAAATTTGAAGCCGGCACACCGAATATTGCGGGAGTGATCGGACTCGGTGCTGCTATCGATTATATTAATAGTATTGGTCTCGATGCGGTCGAAGAATATGAACAGAGCCTTCTCGAGTACGGCACCGGATTGCTGCGTGCAGTAAAGGGACTTCGTTTGATCGGTACGGCGAAGGCGAAAGCAGGCATTTTGTCATTCGTGCTGGAGAACGCGCATCCGCACGATATCGGAACGATTCTGGACCGGCAGGGAATAGCCATCCGTACAGGGCACCATTGCACTCAGCCGGTAATGCAGCGTTTCGGAATTCCTGCAACGGCACGCGCATCGATTTCCTTCTATAACACAAAGGCCGAACTTGATGTTTTGGTCAGCGGCATCGAAAAAGTGAAGGAGATCTTCGGATGAGCGAGTTGAATGAATTATATCAGCAGTTGATTCTTGAACACAATAAGACTCCGCGTAACTTTAAAAAGCTGGAACAGTTCACCCATGATGCCGACGGATATAATCCGCTCTGCGGAGATCATTATCACATCTGGCTGAAACTGGATGGAGAGACGATATCCGATATAGGTTTTCAGGGGAGCGGATGTGCGATCTCAAAATCATCGGCCTCCATGATGACGTCGGCATTGAAAGGTGCAAGCCTGACCGAAGCGAGAGCATTGTTCGAAAAATTTCATTCCGTCATCATGACGAAGATCGGCGACCCGATTCCCGAAGAGAAGATCGAAGAACTCGGAAGTTTAGGCGCACTGGCCGGCGTGCGGGAGTTCCCTGCCCGAATTAAATGTGCAAGTCTGGCGTGGCACGCACTGAATGCAGCATTGACACAAACGGAGAAATCCATTTCAACAGAAATTGAGAAAAAGTAACGTATGGAAACAAATCATCTGCCGGCGGAACGCCAATTAAGTTCAATTGAAAAAATGCTTATCAAGGAGCAAGTGACGGAACAGATCCGCACCGTATATGATCCCGAGATCCCGGTGGATATCTATGAACTGGGCCTTGTCTATAATGTAGAAGTGAACGATCGTGGTCTTGTCGATATTACAATGACACTGACGTCGCCGGCCTGTCCTGCGGCGCAATCCATTCCCGTTGAAGTGAAGCAAAAATCCGAAACGGTGAAAGGAGTGACTGAAGCGAATGTGAATATCGTTTGGGAACCGCGCTGGGAGACGAGCATGATGAGCGAAGAAGCTCGATTAACGCTGGGAATGTAATTTTCAACCTAAGCCGCCGTATAGCTCAAGCTATATGACGGCCATAATAATAACTTTATGGAAACGAACAGAAGAACTTTTTTACGGACAACATCGTCGCTTGTGATTGGTTCATTGGCGGCGACTGTTTCAATGAATGCAGACGAATCATTTAATAATATACCATCACTTAATAAGGAGAACACAACTATGGCACACGAACTTGCCCCGCTACCGTATGCGTTAGACGCGCTTGAACCGTTCATCGACGCAAAGACAATGGAAATCCATCACGGGAAACACCATGCAGCCTATGTGACAAATTTGAACAACGCATTAAAGGAATATGCGGACCTTCAATCAAAATCTGCGCTCGAATTGATCTCCAATCTTGCGGCGGTTCCGGAAGCGATCCGCACAGCTGTACGCAACAATGCCGGCGGACATGTGAATCATACGATGTTCTGGCAGCAGCTGAAAAAAGATGTTGCATTCCCATCTTCCAGCAAATTCGGTACAGCATTGACCTCAACATTCGGCACACTTGATGCGTTCAAAGAACAATTCAACAAAGCCGGTCTCGGCCGCTTTGGTTCCGGCTGGGCATGGCTCATCGTTGATGGTGGAAAGCTTGTTATTACTTCCACACCGAATCAGGACAGTCCGATTATGGACGGGAAGAAACCGATTCTTGGAGTTGACGTTTGGGAACATGCCTATTATTTGAAATATCAGAACCGCCGCGCTGATTATCTCGGAGCAGTCTGGAATGTGGTGAATTGGGATGATGTTGTTGCACGTTATGAACAGGCGATCAAATAATTTTCAACTATAACTTCCGGGGTCGCTGAGATTCCGGAAGTTCTTCTTCCCATCATGTCCATTCCCGAAGAACCGAGCGAAATAATTCCGCTGTTTCCGCTGAACGTAGTCCTGTTCCCGCAATCGCAGCTGCATCTGCATGTCTTTGAAGAACGGTACAGGATACTCATCAGCGAATGCATCACGTATGATTCAGTCTTTGGAATCGTTCTTGTTCACGAGCAGGAGGTCCGTACGATAGGGTGTACCGCGGCGGTGAAGGATGTCGTGAAACGGTATGATGACGGCAGGATGGACATTATTGTTGACGGCCGGCGCCGTTTTCAGCTGCATAATTTTGTCGAAGCCCCGCATCCCTATTATTCCGGACGTGTAACATGGCTGAACGACCACGATGAAGAAGTTGACGATAAGCTCCGTCTCTACGCAGTGGATCTGCACAACAAGTTTGTGAGCGTGGTCTTTACCGGGATCGTTCAACTGGTTGATGTCAATGATATCCGCAGGACAAGAGCATTCCACCTGGTCCAGAAATCAGGGATGGATCTTGTTCAGCGTCAGGCGTTTCTGGCGATGAACTCCGAGAACAAACGTCTGCAGTTCCTGATACAGCATCTGGAAACATTGCTGCCGCTTCTCTCATCAAAGAAGGCGGTGGATGAATTGGCGAAGAACGACGGGTACATTCAACTATGAACTGTGCAGGGAAGAGCGCCGCCAGATATGCCTGTAAAATAAAAAAATCTTGCTTTCAACTTTTCACTTCGTTAAGTTAGTAACGCAATGGAGATCCGAAAGAACGAAATAAAAGAGATCCCATCGCTGTTGAAGTTCGGTATAGCGGAACTTCACATTGAAATTGAAAAACATTACTGGAACTATTGCGTGAATTGCGGAACACAGCTGGACAGCCGCAAATGCAAATTGTTCTGTCCGACGTGCGGATTTTATCATAATTGCAGTGAACCATAATCTAAAACTAAAGGAGTCGTTGTGAACAAAAAAGGATACCGGGTTACAAAAAAGCACCGTAAGAAACGTGCAAAGACCAAAGAAAAAGCAAAAGCAATGCGCGCGAAAAAGAAAGCCGTGTAAGTTCGTTAGAAAAGATAACCCGCAGAAAATGCGGGTTTTTATTGTTCAATTGCATTGTTCAGGTCATTTATCATTGCCAATTGATGTTTCCTTATAAAAGGCTTATCTTTTAGAAGTGAAAACTACCCGCTACTTTCGTGAACAAGTTATGGCGAAGCGATCCTATCTTAAAGAAGAATGGATCAAGGAAGTTTTAGAGAATCCTGTTAAAAAATAAATTCAGACGGATGATAGAGTACGATATTGGGGATTTGTTGCCACGTTAGGGAAATATCTTCGAGTAGTCACTCTAGGTGACGGTGAAACTGTTCATAATGTTTTCCCGGATCGAAATTTTAAGGAGAATGCATCATGAGACTTAATTATTATGCTGAAACGGATTCTTTATATATAGATCTTTCAGAGAAAAAAAGCGTTGATTCAAAAGAAATAGCTGACGGAGTTGTCGTGGATTTTGATGAAGCAGGGAATATTGTTGGCATTGATATAGATAGGGCCAGTACGGTAGTGAATTTGCAAAAACTTGAATCTGATTCTATTCCGTTGAAACCTTTCGCAATTGCTTCATAGTGTTTTCATTAAATGATCCGACAGGTGATATGCACATTGTAAGCGAAAAGAAAATAGCGTAATGCACTACGTATAATCGAACCCGCAGAAGATGCGGGTTTTTTATTGTCATCCGTAGTAATTCTTTTGCATCTCCGTTAAGGTTTCGATATTTTGATTGAAATGAACTATGATTCTGTGATTATGGAGCCGATGCAGATCGGGAAACGGACATTCGATTTTTCCGGACGGACCATTGTGATGGGAATTCTGAATGTTACGCCCGATTCATTTTCGGACGGGGGAAAATATCTTTCCGCTGAGGGTGCGTTTGCGCGGGCGATGGAAATGATTGAACAGGGTGCCGATATCATTGATGTTGGCGGAGAGTCCACGCGGCCAAGCGGAGTCTACGGCGAGAACAGAAAAATATCTACAGATGAAGAGTTGGACCGCGTTTTACCGGTAATCGAGCGGATCGTCAATGCTTCGGATACTGTTGTTTCGATCGATACAACAAAATCGATTGTCGCAGAGGCTGCGTTGAATGCAGGGGCATCAATCGTGAATGACATTAGCGGATTGAAATTCGATGAACGGATCGCCGATGTTGCTGCGAAACTTGGAGCAGCGCTTGTTGTTATGCACATTCAGGGAACGCCTGAAACAATGCAGCAAAATCCGGTGTATGGTGATGTTGTTGCAGAGGTCAAAGAAGGATTGCGGCTGTCGGCAGAAAAAGCAAAACACGCCGGAGTAAAGAATATAATTATTGATCCGGGAATAGGATTCGGGAAAAACCTTGAACATAATTTAACTTTACTAAAGAACTTGCGGGAATTTCAGAAACTCGGTTATCCGCTCCTCATCGGCACATCGCGGAAGGGTTTCATCGGTACGATATTAAACGCACCTGTTGATGACCGTCTGGAAGGGACGGCGGCAAGCGTCGCTGTCTCTATCATGAACGGTGCAAATATTATACGCGTTCACGATATTAAAGAAATGAAACGTATCGCATCGGTAGTTGATGCGATAAGATTGATCTAACCGGGCAGGTCGGCCTGCCAAAGCCATTATGGAACTGTTGAAAATTGGATTTCTGACGATTACGCTTGTTGATGTCATCGATATTTTGCTGGTGACTATCATCGTCTATGAGTTGTACCGCGGCGTACGCGGAACGATAGCGGCGCAGATCCTTGTCGGTCTGGTGATCATCATTATCCTTTCTGTACTCGCGCAGCTGGTCAATATGAAAGCAATGGGATGGATACTGAGAACCCTGACGGATATCTGGGTCGTGGCGTTCATCATCATCTTTCAGCCGGAGATCCGCAGGATGCTGTCGACGATCGCCCGGAACCGGCTGGTGAGGATGTTTCTGCGGATCAATGTTACAGAATCGATCGAAGAGATTTCCGCAACGGCATTGGAACTTTCCAAGAAAAAACAGGGAGCGCTTATTATTATTGCGCGCGGCACCGGAATGAAGTCGTTCACGGAAACTGGGATTATCCTCGGAGCGCAGATAAGCCGCTCGTTGTTATTGTCCATTTTTAATCCGCGCTCTCCGCTCCATGACGGTGCAGTGATCGTTAACGACCGGATCATCGAAGCGGCACGCTGCACGCTTCCTTTATCGGCAACGACACGCATCGGCGATCTGGCGTTAGGTACCCGTCACCGGGCGGGCCTGGGAGTTACCGAGCAAACGGATGCAGTAGCTGTCATCGTTTCCGAAGAGACCGGAGCCGTCTCCATCGCCGACAATGGCGAACTGCACTATAAGATTTCTGTTAAAGATCTCAGAAAAGAATTGCGTGAACGTCTTGTGCTTTCCGTGCAGCGCACAGTGCAAAATGTGAAGGAGGCTATTCGTCCTCAATAATGAACGCTGCCGTCCTCATTCCCGCATTGAACGCCGCCGCATCGCTTCCGGTATTGCTAGAGCGGACTTTACAATTCGTTTCCCGCGACAGAATATTTGTTATCAACGACGGATCACTTGATGCTACAAAAAGTGTTACTGAACAATTCGGCGTGAATGTCATTTCGCACGAAAGAAACCGTGGCAAAGGAGCGGCGCTGCAGACGGGATTTGACGCTGTTTTGAGCGGCGGTTTTCCGGCTGTGATCACCATGGATGCCGACCTTCAGCATCGTCCGGAAGAGATACCGAATTTCATCACGTTTCATTCTTTAACGCGGAACGATGTGATCATCGGAAGCCGGCTGCACAATACAATGCAGATGCCCTTTCACCGCATTCTCTCCAACACCATGACGTCGGTTTTGGTGAGAATGAGGACCGGAGCCGCGATATCCGACAGCCAATCGGGATTTCGTTTTATTATGCGGAATGTTCTGGAACAGGTACGGCTGGAGGCCGACGGGTTTGAAGCGGAAACAGAGTTTCTGATCAAGGCGGCTGCACGCGGATTTACCTTCGGGTCAATACCGATCGATGCGATCTACGCCGGAGAACGAAGTCACATGACCCATGTTCAAACAACGGTCAATTTCATTAAAGTTTTATTGAAACAGTATTGATATGGGAAGATTCGAGACGGAAAGAAAAGAACTTATTGAAAAGCTGCGAAGCAAAGGAATTACCGATGAACTTGTTCTCACGGCAATGTCAAAAATAGAGAGGCATTTGTTCGTTGATAAGATGCATTTGAATCGTGCGTATGAAGACAGTGCGCTTCCGATTGGAAGCCAGCAGACCATCTCACAGCCGTACACTGTGGCGTTTATGACTCAGTCGCTTCAGTTGAAGAAGGAAATGAAAGTACTCGAGATCGGAACCGGATCGGGCTATCAGGCATCAGTACTGGCCATGATGGGATGCCGTACACGCCGCTGATATCAGCAATCTGGATCAACGTCAGGTTCCTATATTGGGAATGCCCGAGCATTGCCCAGGGAAAACCGGTTAATGCAAAAGAACGGATAAAATCGCAGGCGACCCAGGCCAC
>CAJBTU010000018.1 GCA_903958625.1 uncultured Ignavibacteriota bacterium | reverse complement strand
TTGCATTACTGAAAATGATGATGCTGTCTCGCAATACACCTGCTGATAATGGTGTAACTTTAAATATATATTTATAAATATTTTGTGATCCAATGGTATCCGCCAGATAGATCACCGATGAAACAGGAAGTGTTGTTTTGATAGAATCAATACGAAGATAATTCACCGTATTTGTAGTTAATTGAAGGGTGACACTTTTATTTTTCCCGAGAAATAGCGTATCAATAACTAAGGAGGAGATATTGGAAAGAATAGTGGGTTTAGGTGAATTACCCGTGAGCGAAACAGCGGATTTGGGGGACAAAGAATTATTCCAGAGGAAGAGCGAATCGTTCATCGGGCCATAGGAAGAAGGTGTATAGGTAACGAAAACGGTTTCCGCCTTAGCTGCCCGGACCAGTTTTGATGAGAACGTAAGGGAAACATCTTGAGATTTAAATAGAGATGAATCAATCTTGAGAACGTTGATGGAGGTATTGGTAATTGGAATTACCATCACCGAAGAACTCAATAACCGGATATCATTAAATTGCAATTTGCTCGAAGCAAGCGTTATTGTCGGCGCAGGTGATTCGCCGGAGGCGGTCAATACGGTCCGCCCCACATCGGTTATCGCTACCATCGTTATGGCAGAATTTTTATAGGCAGAAGGCCGGTATGCCAGAGCGAACTGCAGACTCTCTCCCGCGGCAATACTCTGCGGAAGGATCGTTCGTTGATAAAAATCTGTACCGATATTTTTTATCTCAAAAAGAGTGATGGGAATGCTTGTCGGATTCTTTATCGTAATATTTTTTATAAGCGAATCACCAACGGCAACCGCGCCGAACGGCACCGAAAGCGGCGATGTAACCGTAGTAAGTTCTTCGCCGACCGTAATATTTATCTCGCTGTATGGAGAGGTGCCAAATTTTCCATTGCCAACGGAAAAGGTTGAGGTGATGTTATACACTTTTTCAACAGAACTCCGCTTTGCGTAATAGCGCAGCGAAATCGTGTTCCCGCTTGTATAACCGGAAGAGGAAGTATTTTTCTCCCACGCCGTCCCGGAGATCACGCTGTCTCCTGTAACATAGAGATCACCGACACACAACGCTCCGTCGTAGAAACCGATCTGATCGCCCGCTTGAACCGTCATCGTCCCCGGTAAGGAGATCTTCTTTACCAGAATTTGATACGGCGTGCCTGTCGGAAGTGGTGCCCGAAAATAACGCTGATAAGCTCGGATCGGTATCACAATATTCTTAGTAGAAGCATTTAACGAACTGTTACGGATCGTTATTGTGGCGTTCACTGTCCCTTCCGATACCGGTGCATACCGAATGGGAAGTTGAAATGTCTCGCCGGGTTTTAAGGCGTATGATGAAACGGGAAAGAGCAAGCCGGCTTGCGTGCTGGAAATTGATAATATCTGCACGAGTGCTGAACCGGCATTGAACAGAGAGAGCGCTCCGCTGGATGTGTCCCCAATTGCCGTCATGGGCATTTGACGAAGCGTATCTGAACACTGCAGGATCCCTGTTAAAGGCGGAAGACCTTGACCGGCCGCTTTGAAGGAAAGCGATGAAGTCTTTGGGTCATTGGAAAAGATTGTCAGCGTCGCCTCAGACGCGATTGCCTGCTGCGGAGTGAATGTGACGGTAACCGTTGCAAAGGATTGCGGAGCAACAGAGAAGGATTGCGGCTGCGCAGAAAAAAATGAATTCGACGACGAAATAGAACTAACCGAAAGCATTGTCTTTCCGGTATTGAACACTCGCATTGTATCAATCGAACCCGACCCGACATACGCTTGTCCGGTTGAGATATTCAAGCGCGACAACGAAATAACCGGTTCTGCTTTACTGAGTATGCTCAACTGTAATGTGCTATAACTGCCGGTTCCGAACAAGCCGTTGCCTGCCGTCCATTGAGGATCGGCTCGCAGATCGAAGAGCGCTCCGTACGTTGTGGCATAATACCGGAAGACAATACTGTCTCCATCGGTGTATCCGGCCAAAGCATTTGCCTGATCTTTCTTCCATGTTGTTACTGTCATCGGAAAGCTGCCGTCCACTCTCGTACTTCCCACACACAGTAACCCGTCAAAAACTCCTATCTCATCCCCCGCAACCAGTGACCGGCCGTCCAGGAAAGCACTTTCCACAACAACCGAATACGGAAGTCCCGTTTGCTGAACAACCGGAAAATAACTGTTGTATCCGGTTCCCGAGGTTGTCACGGTGGAGGATGAAGCATTTTCCGCATCACTCATGATTGTGACCGTACCGTTGTAGGATGCCGATGAAACAGGGGTAAAAAGTATCTCAAGATTTTTTGATGCACCAGGATCAAGATTGAACACTGTCGGCTGCACCTTGAATCCGGCACCATTCATGAGAATGTTATAGACATGTAAAATGCCCGAACCGTTGTTTGAAACGGAAATGACTTCTGTCCGCGATTCCCCTATTCGTACAGACCGAAATGCAACCGTGGAACGCGACACACCGATCTGCGCGGTACTCCTTGGCAATCCCTGTCCTGATATCTGAAACTGAACCGTTGATGTAACCGGGTCATCCGATGTGAGAGTAATAGTCCCGTTATACAGTGTCGCCGATGTTGGTGTGAAGGTAAGAGGAACGGTAAGCGAATCGCCTGCTTGAATAAGTTTTGGCGTGATCAGTGAAAGACCGAACACCGGATTTGAAATCGACGCTGACTGAATGGTCAACTGCGCATTCCCCGAATTTTTAACCACAAACGAACTGGTCGCTGTCGTATTGGTGTACGCATTGCCCATCGATATTGCCGCAGAAGAAACGGCGATCTTCGGCGCAAATCCGCTATTCACCGAAAATTGCGCTACTGAATATGCCCCAAATCCGTATATCCCATTCCCGGTAAGAAATACCGGTGTTATTACTTTCTCTACCCAGTTCCCATAGCTGTAAGTCCAGATCTTTATTCTTATCGAATCCCCATCCTTAAACCCAGCTAGGAATAGCGACGGATCTCCTTTCCACGCCGTGATACTGACTGTCTGCGGCGAGGCCGTTTGCACTGTCGCCTGACCCACGCATAGCGTATCGGCGTAAAGCGCTATCTCCGTACCAATCTTCAGACCGGTTCCGTCTACCGTCGATTGTGATATGATTACCTGATACGGTAATCCTGTCGATACCACCGGCTTAAAATGTGTCGCCTGCGCCAACAAAATTGTTCCGGTGAAAATAACTGTTATAACGAAGGTGTACAATTTTTGAAACATACGTTCCGATGCCTTCATTTAATATGCATTGACTTCATGGAATATGACCGGCCGCAACCGCTGATTGTTATTATGTAACACGACGATG
>CAJBTU010000017.1 GCA_903958625.1 uncultured Ignavibacteriota bacterium | reverse complement strand
GTGCGATGATCAAAAACGGTATGGAAGAAAAAGGAATCATCGTTAAGACCAATGTCGGTCTTTCGGCGATCGGTGAAAAGAGCATCGCTTTAAGTGACGGTGCCAAGATTGAAACGGATATGGTCCTTCTTTCGATCGGAGTGCGTCCGGAATTGACCCTGGCAAAATCGGCAGGATTGGAGATAGGAGCAAGCGGTGGGCTTGTTGTTGATGAAATGATGAGGACAAGCGATCCGGATATTTATGGAGCCGGTGATATGGTTGAAATCATAAATAAAGTTCATGGCAAAAAAGTACGCATACCGCTTGCCGGTCCCGCTAACAGGCAGGGAAGAATCGCCGGTACGAATGCGTTGGGGGGCAAAATGGTCTATCGCGGGGCGCTCGGCACTTCCGTTGTGAAACTCTTCGATCGAACAGCAGCATCAACCGGATTATCTGAAAAAGCAGCACGGGAAGCAGGATTCGACACAGGAATATCGTATGTATTCAAAGATAATCACGTTACGTATTTCCCCGGAGGGAAACCGCTCGCACTCAAGATTGTTTACGATAAAAAATCAGGCAGGCTTCTTGGAGGCCAAGCGTACGGCGAAGCAGGTGTAGAAAAAAGGATCGATGTTCTGGCAACAGCGCTTCATGGAAAAATGACTTTAGAAGATCTGTCGGAACTGGATCTGGCGTATGCGCCGCCATACAACAGTGCCAACGATCCTGTGAATATGGCGTCGTTCATCGGTCTCAATCATATCAGCGGTTACAGCCCGTTAAGAACGCCGGAGGAAGCATTGAAAGAGTTAAAAACCGGCAACGGCGTTATTCTGGATGTGCGGACAGTGGGTGAACAATCCAAAGCACCACTTGCCGGTGTTCTACATATTCCGGCTGATGAGATACGCGACCGGCTCGACGAAATACCGAAAGACAAAATGATTTATCTTTTAAGTAAAGACGGGTTTTTAGGTCATACAAGTCTGCAAATATTAGTATCAGAGGGTTGGAAAAACATCTTTAACATTGCCGGAGGCTATGCTGCCGCTAAATGGTTCGCCGGTTGGAATTTTAACGCATAAACAAATAAATAACTTAGGAGAAAACAATGTCAGATCTCATGAACAAAATACAATCGGGTGCCGCAATTATTGATGTAAGAAGTCCGGAAGAATTCAACGAAGAAGCATACCCCAATGCTGTCAACATTCCCGTGGATCAAATACAGTCACGAATAAGCGAATTCGGTGAAAAAACCAAACCGATCATCGTGTATTGTGCATCGGGAGCACGAAGTGCCTACGCGGCGCGTATCCTGAAAAATGCAGGCTATACCGATGTTGTCAATGCCGGCGGACTCTTCGATATGCCCGGGATGTAAATAGTAATTCATTATTCATTCAAGGAATTAAGGATATTTATGAAAAAACTGTTCATTATGTTTTTGCTGCTCACGTATGCATCGATCTCTTTTGCAAAGGATCTTCAATGGAAGAATTTCAACGACGGCATTGCTGAGGCTAAAAAATTAAATAAAAAAGTGCTCATCGACGTATATACCGATTGGTGTACATGGTGCAAGAAAATGGATGCCGTAACATATGCCGATAAAAATGTGAAGGCATATCTTGAGAAGAATTTTGTCCTCATCAAACTAAATGCCGAGGGGGCAGGAGTTATTACCTATGCAGGGCAAAAGATCAGTCCGGCCGTGTTTGCGCAGCAGATGGGTGTCGACGGATATCCTGCTACACTTTTTATGAAGGGCAATGGAGAGCCAATCACCATATTACCGGGGTATTCCGAACCAAAGACGTTCATTCATGTCATCTGCTATATTGCAGAAAATCAAATCGGCAAGAAAAAGTTCGAAGATTATCTTATTGAAAAAGGTGTAAAATAGTTTTACGAAACACACCAAAAAGGAAAACATGACAATACGAAAGACTGCTCGAATTTTATTTATCGTTTTCGGCCTGTTTGAATTAGGATTATTTACTGCGAGCGGATTCGAATCGATGCCGGATTTGATCGGCGGAGGGATGTT
>CAJBTU010000016.1 GCA_903958625.1 uncultured Ignavibacteriota bacterium | reverse complement strand
CGGAGTTCACACCTGCCTGCCGCAGGCAGGGAGGGCACGGAGAAGAAATTATAAAACCATGTCAAGGTTTGCCTTATCACGAAAAACTTTGCAAGATCTGCAAGAGAATTTAATAATATGTTCACCCTGAGCAATGGCGCTTTAACGCCAGCGCCGAAGGGTTACCGCAGAGGACGCAGAGTACGCGGAGAATATATGTAGGGACGGACGGAAGTCCGTCCCTACATAATTTTCACCACGAGTTCACGAAGAATGACACAGCATAAGAGACCGTCACCTTCAAGGCGACGGTCTCTTAGCATGAAAAAATCTCGGAGATGTTTCATTGGCTGAAGCCGCTTACAGAGCGGCTTTGCTGTTGTACGAGGGGATCGGAACCGTTCAATGCAATTCTTGCGGAAGAATGATCATCGTTTCGTCCATATTAATCGATTAATTTTTGTAACTTTTTCGGAAGAACTATGAATGCAACGGCCGTCTACACGCGCTGACGGCATTCGGCGGACAAAAACCGTCTGCCGCAATTTAACCTGTATTGAAGAATATGATAAGATATGTTCTGACGGCATGTATTGTTGTTCAAAGTATGGTCTTTGCCCAAATGTATGTCGATACGTCATTTGAAGGAGCAAATGCAAAAGTCCTTCTGATCAATAATTCGACCAATACTATCACGATAGAATCCAACAAACGATACAAGGATGTTCATCAGGTAACGTTTTGTCTGGGTATTTTAAAATTCAATCTTCTCCAGCCGTTGAATATCCGTGTGCAGAACTCGAACGATGGACTCCTTCCGGTACTTGCCGCTTACAGCTATGACAGAGTAAACTGGTCAAGGATCAGCGGTACATATGTCGGCGGCTACAAGGAATATTCAAAACTGTTTACTCAAAGCCCCGTGTACTTTGCGACCGGGTATCCGTATCTCTATAGTAATCTCACCGCGCTTGGCAATTCTCTCAACGGAAATCCCTGTGTGTCGGTAACCGATCTAACGCTCAGTGAACACGGCAGGGGAGTGAAGCTGTTCCGCATTACCGAACCGGCCGTGCCGGACAGCGGTAAGGTTCTTATTTGGGTGATCGCAAGAAGCCATGCAATGGAATCGCATTCGGATTTTGCGGTGGAAGGGATGATCCAATTTCTTTCATCATCAGCCGTACAAGCCGAGAGACTGAGGAGACGGGCCATTGTCTATATCGTTCCGATGATGGATGTTGACCAGGTAAGCGCCGGAGGTACGGGGAAAGATCAGTGGCCGGTCGATTTCAACCGGGACTGGGACGCTCCTTCGTACTGGAATGCCGTCAACGGAGTAAAACAGAAAATCCTTCAGACGGCTTCAACGAACCAACTGAAGATATTTATCGACAGTCATGATCCGTTTCCCGGACAAAACGATAATAATACGTGGTTTTACGACAGCTATGCTTCGGGGCAGCACTCTGTCAACCTGGATCTTTACCGGAAATTTTTCCAGAAAAACAGCGGATATGTCATCAACAGGCAACCGATGTATGCAACGGCAGGACAGACGGCAGCATTTTGGGTGGATTCACTCTTCAGCCAAATAGATTTTTCCGTTTCGCTTGAAACCGGCTGGGTCAATCGGACCGATAAAAGAGAATGGACCATACCACTCTACAAAACTCACGGTGAAAATCTCGGCAAAGCGATGTCCGATTATGTTTCAAACATCGTGCGTTCCGATGATATCATACTTGATAACACCGACACATTAAAAGGTGTCGTCATTTCCGGAGAATGGATTTCGAGTGAGAATGCTTCGGAACACTGGGGAACGAATTATCTCCATGATAATAATTTGGGAAAAGGGTCGAAGTCGGTGCGCTATTCACCGGCCATTCCCGCGCCGGATAATTATGAAATATTTATCCGTTGGATCTCCGATGCAAACAGGGCCGGCAATGTTCCGGTGCGGATCACGTTCAACGGAGGGGTGAAAGACACCGTTGTGAATCAGCAGGTCAGCGGTTCAGAATGGATATTACTCGGACGGTACAATTTTGCGGCCGGTACTTCGGGAAGCGTACTGATTGAAAACAGAAATACCACTGCGTATGTTATTGCCGATGCGGTCCGATTTTCAAAATGGGGCGGAAACACTCCGCTGAGCATCTGCCGGAATCCGGACCAGGTTCCCGCCGGAATCGTGCTGCAGCAGAATTATCCCAATCCGTTCAACCCGCATTCAACCATCACATTTCATCTTTCCGCGGCGAACGCCGTAAAACTTATCGTCTTTGATATTCTGGGGCAGGAAATTCAAACGCTTGTGAATGAACAGCTTCAATCCGGAACATATACGGTTGAATTCGACGGCACGGCGTTCACGAGCGGAGTCTATTATTATACGCTTCTCGCCGGCGTGAAAGCGGAAACGAAGAAGATGATTTTGTTGAAATAAAAACATTCACCGCAGAGTTCGCAGAGAGTATATGTAGGGACGGACGGCAGTCCGTCCCAATTTTTTAAAAGAATGACAGGAAAAGCAATCACCACGGAGTTCACACCTGCCTGCCGCAGG
>CAJBTU010000015.1 GCA_903958625.1 uncultured Ignavibacteriota bacterium | reverse complement strand
TCGTCATTCTTCACCTTGTCATACCACACCGACAGTTCCTCCGATGCCGGAAGGAGTGTTTCGGGAATATACCGTCCGCCAAAAACACCGAAATGCCCCTGTGCATCTGGAACATCGGGATATGTACGAATTTCTGAGTTCATCCTTATGCTTCCAATGACCGTTCAAATGCTTTTCGTGCGTTCGCGACGAACTTCCTTACTTTTTCCGCATCTTTCTTTCCGGGTTCGATCTCTACTCCGCTGCTCACATCTACGCCCCACGGTTCAACGGTCTCGATCGCATCAATAACATTCTCGTCATTCAAACCACCGGCCAGAATGATCTTCCCGAATTCGTTTGCTTCCCGTGCAAGAAGCCAATTGAATGATTTCCCCGTACCGCCGAATTCTTTTTCATCATACGCATCGAGTAAAAAAGCGGCAGTTTTATAATCGTCAAAATAAACATTCTTCAGCGAATCGTTCACGCGGAAGGATTTAATCGCATTAGAGAATTTATTCACATACTCGGGTTCTTCATCGCCATGGAATTGACAATAGGTGAGTTTCATTGCTGCGCCGACCGACCGTACGCTTGAGATATCTTCGTTCACAAATATCCCAACGGTCGATATTTTCCCTCTGATCCTGTCCGCTATCTCTTTTGCCTGTTCGGGTTGAATATAGCGTTTGCTCGTTGAAGAAAAATTGAATCCGATTGCCGTTGCCCCGGCTTCTATCGCCGTCACGGCATCTTCATAATTTGTTATACCGCAAATTTTGATGAAGTATGGGCTCATTGGTCACGCTCTCGCGGTCCGAGCAGTTCTTCAAGGGCTTTCCGCCGATCCGACTGAGCCATCAATTGTTCGCCGACTAAAACAGCATCAAATCCCGCCTGTGAGAGACGCTGCACCGTATTGAAATTTTTAATGCCGCTCTCGCTTACCGTGATGCATGAATTCGGAATAAAATTCTTGAGCATCAGAGAAAGATCGACGTTGACACTGAACGACTGCAGGTCACGGTTATTGATTCCTATGATCCTTGCACCGGCATCCAAAGCTCTCTCGATCTCTTCTTTGGTATGACACTCCACAAGAGCGGAAAGTGAAAGATCATCGGCGGTTGCAATGTATGAACGGAGGCTTACATCATCCAATGCTGTGACGATAAGCAAAATGGCATCCGCACCGATGGAACGTGATTCATAGATCTGATATTCGTCGATAATGAAATCCTTGCGGAGAATAGGAAGAAAAGAAGCACTCTTTGCAGCATTGATATAATCTGATTTCCCGTGGAAGTATTTTTCATCCGTCAATACGGAGATCGCTGCTGCCCCGCCCTCTTTGTATTCCCGTGCGATCTTTGTGGGCACAAAGTCCCTTGTGATGATCCCTTTGGAAGGCGATGCTTTCTTGATCTCGGCAATGCAAGTGATGCCTTCGTCATTTTTCAGCGCATCCTCAAAATCGACTGTGGCGGTGGTCTGCCATGCCTTCTCAATTAGTTCATCAAACGGAAACTCCTGTTTTCGCAGTTCGACTTCGATCTTCTTATGAGCCAGTATTTCCGATAACTTATTATTCATTGATTTGCGTGATTTCTTTCGGCAATAGTTTGATCTTCACCTGACGAATGCGCCGTTCATTCTTCTTTACGACAGTGAACGATACATTCTCATACGTGATCTCTTCATGTAGTTCAGGGATCCGTTCCGTCTGCTGATGCAGGAAACCGCTGATCGTATCATATTGTGAATCTTCGGGAATATTGGTTAAAAACCGTTCGTTGAAATCATGGATGCTCATGCCACCGCTGACAATGGTGGAGCCATCGATATTTGTCTCAACATCGCTCTGTTCATCATCATATTCATCTCTAATCTCACCGACGATCTCTTCAATGATATCTTCGATGGTAATGATCCCTTCCGTCCCGCCGAATTCGTCGATGACGATCGCCATATGCTGACGATTTTTCTGGAGTTCCTTCAGCAGAAGACTGATCTTCTTCGATTCGGGAACCATATACGCAGGGCGGATGATATCCTGAAGGATGATCAGATCGCGGTGTTCCAGCATGCCGATCAGATCCTTTGTGTAGATGATGCCGACGATATTATCGATCGATTCCCGGAACACCGGAACTCTCGTATAGCCCTGATCGATTAGTGATTGCAGCAGTCTGTCGCGCTGCATGCCGATGTCAACGGCAAACACATCGGTCCGGGGCACCATCACTTCCTTCACCGTAGTATCAGTAAATTCAAGAATACTTTTAATTAGGTCATGCTCTGTTTTGTCGATCGCTCCGCTCCGTTCCCCTTCCTCAAGAAGTTGTATCACCTGCTCTTCCGAAACCTCTTTCTTGCGGAAGAAAGAGAATTTCTGTGATAGCGAATGGTAGAACGGTATGTATTTCTGTGGTTTCGACATGAGATTATGAGTTCGTAAACTCCACTAACTCTTTCATTTTTTTTCCGGCATTACCATTATCGATCGAATCCTGAGCGACGTGAACACCATCTTTTATGGAACTGGTGATCCCTGAAACAAAGATCGCCGCACCCGCATTCAATACAACGATATCGCGCTGAGCCCCTTTTACTCCATCAAAAATCGCGGTAAGAATCCGCGCATTTTCTTCGGCGTCACCCCCGGCGAGCGCCGACAATTCCGACGATTTGATTCCGGCAGTTTCATGAGAATATGTATAGGTTGTAATTTCCCTATCCTTTACTTCACTGATCTTTGTCTCTCCTATAGTGGACAATTCATCCATCCCGCCGTTGCCATGAACAACCAACGCCCGTTCGGTACCAAGATCAAGTAAAACATTTGCCAGCGTCTCCGTTAAGCCTCTGCGAAACACTCCCAACACTTGCCGTTTTGCGCCAGCCGGATTTGTCAGCGGACCAAGAACATTGAATACCGTTCTAATCCCCAATTCACGGCGAATAGGCATTGCGTATTTCATCGCACCATGAAGAAGCGGGGCAAACAGGAAAGCAATCCCTATCTCATCCAGACAACGTTCTACCTTTTCTTTTTCGATCTCGATCTTTACGCCGAGCGATTTCAACACATCTGCGCTGCCGCATTTGCTGGAAATGGCTCGATTGCCATGTTTCGCAACTATGGCACCGGCCGCCGAAGCAACAATTGCTGATGCGGTTGAGATATTGAATGTTCCCAGCCCGTCACCCCCCGTGCCGCACGTATCGATCACCTTATGGTGTTTTGTTGTGATCTTTGTTGACATCTCCCGCATGGCAAGGGCGCATCCTGCAATTTCCGACGAGGTCTCGCCTTTCATTCTCAGAGCGGTCAAAAAGGCTGCAATCGACGCATCGCTGGCCTTTCCGGTCATAATCTCTTTGACGCTTTCGTACGCTTCCTGCTTTGTCAGGTCTGATTTTTCGATCAGTTTATGTAATGCATCCTGTATCATATAATGAATTTACTCTAAAACTCGTTGATATTCAATAAGTTACACGCTCCAGGAACAATCCGCGGGCCGGTGCTGCCTGACCGGCTTTTGAACGATTTTTCGACTCAAGAATTAGCTGGAAATCCTCTTCAGGAGTATAGCCGCGGCCTACATTTACCATTGTTCCTACCAAAGCCCTGACCATCCCTTGAAGAAATCGATTAGCCCGAACAACGTAGATCAATTTTGAGCTCTCTTCATACCAGCGTGATTCAAATATCTGACAGCGGTAGTGCTCCACGCCGGAATCTGATTTACAGAACGATTGAAAATCGTGCACATCAAGAATGAATGAAGCCGCACGGTTCATTTTTTCAATATCAAACCGGTAACCAATATGCCAGCAGTATTTCCTTCCAACCGCTGTAGGATTTTGGGAAATGAAGTACCGGTATTCCCGCGCCTTGGCGCTGTACCGGGCAGAAAATTGTTCATCCGCTTCTTCTACTGAATGTATCACGATATCGTCAGGAATATTCCCGTTCAATGCGCGACAGAGATCATTCGAAGAGATAATGCTTGAAGTAAAAAAATTTGCTGCCTGTCCGCGTGCATGAACGCCGCTGTCCGTTCTTCCGGCGCCGACAATACCTATCTCCTCCTGCGTGATCGTTTTCAGAGCTTTTTCGATCTCTTCCTGCACGGTCCTGCCGTTCGGTTGCCGCTGCCATCCGACAAAATCCGTTCCGTCGTATTCAATTGTTAGTTTGATATTCCGTTTCATATGAAAAAGCCCCGCTCGCGGGGCTTAAATTAAAATCTGTGGATGATACTCAGTTTCATTCCGTCAGGTTTACTCCCGTCATTGATCAACGATGACTCAAGCCACCAAGAACCCAGTTCATCGTTCACACGATGATTATAGACCCGTGTGAGCCGCGCGGCATTGATCGCACTGACGATTCTGTTGACAACAATGGTTGCGATGACAAAACGTGAATTATTCAGCACACGTTCGCTGGAGACGCGCATTGTTCTGAATTCCTTCCGGTTCTCTTCCGAATCCCACTTCCAATAATATCCCGCATCCACGGCGTAGACCTTTGCCAGTTCTCTGTCCCGTAATTTCTTTTCATTGTATTCATACGTGTCACCAAAATTTCCGACATTAACGAAATATTGGTCATCTTTTCCGTTGATCTGTGCACCGGCGTGAGACATGGCAAAACTACGGGCATCGTCACGGATCCAAGAGCCATACTGCAGGAAAGAAAAATAGGTGAGCCACAATCCTCCTTCAGCAATAAGGGAATACCGTCCTTCATCAAATCCATCGGCATACAATTCACCCATACCGGGAAGCAGCAATGAATACAATACTGCGGTCACGGGAGATTTTTTTTGCACTGGGGCAAGTTCCTGCAACGGAAGAGACGGACTGACAGCCGCAGTAAGTTCTGAACGGAAGTGATAAAGATTCTCCTGAGCACTCAGCGGAATACTGCTCAGAAGAAGTATCGTGAGCAAACGTATTATTTTCATACTACTCCTCAATGGTTCGTCAGACATAATTTTTCTGACATTTTTGAGGACGGATGCATTCCAATTGTCCGTCCTGCTGTTAAGATATCGGTTGATTGAAGTAGTATCAAGTTCCTTTTTGTATCCCTTTAACGAACAACAGAATTAAGGATGGGGAGCATTGGATTAATGTCCGATTGTTTCGATTTTACACTGACGATCTCTCCCTCACACACTTCACCGGAATGTTCGCCGATTCGAACCATTACGACAGAATTTTCCAACAACGGGTGATACGGCACCCGAACGCGAACATAATTATCCGTGTATCCGGACAGCATGTTCTCTTCGATTGTTCCTTCGATCAGTACCGGACGAATCCGGCCTTTCTGGGAATGAAAGAATGCAGAACGTTTCATCTGTCCGAGTATCCTTAGTTTATCGCTATGTGAATAACGGATACGCGGGTCTATCCTTCCCGGGAAATTTATTGACGGCGTATTCGGCCGTTCAGAATAGGTGAACACATGTAGATAGCTTATGGGAATCTCATGGATATAGTTGAAACTCCGTTCGAACATTTGTTCCGTTTCTCCGGGAAATCCCACGATAACATCAACACCGATCCCGGCATCGGGAGATTTTTCACGAATGCTGTTGATCAGTTTCACATAATTATCCGACGTATACCGGCGGCGCATCGTGCGAAGAATCTCATCCGCACCGTGCTGCAATGGAATGTGGAAATGGTCGCAGATCTTTTCCGATCCAAGCCAGAAATCGACCAATGCTTCATCCAGCAAATTCGGTTCGATCGAACTAATCCTGATGCGCTCGATGCCGTCCACAGACTCCAATTGTTTCAGTAACTGTATGAACGATCGACCGTCCTTTTTACCGAAATCGCCGACATTCACCCCGGTGAGAATGATCTCTTTGTATCCCATCCCGACCAACTGGCGTGCTTGTGAGACGCACGCATCAATGGATTGGCTTCTGCTTTCGCCCCGCGCCAATGGAATGGTACAAAATGCGCAATTGTAATCACAGCCGTCCTGCACTTTCAGAAACGCCCGGGTGCGGTCATCTACTCCGCCGGAAAATGCCGGACCAAAATCATTCACGGTACCGATCGGGGAAACGAACACTTTTGGGGAAGAAAATTTTTGGAAAGATCCTGCGTAATCGAACATGCGGAATTTTTCGCTTGCTCCAAGCACCACATCTACACCGTCGATGGAGGCGATCGCTTCCGGATCGAGCTGAGCATAGCAACCGACAACGGCAACGAACGCATTCGGCGATCTGCGCAATGCCCGGCGAACGATCTGACGTGCTTCCCGGTCCGCACGCTCCGTTACGGAACAGGTGTTGACGATACAGACATCAGCAGGTTCAGCAAACGGCACAATATCGAATCCGCGGTCTGTAAACTGACGCTCCAGCGACGCAGTCTCCGCGTAGTTCAATTTGCAGCCCAATGTGTAGAACGATGCTTTCATTTTTCAAAAATAGAAGTGCCGCTCACATCAAAGCGAGCGGCACCGTTGAGAACGTGATTATTTCAATGATGCTTCTTCATCAGCCGCTCTTTTCTCTTCAGCTGTCATCTCCACTGGGAGAGCATCTTTCAGAGTGATCGGAGGAAGCTTATGCTTTGCAACATAGTCATCAATGATCTTCTGTTCTTTGCCGCGCAGATACTCCACAACGGAAAGAACGATCTTCTTGCTTTCGCCGTCAAATTCAATGACCGACATCGGAAGTTTGTCGCCGACCTGGAATGCTTCGGCAAGATTCTTGATCGGTGTCTGTGACAATTGAGACAGCGGAACAAAACCGTCTACACCAAGCGGAAGTTCAACGATCACACCTTTTTCAATGATGCGAACAACTTTTCCTTCAACTTCGGTATTGACTTTGTACTGACTGCCGAACGTATCCCACGGATTGTCGTTCATCTGTTTATGTCCGAGCGATATACGGCGTTGATCAACATCCACACCAAGGATGATCACTTCGATGCTGTCCCCTTTTTTCACAATTTCGCCTGGGTGGCGGATTTTCTTCGTCCACGACAGATCGGAGATGTGAATGAGACCGTCAATTCCCTGTTCGAGCTCGACGAAGACGCCGAAGTTCGTCAGGTTGCGGACCGTTCCCGTGTGTTTGGATCCGATCGGATATTTCACCATCAGCGAACTCCAGGGATCGGGTTCGAGCTGTTTCATTCCGAGCGAGATTTTCTTTCCGGCTGCATCGAGCGACAGAATGACCGCTTCGATCACCTGACCCATGGAAACCATCTGTGAAGGATGCTTCACATGCTGTGTCCAGCTCATTTCGGAAATATGGATAAGACCTTCGATACCTTTTTCAATTTCAATAAATGCGCCGTAATCCGTCAGTGATACGACTTTTCCGCTGACCTTCTGGCCGATCGGATAACGTTCGTCGATCTTTTCCCACGGATGCGCCTGTAACTGTTTCATGCCAAGCGAGATACGTTTCTTTTCCTGATCGAAATCAAGAACTACAACATTCAACGTCTGATCAAGTTTGACAACTTCGGAAGGATGGTTGATACGTCCCCACGAAAGATCTGTGATATGAACAAGACCGTCAACACCGCCGAGATCGATGAACACGCCGAAGTCAGCGATAGCTTTAACGATACCTTCAAGAATCTGACCTTTTTCAAGTCCGGACAGGATCGTCTTCCGTTGACCGGAAAGTTCTTCCTCAACCAGGATCTTATGACTAACAACAATATTTTCCGACGGATGATTTACTTTCACCACACGGAAGTCCATTTCTTTTCCAAGCAATGCATCGAAATCACGAACCGGACGAACGTCGATCTGCGATCCGGGCAGGAACGCATCGATGCCCATCACGTCCACAACGAGACCGCCTTTGATACGGCGGATGATCTTCCCTTGCACAACTTCGCCGCTGGTGTATGATCTGGTCACTTTTTCCCATACACGCATGAAGTCTGCGCGTTTGCGAGAAAGAACCATTTGACCGTCTTTATCCTCGATGCTTTCGAGAAATACTTCTACTTCATCGCCGATCTTCAGATCTTTGATGTTCGGGAATTCGCCGATCGGCACAGTGCCTTCGGATTTAAAACCGATGTCCAGAACGACATCATTGTGTCCGATGAATACGATCTTTCCTTTGACGATCTCACCCTGAGTGATTTTCCCCAGCGTTCCTTCGTACATTTCCATCAACTGCTTCATTTCCTCGTCGGAATATGGCTTCTCGTCGATGAGTACATCTATTTCTTCTTTTTGTGACATTGCTTGTCTCCATGTTCTCTGCTCCAAAACGAACTTTGGAACGAGGACCAGACCATTGTTTTCGTGTTTTGTTAAACGGTCATCAGAATTTAACTCTGCACAACAACAACGATCGATTACTGATTAGTGTATGATTTAGTTTGTTTTGGATGACCTGACTCTATTCCTGGTACGTTGTTTCAATTTTCGTTTTTATCCGCTCCATCAACCATTGCGGCGTCGATGTTGCGCCGCTGATGCCGACCGTTCTTACACCGATGAACCATTCCTTCTGCAATTCGGATTCATTCTCGATGAAATACGTTCTTGGATTTTCAGACTTCGCAATTTCATAGAGCACTTTCCCATTAGAACTCATCTTGCCGGCAACGAAGATCATCACATCGTTGAGTTGAGAGAATTCCCGTAATTTCTTGTCGCGCCCGGATACTTGACCGCAGATCGTATCTTTCGCATGAAAATCTATTGCCATCTCTTCAAATGTACCGACCTCAAATTCCGCTTTGATTCTCCCTTTTATCGCGTCACGAATCTCATAAAAAGTCTCTTTATCCATCGTCGTTTGGGAAAAGAGAACGGTCTTCTTTGTAAAGTCGAGTTTGTCCAGTTCGGCTACCGATTTAATAACGACCGCCGTTCCATTCGTATGTCCGACCAGTCCGATTACTTCCGCATGGTCCTTTTTTCCGAAGATGACGATCTGATATTGCTTATCATAAAATTTTCTGATCCGTTCCTGCACTTTCGTCACGACCGGACATGTTGCGTCGATGACATCAATTCCCCATTCCTTCATCTTACGGAATGTTTCAGGAGGCTCGCCGTGCGCCCGGATCAACACTTTGGCATCTTTCAGATTCCGCAGATCCTCATGGCGGACTGTCCTCAATCCTTTTTCTTCCAGCCGGGCGATCTCCACCGGATTATGAATGATCTCGCCAAGCGAATAAAGTTTCCCCGTTTCGGCAAGTTCCTGCTCAGCAATATCCACCGTGCGAACAACGCCCCAGCAAAATCCGGAATTATTATCGACAGAAACCTTCATCAACTTTTCGCTATGATCTTCTTTGCTTTCGCAACAATAAATTCAACCTGCTGTTCAATAGACAGATTCGTCGTATCAAGTTCTATCGCATCGTGCGCTTTCCGAAGCGGACTCACCGCACGTTCGGAATCGATCTTATCGCGTTCTAAAATTTCTTTTTCCAATTCTTTAACAGGAATCGTTACACCCTTTAACTCTAATTCTTTCATTCTCCGCACAGCACGTTCATGTTCATCGGCGACCATAAAAATCTTCAACTCCGCATTCGGAAACACCACCGTACCGATATCTCTCCCTTCCAGCACGATTCCTCCCTCTTTACCCATCGTCTGCTGTTCTATCACCATCAATCTGCGCACCTCGGATACAGTGCTGACCGGACTAACACTATTGGTCACTTCCGGCATACGAATCTCTTCGCTGACCTCTTCTCCGTCCAAGACTACCTTAACATATCCGCCATTCGAGACCAAACGGACCGAGGTTTTTCCTGCAAGTTCTGCGATTTTTTGGACATCATTGGAAGAGATATTATTGCGAAGGACTTTTAATGCCATTGCCCTGTACATCGCGCCCGTATCGATATGTAAATAACCGAGTTGAGCAGCGACAAGCTTTGCAGTAGTGCTTTTCCCCGATGCGGCCGGACCGTCAATGGCAATAATTATTTTCTTCAAATCTCACTTTTTTTGGCTTAAATTGAATAAGAATATACTCATTTTTGAATTCTCATCCAAAAAAATTTTACCGCTGATGCATAAACTGACACACGACGAAATATCAAAAAACCGCAGGAAACTCGATGAATTTGAATCAGTCCAGCGAAATCCAATTTACGCGATGGCCGACAATATTCGCAGCCTGTACAACGTCGGTTCCATTTTTCGAAGTTCCGATGGCGCGTTGTTGAATACATTATTCCTAACAGGATACACTCCCCATCCACCACGGAAAGAGATTGATAAAACCGCCCTTGGATCGACACTTACCGTTCCGTGGGAATATCATAAGGATCCGCTGGATGCCGTAGCAAAACTGAAAGATCAAAAAGTCAAAATCTGCGTTCTGGAATTGACGGACAAAAGCGTTCCGTATTACGATTTGACAAAGGAAGACTTTCCGCTATGTCTGGTTATTGGGAATGAAATTTCGGGCGTCTCAAAAGAGATCATTGAAAAAGCAGATATGGGGATAGAGATACCGATGTATGGTCACAAACAATCGCTCAACGTCGCGGTTGCGTACGGGATTGTTTTGTACGACTGCCTGCGATTACTTCATCATCGGAAGCAAGAGTGAAGTAATCTGTCTTTTCCAGTGTGTGAATCCGCACCACGCCTGCACGGACAAGGGTTGTAAGAATTCTCGATGCGCGGCGAATAGAGACGTTGATCAGAACGGAATATTCCGAGACAGTGATGCGGGGGTGAATTTCAAGATATTCGAACAGCCTTTTTTCATTCTCGCCGATCGTTAATTTCAACGGCGGTTTTTCCGGTCTTTCGTCGCGTAACACTTTGACAACTTCTTTGCTTGCGATCACCGTGTTATCGTTCACACGGATGAAGACTTTGCGCATACCGTCTTCATCGACAACGTAGTGAGGTTTGGTTTTACTCTCGTTAACGGTCGCTACGATAACATCGCGGCGATTGTGCGGTACGATCTTGATGAAAAGAGCGACCGGCGGATCACAATAGATCTGGGCGGACTCCTCGATCAGGCCAAGTTCCGTCTTCTCGCTTTCTACTCCGACGATCGATCCGTCATCATCAACGCCAAAAAGAATTATGCCCCCCTTGGTATTGGCGAACGACGATAACGTCTTTGCGATCTTTTTCGGCGATGAGACCTTCCGCTTGAACTCCAGTTCAAACCCCTCGCCTTCTTCGATCAGCATCTTAACGTCATGGATGTTCATCACATGCCCCTGGCGGCCATCCGGCTGAGAATGATCGACGAACGGCGTGCGACATATTTTGACAAGACATTCGGCTGATGTTTCCGAGGACTTGGGATCACCGCAGCCATTTGCGCCGCTTCTTCCCGCGATAACTGTGAGGCAGATTTTCCGAAATACCGTTTTGCCGCAGCTTCCGCACCAAAGACACCGTCGCCCCATTCAATTGCATTCAGATAAATCTCCAGTATCCTCCGTTTGGATAATACCCGCTCCATCCGCAGCGTAATGATCAGCTCTTTCAATTTGCGGACAGGATCTTTCGACGTTGATAGATACAAATTCTTTGACAACTGCTGAGATATCGTACTTCCTCCTCTTGCCGCTTTCCCTTTCTCAAAATTTTTCTCTATCGATTCACCGACCTCATACCAATCGACACCTTCGTGTTCAAAGAACATGCCGTCTTCAGAAACGATCACCGCATTCACAAGAGAGCGGGATATTCGTGTCAGCGGCACCCAATTCTGCTGAATGGAAAACTTTTTGCCCGTAGATGAAGATTCCTCTTCGCGCTGCAACATCATTGCCGTTTTACCGGGATTATTCTTTCGTAACGATTGCAGGCTATTATTGGGGAGTGCGAGATACTGCAGAAAAAGAATGCCAAAGACAAAACCAAGCAACGACATCAGTCTGTTCTTGCTGATCCATAGCAGACCACGATCTTTCGATCGCAGCAACCGATTTTTAAGTTCTGATAGTTCCACGTTATCGTTTCCGGGAGTCCAGGTACCCCTGCAGCAGAATTGCTGCAGCTACTTCATCCACTTTACCTTTGTTCTTCTCTCTCTGTTTTTTTTTTGTTCCCATGCTGATGATTGACCGTTGAGCCATAACGGATGTAAACCGTTCATCAAGAAGCATCACTTCCACGGAAGTTTTTTCTTTTAATCGTTTAACGAATTCGTTCACTTCTTCCGCTTTTGTACTGACCTCTCCCTTTAAATTCAAGGGATAACCGACGATGATCTTTTCAATTTGCTGCTGGGCAATCACCGAGACAATTTCTCCAAGACTATCGGCATCGTTACGGATGGTCTTTAAGCCTTGCGCAATGATCTTCAGCGGATCGCTGACGGACAATCCGATCCGGACAGTGCCGTAATCGATCCCAAGAATTCGAGAATACTCGTTATTCATCAAAACGCTCAACTTTCGTGATATTCTTTATTCGTTTCAATCTATCAATAACGCCGTTCAAATGGGCAATATCCTTCACATACAAAATAAACTGACCGTCGAAAAATGTATCTTTTGTGTTGATCGTAACGCCGCGGATACTGGTATTATTAAAATTGGAGATCGCATTGGTAACATCGTTCAACAATCCGTTCCTGTCGTTCCCGGAGATCTTTATTCCGGCAATAAAATCACCAGCGCCCGATTCCGGCCAGGAGACACGAACGATCCGTTGTTCAGCATTACTGAGCATCGATTGGACATTCCTGCAGTTCCTTCGGTGGATCTTGATCCCTTCACCCGTTGTCACATAACCAACGATATCATCCCCGGGAATAGGATTGCAGCATTTTGCGTAGGTGTACAGCATGTCACCCTTCGTGCCGAAGATCGAAATGCCTGTAGTGAGATTCCTGGCCGTATCGACGAACTTGTTGAACATCGAAGTTGTTTCTTCCGGTTTAACATCACCGTCGCTTTTTTGCTTCGTGTCGGTCAGTTCGTTGATAACAACATCGGCATCAATCTCTTCATTCTTTATTGCAAGATAGAATAACTGGAGATTGTCATACCGTTTTGTATGTACAAATTTAGTCAGATCATCATCGTTAATGTGCAGCTTTGCTTTTTTCGTCTTTTTTTCCCAGATCTCTTTTCCCGCTTCAATCAGCATCCGCTCTTCTTCTTTAATGTAGCGACGGATATGGGATTTAGCCTTATGCGTGATCGCAAATTTTTCCCAGTCGAAGTTCGGCTTTTGTTTCTTCGACGTGATCACTTCTACCTGATCGCCGCTGCGAAGAATCGTATTCAGCGGAACAATCCTTCCGTTCACTTTTGCGCCGATCGTGTGGAACCCTACGTCAGAATGGATCTCAAACGCAAAATCTATCGCGGTCGCACCTTTCGGCAGGATCTTCAGATCGCCTTTGGGTGTGAAGACATAGATTTCGTCCTGGTAAAGATTGAGTTTAAAACTTTCAATGAGTTCCCTCGGCGAAACATTTTCATCTGCATGTTTCTGATCGAACATTTCACGGACCCAATTGATCCAGTTCTCCAATTCCTTGTCCAGCGGTGCCTGTGAACCATTCTCCTTGTAATACCAATGCGCAGCGACCCCGCGCTCCGCTATCTCGTGCATTTGACGGGTTCGTATCTGCACTTCCACCATTTTCCCTTCCGGACCGACCACGGTGGTGTGCAGGGATTGATAACCGTTCTTTTTTGGTATGGAGATGTAATTTTTAAACCGCTCCGGAATCGGTTTATAGATTTCTGAAATGATACCGTACACGGTAAAACACTCATTATTATCCGGCGTGAGCAGAATGATGCGGACGGCGAACATATCGTAGATCTCTTCAAGCGGTTTGGAGCGTTTCAGCATTTTATTATAGATGCTGTACAGATGCTTCGGCCGTCCTTCAATTTCGAACTTGACATTGCTTTGACGAAGGCGCGTCTCGACCGGAACGATAAATTTACGGATATAGTGTTCCCGTTCACGTCTCTTGGAATTCAAGCCATGGGCGATCTCTTCATATTCTTTTCGGTGAAGGTGTTTGAACGCCAGATCTTCAAGTTCCCATTTTATCTTCGCAAGACCAAAGCGGTGGGCAAACGGCGCATAGATATCGAGGGTCTCCTTGGCGATCCGCTGCTGTTTTTCGGGTGGAAGGTATTCCAGCGTGCGCATGTTGTGCAGGCGGTCAGCAAATTTTATGATCATCACACGGATGTCATTGACCATGGAGAGAAGCAGTTTGCGGTAATTCTCCGCCTGCGTGATCTCATGACTGTCGAAGATATTGCTGATCTTCGTAGCGCCGTCGACGATCTCGGCGATCGCATCGCCGAATTCTTTCCGGATCACCTCGATATCGATATCGGTATCTTCCACGACATCATGCAGCAACGCGGAAACGACAGAAACATCATCAAGAGCAATTTCTTTGGCCACAACCATAGCAACTTCAAACGGATGCCCGAAATACGGCTCGCCTGAACTGCGCAGGTCGTGTTTATGCGCTTCCACGCTCATCTCGAATGCTCGAGTGATGAGATCATCGTTCACTTTGGCCAGATTCTTGTGGCAGACAGCCAAAAGGTCATCCAGTTTTTTTTTGTGTTTGGCCTGCAGCATTATCGTTGTTCTATATTTTTCAGAAGACTTTCTGCTTGACTGATTTTCTTTTTTAGATCACTTCTTGTTGTCCCGATGTATTTCCGCAATCCCGTTACTTGCGTTAGTTCTTCGCGCGCACTCTTTATGTTATTCTCCACTATTGCATTTTGAGCCAGTTTCAACCTGCACACCGCTTCGGTATAGCGATTGATAACAGAACTATTTATGGTGCTCTTGAGCAAACGCGCGACGATGATATTTAACTCTTTCTTTTTATTCCACTGCTCGTAGACCGTCATCATATTCCAAAGAAACAGACGATTGTCAGGATATTCCTTCAGCATGATCCTACCGTATTTTTCCGCATCGGCATACCGTTTCTGTTCAATAAAGATAACCATCAAATTATGCGAAGCAAGATGTTTTTCATAGGGATGGGAAAAAGATTCAATGATAAGACGAATTCCCTCTTCAGTTCTGTCGGGTATGAACGGAATCCATGCCATTTTGCTCCGCCAGAAATAGAATGATCCGAGAATATTCTTTGCTTCGGTGAAATTCGAATCTAACTCGACACAGCGCTCAAGCGAAGCACCTGCGGACAAGCCGTAAAATATTCCGGACGGCAAATTGCCGTTTTCTGATTTCGTATATGAACGAAATGCCTCGGCACTTCCGGTATAATAATAACCGAACGCCACGTACCTGGCATTGCTGATGAATTTTTTGGACAACTCTTCAACTGCGTCGAGCAATGAATCGTATCGTTTGCCGTTGAATGGATCTCCGTAGTCGGTGTTTTTTGTCTGCAGCATACCGGCCAAGTAAAGATATCCTGCGGGATGCTGTGGAAATTCCGCTATGATTGTTTTGAAGACTGTTTCTGCCGAATCATATTCCTGTTGAAGGGTCAGATCTATTCCGCGAAGAAGCAGTGTATGCTGCCGTTTGTCCTCAAGAAGCTGAGAACGGAGAAATGGTGAAGCAGTAATTACCAGCAGAGCCAAATAGGTGAAAATATTTTTCCGCACGATCACTCCGTTCCAAAGACCCTGTCACCTGCATCGCCAAGTCCGGGAAGGATATATCCGTTGCTGTTTAATCCTCTGTCAACAACAGCGCAATAAATATCAACATCGGGATGGTTTTTCTGCACGATCTTCACTCCGGCAGGCGAAGCAACCAGACACACGAAACGGATATTATTCGCCCCTTTATTTTTCAGAAAGGTCAATGCCGCTTTTGCGCTTCCGCCGGTTGCCAGCATGGGATCAATAAGGAGAACCAAACTTTTTGAAAGTGTTTTCGGAAATTTGGAATAGTAGTCCACCGGTTCCAACGTCTCTTCATCGCGATACAGACCCACGTGACCAACTTTTGCTTCCGGCAGCACATTCATAAAACCTTCCACCATACCGAGACCAGCACGCAGGATCGGAACGATAACAATATGCTCTTTGAGCTTCACGCCGTTCGTTTTTTCGAGCGGTGTATCGAGAGAATATTCCTTCAGAGAAAAATCATGGGTCACTTCAAATGCCATCATCCCCGCTATCCGGTTGAGAACGGTCCTGAACTGATGGTTCGGAGTGTCTTTGTCCCGAAGAATGGAAACATCGCGTTGCACGAGCGGATGGTCGATGACGGTGAGTGTGCTCATAGAAACTCCAAAGTGTGAACTATTTCCTTTTTTTCTTAAAGACCAGCGTCAGCGGCACCCCTTCAAATCCATAATGATGACGAATCCGGTTTCGTAAAAATCCTTTATACGACTCGGAGACCATCTCCGGTTCATTGGCAAAAAATGCAAAGACCGGCGGCGATGTTTTTACCTGAGTGACATAATTCAATTTCACGTCTTTCCCCGTTTTTGTTGACGGAGGATAGCGTGCAATATCGGCAAGAAGCTGATCGTTCAACGAACTGGTCGGTATCCTCATTGCACGGTTCGTGTGAACCTTCTTTGCAAGGTCTAACAATTTCGGCAGGCGCTGCTTTGTTTTTGCCGAGACAAACAGCACAGGAATATAATCGTACTGACGGAGCTTTTCACGAAGCGATTCCTCGTAACGGATGGTGGAATTCGTATCCTTTTCCTCCACGGCATCCCATTTGTTGATCCCTAAAACAACACCGATGTTCTTTTCCGCGGCCGTTTGGACGATGCGAAAATCTTGTTTTTCCAACGGGATGCTGGCATCAAAAAGAATGATCGCAAGGTTACAACGATCGATGGCTTTCAGCGTACGCAGCGTAGAATAAAAATCAACATTCTGCCGTATTTTACTTTTCCGCATCAAACCGGCGGTATCGACCAGCAAAATATCTTCGCCATTATACTTGTAGATTGAATCGATTGAATCTCGAGTAGTTCCGGCAATGGGTGTAACGATCGAACGTTCCTTGCCGATGAACGCATTCACCATCGACGATTTGCCGACATTTGGTTTCCCGATGATCGCAATACGGAGTTGAGAGTCTTCCTTGAGGTCGTCGGTATCGATGACGAATTCCTCTGTAAGAACATCGAGAAAATCGCCGATTTTCCTTCCGCCGAGGGCGCTCATCGTATACAGATCACCAAGGCCTAATGAATGGAACTGCGCCGAATGAGCTTCCTCTCTTGCTGAATCTATCTTGTTCACAACAAGAATGACTTTTTTATTCTCCCGGCGAAGGATATTCGCCAGTTCTTTGTCGATGTGATTCAGTCCTTCTTTTCCGTCAACCAGAAAAATGATTCTGTCGGATTCTTCGATGGCTATTTGAGTCTGTTCTCTGATCGCTTTTTCAAATATTTCATCAGAATCCGGTACAAATCCTCCTGTATCGATGATGGTGAACGGTTTACCCGTCCATTCCGCTTCGGCGTAATGGCGGTCGCGCGTAATACCGGGGGCATCATCGACAATGGCCGTTTGCATGCCAATAAGACGGTTGAATAAAGTAGATTTTCCGACGTTGGGACGGCCAACAATTGCTACGATAGGTTTTGACATTTTTTCTTTCTATTTGTAACAAAATACGAAATTTAATGGACAAAAAAAATCCCGTCCTGATCTTATCCGGACGGGATTCGGTGTGAAGGAAAAATTTTCACAGCGTTGACAAAAAATTCCTTACATGTGCCTCCATTTGCTCAAATTCGATGAGAAACGCATCGTGCCCAAAAGGAGATGAAATCTCCCGGTAAGTCGAATTCGGCAATAATGCGGCCATCCGTTGCTGTTCTGTTGCGGGATAAAGAATATCTGTATCTATACCGACACAGAGAGCGGGAATTGATATTGAACCCAATACATCGTGCACAGTTCCCCTGCCGTATGCGAGATCATGAATATCCATACACCTCGAAATAAAGAGATACGTGTTGGCGTCGAAGCGGTTGACAAGTTTTGTTCCCTGATATTGAAGATACCGTTCCACCTGAAAAAGATTCGACGCATCGAAACGGTGCAACGTATCATTTTCGCCCATTATCCGTTCACGGGAAAAACGCTGAGTAAATTCTTTTTCACTTCGATAGGAGATCATCGCAATTTGTCTGGCGAGTGAAAATCCTTTCTCCGGCTGTGGAAAACCATAATAATTTCCGTCTTTCCATTCAGGATCATTCATTATGGCAAGACGTGAGAGATTGTTCAACCCGATCGCCCATGGCGAATGTTGCACCGAAGTTGCAATCGGAATGATCGATTGAACAAATTCTGGAAATAACACTCCCCACTCGAGCACCTGCATACCGCCCAACGAACCGCCGATTACTGTTTTTATTTTTTTTACACCGAGATATGTCACAAGTTTTTTTTGCACACGAACCATATCCCGAACTGTCATTTGCGGAAACGATAATCCGTATGGTTTCCCGGTTGCGGGATCAACAGAGCTGGAACCGGTCGTACCATAGCATCCTCCGAGAAAATTTGAACAAATGATGAAATATTTTTTTGTATCGAGCGGTTTCCCTTCACCGATAAATGAGTCCCACCAACCAACCGATTTCGGATCATCCGATGAGAATCCGGCTGCGTGGGCACTTCCCGTTAGCGCATGGCAGACAACAACGGCGTTATCACATGCTTCGTTTAATGTTCCATACGTTTCATAAGCAACGGTGATCGGAGATAATTCGGCACCGCAATCCATGGCCAATGGATTTGATTCGTCAAACAATTGAACGAATTTTGTTTTGTTGATATTTTTTATTGTAGTATCCATTCGTTGAGCAGGACCATCCTTTGAGAAACTGTCATTTGTCAATTTGTTATATACTAACTGATTCACCGTTCTTTACGGCCCGAAGTGCTTCGTCAAAATCCTCTATGATGTCTTCAATGTGTTCGATTCCAACCGATACACGGATCAGATCCGGCGTAACACCGGAGAGTATTTGTTCTTCTTTGCTGAGTTGTTCGTGCGTTGTTGATGCGGGATGGATCACGAGTGTTTTTGCATCACCAACATTCGCAAGTAAACTTGAAAGGGTCACACTATTGATGAACTTCTTCCCCGCTTCCGCTCCCCCTTTGATTCCAAACACCAGTATTGAACCGAACAATCCGTTCCGCAAATATTTTTTTGCATTCGCATGATGCGGATGATCGGGAAGACCGGGATACGAAACCCATTCGACCAACGGATGTTTTTCCAGCCATTGGGCAAGTTTCATTGCATTCTGGCCGTGACGCTCAACACGTAACGATAATGTTTCAAGACCCTGCAGCAGTAAAAATGAATTGAAAGGACTGATCGCCGCACCGATATCACGCAAACCTTCAACTCTTGCCCGGATGGCAAATGCAATGTTGCCGAACGGACCGGGCGTTCCGAAAACATCCCAGAATTTCATTCCGTGATATCCGGGACTCGGTTCTGTAAAGATAGGAAATTTTCCGTTACCCCAATTGAATTTTCCCGAATCAACAACTACGCCGCCGATCGAAGTTCCGTGTCCACCGATCCACTTTGTTGCCGAGTGACTGATAATATCTGCGCCGAAATCGAACGGACGGGCCAGATAACCGCCAGCACCGAATGTATTATCCACGATCAATGGAATACCGTTATCGTGAGCAACCGCTGCGATCGCAGTAAAATCTGGAATATTCAAACGAGGATTACCGATCGTTTCTATATAGATGGCCTTGGTTTTTTCATCGATCAATTTTTTGAAATCATCGGGACCATCACCGTTGACGAATTTCACACCTATTCCCAGCCGCGGAAAAGTAACCTTAAATTGATTATACGTGCCGCCGTACAGATTGCTTGTGGAAATGATATTTTCACCCGCCTGAACGATTGTCGTAATTGCAAGGAATTGCGCCGCTTGTCCTGAAGCTGTTGCAACTGCCGCAGTTCCTCCTTCAAGAGCTGCAATCCGTTCTTCGAACACAGCAGTGGTTGGATTCATGATCCGTGTATAGATGTTGCCGAACTCCCGCAGACCAAAAAGATTCGCGGCATGGTCGGCATTATCAAAATTAAACGATGTCGTTTGATAGATCGGTACAGCACGGGATTTTGTTGTCGGATCTGGCTGTTGTCCGGCATGTAATTGTAATGTTTCAAAGCGATAGTTTCTTGTTTTTCCGTTGTTCACTGACATAAGATTTTCCTTAAAAAGTATTAACTAAGTATACACTGCTCCTTTTTGAAACAGCGTGGCAAAAAAATTGCACGAAGGATAAAGGAATAGATGTCAGCGACAACAGAGAAAATTACCGTCGAAATACGACGAGGTATGCTCCAAAACGGGACGAGAAGCGTAGAAAAGATGTAAACTGGAAATATTCATGGTCTATTTGATTTAAAACGAAAAAACCCCTTTTAGACAATAAACTAAAAGAGGTTTGA
>CAJBTU010000014.1 GCA_903958625.1 uncultured Ignavibacteriota bacterium | reverse complement strand
CACATGAGCTGCGAAGAAAAATCGAGATAGCGTTTTCCGTTCGAGTCGATAAAGTAACATCCTTCAGCATCGACTATGTGAAGCGGTTTCCATCCTTTTTGTTTACGCCATGTTCCATAGGTATATCGCGCCGTAAGTTCGACGATTTCCTGGGATGATAAAGTTGAGTTCATTAGCAAGGAACCTCTTTTCGATTTATGTGCGATTACAAATCAATCCTTCAATTCTGTGATCTTTCCGTATGCTTCCGGTCTCCGGTCCCTGTAGAATTGCCATAAGGAGCGAACCTCCTGAATCATCTTCATATCGAGATCGCAAATAATAAGTTCATCCTTGTCGCGGCTCGCTTGTTTCAATATCTTTCCGCGCGGTGAACAGAAATAACTTTTGCCGTAAAATTCGCCGATGTTCCACGGGGCTTCGGTACCAACACGATTGATCGCACCGACAAAATATCCGTTCGCCGCGGCATGGGCAGGCTGTTCCAATTCCCACAAATATTCGGACAGACCGGCAACTGTGGCGGATGGATTGTATACGATTTCGGCGCCATTGAGACCCAGGATACGAGCTCCTTCGGGGAAATGTCGATCGTAACAAATATAGACACCGATATCGGCATATTTCGTCTTAAAAACTGGAAATCCGAGATTCCCCGGTTTGAAATAGAATTTCTCCCAGAATCCAGGTTCTACCTGAGGAATGTGATGCTTGCGGTATTTTCCGAGAAATGTTCCGTCAGCATCGATCACAGCTGCCGTGTTGTAATAGACACCTTCCATTTCAATTTCATAGATCGGGACGATCATCACCATTTTGTATTTCTTTGCATACTTCTGCATCAGTTTCACCGTTGGTCCGTCCGGTATTCTTTCGGTCATTTCATACCATTTCGTTTTTTGTTCTGCGCAGAAATACGGACCATTGAATACTTCCTGCAGACACAAAATCTGCACACCTTCTTTTCCTGCTTTTTCAATCAGTGGTATATGTTTATCGATCATTGCCTTTTTGATCTTGGGGATGGGCTGGTCATTGGAAATTGCAATGGAACACTGGATGAGACCACTTCTGACTATACGGGACATAACGCTCCTTAACAGTGAATGGTAAATAACTGAAGAATAAAATGTAGGCTATGTTAAGAAGTTCCCGCGGGATTGTCAATAGAATGAAGGTCAAACGAATGATTTAAAAACAACAACGTCATTCCATGTTTCGTGGAATGACGTTGAATATCACCATAATCAGTTCTTGATCAAATAATAAGCAATAACGGATTTTCCATGATCTTCTTGAATGATTGCAGGAACTGCGCTCCGACAGCACCGTCTACAACACGGTGATCGCAAGACATCGTTACCTTCATTGTATGTCCGGCCACAACCTGACCATTCTCAACGACCGGTTTTTCAACGATGGAACCGACGGCGAGAATAGCTCCTTCAGGAGGATTGATGATGGCGGCAAAATTTTCTATGTCATACATACCGAGATTGCTGACCGTAAACGTGCCGTTGGTGAACTCTTCCGGTTTTAATTTTCCTTCACGGGCGCGTTTGGCAAGTTCTTTTGTTTCAGCAGAAATTTCCGGCAATGTTTTTTGATCTGTACTCCGAATAACGGGGGTAATAAGTCCATCCTCGACTGCAACTGCAACACTGACATCGATCCGTCCATGCAGGACAATTTTTTCGGTAAAGAATGAACTGTTGGCTTTCGGATTTTCACGAAGCGCCAACGCAACTGCTTTCACGACAAGATCGTTGTAACTGATCTTCGTTCCGGTGGCTTCATTGAATGAATTACGGAAATCGATGGCACGTTTCATATTCATCTCTATCGTAAGATAGAAATGCGGGATGGTGCTTTTGCTTTCCAGCAGACGTTTTGCGATCGTTTTTCGCATCATGGAATGCGGGATTTCTTTTGTCTGCAGCGGAGCAAGAATTTTACGCGGCATTGACGATGATCCGCTCTTCAATTCAACATCGGCTTTCACGATCCTGCCGTACGGACCGCTCCCTGCTATCGATCGTAGATCGATCTTCTTTTCTTCTGCGATCTTCTTCGCTAAGGGCGATGCTTTCACACGCACATCGTTGTTTGCAAGCACTGCAACTACCGGAACAGGTGCATGAACCGGCGCAGGAACAGATTGCTGTGCCGGAGTAATGGAAGCCGTAACAGTACCTGTCAGTAAAGAGGAAATATCTTCTCCGGCTTTGCCGATGATCGCCAGCGGCGCACCGACCTTTACGCCTTCGCCTTCTTTCGCAAATAATTTAAGGATCACACCCGAGTCATATGCTTCCTGTTCCATGTCCGCTTTATCGGATTGGATGTCCGCAAGAATATCGCCGGACTTGATCGACTCTCCCTCTTTTTTTCTCCATTTCAGAATGACACCCTCTTCCATCGTGTCGCTGAGTTTCGGCATTAACATTTTTGTTGCCATAATTTTCCTTTAATATATTCCGTACTTTTTCCGGATATTTCGATCCGGGAAAGCTATCTATTTTCGGTATAAAACTTTCTTTACTGCAGCAATTACTTTTTCCGGACTCGGCAATGCTTCGTGCTCAAGATTTTCCGCATACGGCATCGGGATATCCGCACTGTTGATCTTTTCCACCGGTGCATCCAGATAATCGAATGCCTTCGTATGAATGCGGTGGGCAATCTCCGTACCGACGCTTGCATATGGCCATGAATCTTCGACAATTACGCAGCGATTCGTTTTCCTGATCGATTCGAGGATAAGATCTTCATCGAGCGGGCGCAGCGTGCGCGGATCGATTACTTCTACATTGATCCCTTCTTTCTGCAGCTCGTCCGCAGCCTTTAACGCAACGGCAACCATCTTCGTCCAGGCGATGATCGTCACATCTGTTCCTTCCCGTTTGATATCTCCTTTTCCGATCGGAACAAGATATTCTTCATCGGGAACTTCTCCTTTTATTCCGTACATCAATTCGCTTTCCATGAAGATCACCGGATTGTCATCGCGGATTGCTGACTTCAGCATTCCTTTTGCATCATACGGCGTTGACGGTGTCATTACGATCAGGCCGGGGACATGTGCCATCATCGATTCTAGAGCCTGAGAGTGCTGCGCACTTAACATATGCGCAGGACCATTCGGTCCGCGGAACACGATGGGCACCTTGAATTGACCGGCGGACATATAGCGGGCTTTCGCCGCGTGATTGATGATCTGGTCGAACGCAAGGATCGCAAAATTCCATGTCATCATTTCAACGATTGGACGAACGCCGATACCGGTCATAGCAGCACCGATACCGATTCCGGCAAAGCCGGCTTCCGTTATCGGAGTATCTATGACCCGTTTGTCTCCGTATTTTTTCCAGAGTCCCTGTGTTACTTTGTATGCGCCGTTATATTGAGCAACCTCTTCGCCCATAATGAAGACGCCGGTATCCCGCGCCATCTCTTCGTCGATTGCCTGATTGATCGCTTCACGAATTTGTAAAACTGCCATTGTCGTATTTTCCTTTTTTCTATTTTTAAGCGATGAAGTCCGTTGTTCCTGCAGATCTCACCGGATGATGATTATGCATAAATATTATCATACAACACTTCTATTGGCGGTTGCGGACTTGCATCGGCAAATTCTACCGCTTCCTGAACCTCTTTTTTTATCGCTTCATCCATCAATTCAATATCGGATTGTTTCAAAATACCCTCGGCCACCAATTCCTTGCCGAAAGTTTCGATCGGATCTCTTTTTTTGTATTCTTCGATCTCTTCCTTCGTTCGGTATTGTCCTGGATCGGACATCGAATGTCCGCGAAAGCGATATGTCCGCGCCTCTAAGAATGTCGGAAGATTTTCTTTCCTTGCGCGTTCAATGGCAATAGTCATCTCGCGATACATTTCGATGACATCCATTCCATTCACCGCTCCGCGTGCCATTTCATATCCTGCTGCTTTGTCGAACAATTCTTCGCCGGCCATTGCCCGCGAAATTGCCGTACCCATGCCGTATCCGTTGTTCTCGCAGATGAAGATCACCGGCAATTTCCATAGTTGAGCCATGTTCAATGTCTCGTGAAAGACCCCCTGGTTCGTTGAGGCTTCACCCATAAAGCAGATCGTCACGGAATCTCTACCTTGATATTTAGTCGCAAATGCAGAACCTGCCGCAAGCGGAGGATGTCCGCCGACGATTCCCCAACCGCCCATGAATCCTTTTGAAAGATCATAGAAGTGCATCGAACCGCCCATTCCTTTTGATACGCCGGTTACTTTGCCGAATAACTCCGCCATACAGCCGTTCGTATCCATTCCCCGGGCTAACGCCTGGCCGTGATCGCGGTAAGCCGTATAGATAAAGTCATCTTCGCGAAGCGGCGCAATGGCACCGACACCGGTCGCTTCCTGGCCGATATACAAGTGACAGAAACCGCCGATCTTCCCTTTGCCGTATTCCTGCGCTGCGCGTTCCTCGAACCGGCGGATGAGAAGCATATCGCGGTACATCTTTATCAGCTTTTCGTTGGAAAGATTCAGATCAGACCAACGCGGCAGTGTTGTTTTCTTTTTTTCTTCTTTCATTGTCTCTGTTTCCTGTTTAGATAATTTCGTTAGAGTAATGTTGCAATTTTTGTTTATACGAGTTTCTCAGCGTGATAAGAACTCCGCGTAAGCGGACTGGACTGAACGTGTTTGAAACCCATCTCCATTCCCCTCACGCGATACTTGGCAAACTCATCCGGGTGAACATACCGTTCCACCGGCAAATGATTTTTTGTCGGCTGCAAATATTGTCCGATGGTAAAAATATCGCAGTCAACGGCGCGAAGGTCTGCCATAACATCAATCACTTCATCCGTAGTCTCTCCAAGGCCTACCATGATTCCGGTCTTGGTAGTGAATCCTTTTTGCTTAGCACGTTCCAGCAATTCCAGCGTTCGATGATAATGCGCCTGCGGCCGCACGGTGCGGTACAGCCGCGGAACAGTTTCGATATTATGGTTGAGGATATCGGGCTGAGCATTGAGGACAACATTCAATGCTTCTTCACTCCCCATGAAATCTGGGATAAGCACTTCAACCGTACAATTTGGAACCCGTTTTCGGATCTCCTGAATCGTGCCGGCGAAAATGTGCGAACCGCCATCATAAAGTTCATCGCGATTGACGGACGTAATAACGGCATGACGAAGATTCATCAACGCAACCGCTTCGCCTACTCTTCGCGGCTCATCTTCATCAACAAAGTGCATCTTTCCCGTCTTCACATTACAAAAACCGCAACTGCGAGTGCAGGTGTCACCGAGAATCATGAACGTAGCCGTTCCGGAATTCCAGCACTCACCCATATTCGGACAGCGTGCCTCTTCGCAAACGGTATGGAGTTTTCTCTCTTCGATCATGTTCTTCAGACGGGAATAATTCTCCCCTCCGGGAACACGAGCTTTCAGCCATTCCGGTTTTCGCTGAACAATCGATGCATCCAACGGTTTTACGTCATCAGACGGACTTTGTATTGCCGGTATCTCTTGTATGATAATTTCCATTATTACACCGCTTGTGTAACATCGAAGTTCTCTAAATAGTATACAACCTTTTGCATGAACATTCCGCCGAGCGCACCGTCGATGATTCGATGGTCGTACGACATCGAAATATAGACCATCGAACGGATCGCGATCGCATCGTCGATCACAACGGGACGCTTCTTTATTGCGCCGACTCCAAGGATCGCCACTTGCGGCTGGTTGATGATCGGAAATCCGTACAGATTCCCGAACCCTCCGGGGTTGGTGACGGTGAATGTTCCGCCGGTCACTTCGTCCGGCATCAATTTTTTATTGCGCGCCCGCGTTGCAAGATCGTTCAAAGTGCGGGCGATACCGGCAAGATTTTTTTGCTCTGCATTCTTGATGACAGGAACGATCAACCCATTTTCGAGAGCCACCGCAACACCAAGATTGATATCTTTTCGAATAATGATCGTATCGCCGTCAACGGAAGAATTCATCAGCGGAAAATCTTTGATCGCTTTCACTACCGCTTCAAGAAAGAACGGCGTATAGGTTAAATTGAATCCTTCTCGTTTTTCAAATGCCGATTTGTTCTTTTCCCGGTACTTCACGATCGCCGTCAGATCCGCCTCTGAGAGCGAACCGACATGTGCAGACGTATGCTTGCTCCGCACCATGTGCTCCGAGATCGCTTTGCGCATCGTATCCATTTTGATCAACTCAACGCGACCCGCAGGATAACTGATCGGCCGGCGGTTCGAATCATCCAGCGTTCCCGATTTGGGTGATGAATAAGACGGTTGTGATACATTTTTAACCGGTGCTGTGACTTTCCCACCTTTCCTGTTCTGTATATAGACAAGGATATCGTTCTTTGAAACCCTTCCGTTCGCACCTGTTCCAGGGATAGTTTCAAGTTCGTTCATTGTAACGCTTTCAGTGCGTGCAATGTTCAATACGAGAGGGGAATAAAAACGTCCGGAAGTGTTTTGTTCATGAGCAACCGGATGCGCTATTGTCACCTGCGGTTGCTTTTGAACATCATGTTTTAATTCATTTGTTTGCGGCTGTTTTGATGCCGTCACCGAGGAAGAAACACCTGTGCCGGCTCCCGTCGATATTTTCGCAATAACCGTATTAACACCTACGGTTGTTTGAGCGGGAAATAAAATCTCGGCAAGGATCCCTGCTGCCGGAGCCGGAATTTCAGTATCTACCTTATCCGTGCTGATCTCAACAATTGTCTCATCTTTAGCAACTGCATCACCGATTTTTTTATGCCACTTAGTAATGGTTCCTTCTGCTATGCTTTCACCCATCTGCGGCATGATAACATCTACCAAAGCACCGGATGGTACTTTTATTCCTGAAACATTTGTGTCTGCAATTTTTGTTTGCTGAACAGATTCAATTTTTGTGTAAACCGGGGCAGACGACGATGGAGATTTACTCACGATGGCATTCGCGTCAGTATTAATGCGGGCTATTACTGTATTGACATTGACCGTTGTTGTTTCTTGATACAACAGTTCTGCTACAATTCCAGCCGCCGGAGCAGGAAT
>CAJBTU010000013.1 GCA_903958625.1 uncultured Ignavibacteriota bacterium | reverse complement strand
CACGAGAGACTCAACGTATGGTCGTGATTATCTCAGATCTAATCTCAACGTCTGCACTTTGTCGCGGTAGAAGCCGAGCGAACGAAGCAGTTCTGCCGCGCCGGATTCTGAAGGACGAAGATCGTTGCAATATTCCACGACGATCTCATTTCTTTCCGGATATGCATCCCGAATATGTGAAATGAACTGCGACAATCCCTGAACGACGGGTGCTGCCTCGGAGGATGATTTCAGCGGGACGAGAAAATATATTCTCGCTCCAACATTTTCGATCCACACAATTGGTGTTCCTTTATCAAAAACAATATAATTTCCCGTTAAACGGGAAAGGCGCGGAACTGCGGCGGGTTCTTCGGTTTGAGCGAAGGTTCCATTCGACGGTAATTCAATTCCGGTGCCGTATGGATTTGCAGGATCGCAAGCGTTCAGGACAACCGGCAGTTCATTCTTCACCGGTGCTGATTTTATTCCATCGAGCATGTTTACTGCATCGGGAAGGGCGAACTGCATTCCGGAAAGTCCTTCAACAAAATATCCGCGGCGGATCTCTCCACGCATTTCCATACGCTGAAATTCCATTGCAAGCAGTGACCACGGCAGCAGATTTTCTTCCCGTTTGGCGATTTCTCGGGCAACAACGCCGTAACGGAGGAGCAATTGCTGCGCCTGCCGCCGGATCCTTTCTTCATCGGTGACCGCTGTACCAAGAACACTTTTTGTGTGTACGAGCGACCATCGTCCGTTCCACCCCGGAACCTGTTTCAGTGCCGTTCGGACACTTTTCATGGCCACGGACCGTAAGGGATTGCGGCGCGGATTGACGATCTCGATCCGTTCTGCCGGCAGTTCAGATTCTGTAGAGCGGTATCGTTTCACATTCAATGCTTCGTCGACAACGTCATTGGTGATGAAGCCCATCCAGAATAATTCGGCTATAGCGCGGTTGATTGCAGAGAGCGAAAAGGATGTATTCTCACGAATGTCAGAAAGGAAGGAAGCTCCGTTTTCTTTAATGTAATCATATATTTCTGTCGACTGTTTTGTCAGTTCCGTCATTCCGCTCTCTTTCGGTTCCAGGAAAAAATTCCCGTCACCCCGAAAGATCCATTGTGTTCTTCCGGCTTCAGTCCCGACGCAGAAATATTCTCCCCGCTGCGCCGCCTGGCGCAATATTTTCCCCTCGTAATGCTGAATACGGCTGCTGAAGATCTCTGATTCCCACAATTCGGGGGAGAGTGTGAATCCCTGGAATTTCTCCAGCACATTGTGCAGTCCGGTGTCAAGAGTTTCGCGCGTTTCCGGATGACGGTGCTGCCAACGGAGCAGCAACTGCGTGAAATCGGAAAGTGTTGCCGGCTTGATCTCCTTGCGTAGGATTGATATTGAAGCACGGTGGATCCGTTCAAGATTCGGACGGAAACACCACTGTTCGTGTTCGCTTTCTTTGGTAAGGATGCCGTGGACAATATTTTCGGATGCGGAGAGCGAACGCAATATGGCATCACATTCTTCCATGGTGAGAGCAAATCGGGATGCAATATCGTTCGTCGTCAATGTTCCGTGTGAGCGGAGCATCCGCATAATTACGTAACGAAGAGCCTCATCACGTTCAAATTGTGATGATTGAAAATGTTTCGGAAGCAGTGCGAGAATATCGTTGCTGATATTACTGAACGGACGATATATCGGAATCTCTTCGGCCGCGATAAAAAATGTTGTGTTACCGATCGAGACCGGTAAGATGATATTCCTGGATCGTAAATGTTCGATAAAAATATTTTGCTGCACACGGCCGGACAATTCCCCTTCGGTCAGTTCGCCCAGCCGCAAAAATACTTCCATCAATTCTTCGGGTGTGCGCGCTCTTCGTGACGATGCCGTGAACTGTAATTGTTCTTCCACTTTAATCACAGCATCTGCACGAACGACAGTGTGTAATGCTTCGAGATTCACCACTTCTGCAACCAATTCCCGATTCAATAGTGCAAATTGCTGTTTTGCCTTCTCCTTTGGATCATCCGATCCGTACATATAGACAGCGGCGAAATCAAAGAGCAATGTTGAAGCGAATGGTGAGGGGGTCTCATTCTGGACCGTATGAATGCGAATTTCTTCCGTTTCGATCTTCGTGATGATCTCTTTGAAATGTTCAAAGTCCAGCACATCGGTCAGGCATTCGCGGATGGTTTCGATAACGATGGGAAAATCGCTGTACTGACGCACCACTTGCAGCAGGTCGGCGGATTTCAACCGCTGCAGAAAGAACGGTCTCCGTTTTCCCGGAGAACCTTTGGGAAGAAGAAGTGCGCGCTCCGCATTTTGCCGGAATAACGCGCCAAATAACGGTGAAGATGGTATCTCTTCCAGAATGATCTGCTGCGCCATTTGCAGCGTAACGCCGGAAAAAAGATCGAGCGGCAACCGTTCCGCATCGGAGCAACGGAAGAGAATTCCGTCATTATTATAGAGCATTTGGATGTCGATATTCAATCGCTGACGAAGGACTGAAGTGAGTACAATGCCGAGCAGACCGTTCACCCCTTTGCCGTAGCATGAATGGATGACAATGCGCGGATCGCCGACCTCATCCCTAAAACCTTCAACGACCAATGATGTGTGTGTAGGAACAATATGCGTTGACGTTCGCTGTTCCTCAACATAGTCAATAATGTTGCGCACAGAGTTCGAGTCGATCGGAAACTCCGATAAAATTCGATCTTGGTCACTCCGTGTTACCGGGTCCGCAGTATTGGGATCCGTCTGCACATGCTGACCTTGCCTTGATAACCGCTCTAGGAATTCGCCGACACGCACTCCAAGTTCATACGTTCTGCCGATTCCTTCCCCCCGCCAGAACGGCATCCGGGCAGGTTGACCGGGCGCAGGCGAAACAACAACTTTATTCGCATCGATATCCATCATCCGCCAGACATTGGAGCCGAGAATGAATGTATCACCAGGACGGCTTTCATAAATAAACTCTTCATCAACTTCGCCGACTTTTGTCTTCATATCCTCCAGATAGACGCCGAAATATCCGCGGTCCGGTATCGTGCCGGCGTTCATGATGGCAAGCAGGGAAGAGCCCGGCAGCGGGGCAAGTTGATTGTGCAGTTTGTTCCACATGATACGTGCGCGAAGTTCGCGGAATGCATCATTGGTGTACCGGCCGGCAAGCATGTCAAGAACGGAGTGAAGGACTTTCTCGCTGAGGGAGTGGTAACAATACGATTGGCGAATGAGATCGAAGATCTCTTCAACATTCCATTCCTCAATACCGACCATTGCAACGATCTGCTGTGCGAGCACATCCAGGCAATTATGAGGAATAAATGTATTCTCGATCGCGTGTTCCGTCATTCCTTTTGCCACCACCGTACATTCCACAAGATCCTCACGGTGCGTAACGAACAGTCTTCCTTTGCTGTTCGCATTCACCAGATGTCCCGAACGGCCGATCCGCTGCAATCCGCGCGCTATTCCTTTCGGTGATTGGATCTGCACGACCAGATCGACGGTTCCGATATCGATGCCGAGTTCAAGTGCCGAAGTTGTGATGAGAACGCGCAGCTTTCCCTGTTTCAGATCGCTCTCCAATTGTTCGCGCACGGTACGCGACATACTGCCGTGATACGCAAAGACCTTGATCGGAACGACGTCATTTCCGGCCGAATCTTCCGGAAATTTATTTTGGTGTTTCGCGCTGCTGAGGTCTGCATTTTCTGGTAGAATTTTCCTACTGTAAGAAGGATGGCGCTTGTTGGAAAAAAAAGGAACGGCGTAATTGTTCGTTGTATCCTCTAATCCTTCAAGCATTTCGTTCAAGCGTGCCGCAACACGCTCGGCCAGGCGGCGGTTATTCACAAAGATAAGCGTTGTCCGGTGTTCATGAATCAGTTGTAGCAGCTGCGGAAAAACCAGGGACCAGATACTGTCCATCGGCATTTCCGAAAAATCGCGTGCGGCGCAGATAACTTTCAGATCAACACTTTTTTTGTATCCGGCATCGACAATATTCACGAAACGAGGAATAAGCTGCTGCTCCTTCCATTCCATTCCGCCAAGGAAGCGGGCAATCAAATCCAAAGGCCTTTGCGTTGCCGAAAGTCCGATGCGGACAAAGGACTTTTCTGTGCCGTCGTTGTCCTTCTCTGAATTTTTGATGAGATGTTCAAGTCGCTCCAGCGATAAGGAAAGATGTACGCCCCGCTTTGTATTGCTGATGGAATGGATCTCGTCGACGATCACATATTGTACAGAATGAAACAGCGTCCGTGCTTTTTCCGAAGAGAGCATCAGGTAGAGCGATTCGGGAGTGGTGATTAAAATATCGGGAGGATTCTTGAGCATCCGCGCACGTTCGGTTTGCGTGGTGTCTCCGGTGCGCACCGCGCTGCGAATTCCCCCCATTTCAACCCTTTGGGCCTCCGCTTCGTTCAATATCCCGTTCAAAGGAATTTCAAGATTCCGGTGGATGTCGTTATTGAGCGCCTTGAGAGGAGAGATATAAAGAACGCGGATACCGCGGGTAAAACCGCCGCTTCGTGAGTGTTTCTCCTCTTTTTTCAATGGGGGCCGGCCAATATTTTCCGTCACCAAATGATTGATACACCACAAAAATGCTGCAAGTGTTTTCCCGGATCCTGTAGGAGCTACGATAAGAGTGTTTTTCCCTTGTGAAATGGAGGGCCACCCCAACTGTTGCGGCGGTGACGGTTCGCCGAAAGCCGCTGAGAACCATGAGCGGACGAGCGGATGGAATTTTTCAAGAATATCTTCTGACATTGACATCAATGTAAGGAAAAAGGAGATAAGAGAAAAAAGTGCGTGTTTGTGAATGAAACTCTGCTGATTCTCAAATTGATTTTCACTGAAACAATCGCTATACTTTGCTGAAAAGTCCATTTTCCCACTAAAAAACAGCTCAATGACCAAATCGATCCGGATCTTATTTATAGAGAACAAACAAGAAAGTATTGCGCTCTTTACGAACGAAATGCGGAAATCCGGGCTGGAATACGAGATCCGTCATCTTACGTCATTCGATTTGATCCCGGAAGCCGTTGAAGAATTTTCCCCCGAAGTTGTTATTGTAGATTTTAATATTGCCGAACTGAAGCCGTCCGATACGATCACAATTCTTAAGAACATGGTTGCCGCGACACCGTTGATCATTTATTCCGATATGCTGAATGAAGAGGTCGTTGTTGAATGCATGCGTTCCGGTGCGACGGATTATGTGTTCAAACAGCATTCGGCACGGCTGGGTCCCGCCATTGGAAGCGCCATCGATAAACGCCGCGTTCAGGAAGAATTGCGCCTAAGCAAAGAACGATTCAATACGCTTGCCAAAGTATCCACCGTTGGAATTTTTCTTGCATCAGCCGACGGTTTTTACCTTTATGTGAACGAACGATGGAGCGACATTACAGGATTATCCTACGACCAGGCATTCGGCGATGGTTTTCTCACAGCAGTACATTCGCATGACAGAAAACGTGTCCGGACCGAATGGCATCGCTGCGTGCGTGAACAGACTCCCTTTCAATCCGAGTACCGGATTTTTAGGGAAAGCGATAAAAAAGAATTATGGGTGATGGGACAGGCTTTGCCGGAGATCAATACAGACGGTTCACTGGCGGGATTTGTCGGAACGATCACCGACATCACCGAGCGGATGCTTGCCGAAATAGAAATTGACAGTTCCCGGAAACAATTGCGTGCGCTGACCGTACGGCTGCAGAATATCCGGGAAGAGGAACGCACGCACATTGCCCGTGAAATTCATGACGATCTGGGCCAGGCATTGACAGGACTGAAGATGGATCTTGTGTGGATGAACAACAAAATGCAGTCGTCCGACGAAGCAGTGCAGAAACGTTTAAAAGCAATGATTGAACTTGCTGATGCTACCATTCACAAGGTCCGCAAACTTGCCACCGATCTGCGTCCGGGAATTTTGGACGATATCGGTCTTGCTGCCGCGATCGAATGGCAGGGGAAAGATTTCAGCGAACGAACCGGAATTGAATTTTCGTTCCATCTGGATGAACAGCTGCAGATTGACGAGAAACGAACGACGGCATTCTTCAGAATTTTTCAGGAATCGCTGACGAATGTTATCCGTCATGCACAGGCAAAGAATGTAACAATATCGCTGCGCAAGGATGGATCGAACGTTATTCTGACGATCGAAGATGACGGGCGCGGGATCGCGCAGAACGAACTTGCGAATCCGCGATCCGTTGGAATTCTGGGAATGAAAGAACGTGCGGCAAGTTTCAACGGCGAGGTAAATGTGATCGGCGTACCGAATAAAGGAACGACGGTGCGTGTCCGCATTCCTCTTGCAGAATCTTCATCGTGATCTTCCATGACACACATTCTCATCGCCGATGATCACACCATTGTCCGAAAAGGATTGAAACAGATCCTTTCCGAAGGTATGAAGGATGTGGCATTCACCGAATCTTCCAACGCCTCCGAAACGCTCGTTCTGATAAAGACCAATCCTTTTGACATCCTCATTCTGGACCTGAGTATGCCGGGCCGGAGCGGTTTGGATCTGTTGAAGGATGTCAAAGCTCAGGCAATAAAACTTCCCATCCTGGTGTTGAGCATGTATCCCGAAGATCAATACGCCCTTCGTGTGATCAAAGCCGGGGCAATGGGATATATGACCAAAGATAGTGCTCCGGAAGAATTGGTGAACGCCGTAACAAAGATTCTTAACGGAGGGAAGTACATCAGCGCGACTCTTTCCGAACAACTGTTCGCTTCGATCCAGGAATCCGGAGCAGGGGAAGGATATGAGCAGCTTTCCGACAGGGAGTTTCAAGTGCTGCAGCTTATCGCATCGGGAAAGACCGTTTCGGAAGTTGCGGTGATCCTTGCTCTCAGTGTAAAGACGGTCAGCACATACCGGACTCGTATTTTGGAAAAACTGCATTTTTCGACGAACGCGGAACTTACCCGGTATGCCATGCAGCAGAAGATCGTGGAATAATGCAGTGTAGGACAAACGCTGACGCAAAATATGCTGTTTCTCCGATGTCCATTTCCTCGGTTTTTTAGTATTATGCACCCACTATGATACCAACACAGGAAAATACGAAGCTGATAAACGTCCTTATTGTGGATGATTCGGAGATCGTTCGCGATCGCCTGACATCGATGCTGTCCGAGGTCTCATCGATCAATGTTATCGGTTATGCCGATAACCCTCTCACGGCAACGGAAACCATCGTCCGCTCGAAACCCGATGTCGTGATCCTCGACATTTTTCTTACCGGCGGCAGCGGCATTCATGTGCTGAAGAGCATTCGGGAGAAGAAGATCACGTCGAAGGTTATCATGCTGACGAACTATGCGCAGGAAGAATACCGGAAAAAATGTTTCGAAGAGGGTGCGGACTTCTTTTTTGATAAGTCCATTGAGTTCGATCGGGTCATCGATGTGATCCAAAAATTGTCGGCTGCAGCATAGAATATTTTTAATTTACTTATTCCAATACCTATCGGGGTTACTATATGAGAAAAGCGATCTTCAGTCTTGGTGCGTTGTTGATGAACCGCCTCAACTATCTGCAAAAATTTGCAATAGTTGCGATGCTGCTGTTGATACCAAGTTTCAGCTTGCTGTATGTCGTGACGACACAGATCAACAAGGACGTGCAGTACTCGCAAAAAGAATTGACGGGAATTGATTACAACTCAACGCTGAGACAGTTTTACGAAAAGGTACAGAAGCATCGTGAATATTCGGTGCAGTTTTTCATCGGGGATTCGACCGCGCAAGATCGTATGATCCAGACCCAACAGGAAATAGATTTCGCCGTGCTCGGTGTTGACTCCGCCGATACGCAGTATGGCGATGCGTTGGCGGTGCGGGAACAGTGGAAGAACATCAAGATCGATTGGAAGAACTTGAAGAGCCGGGCCTTCACGCACAAAATGGACAAAAGCGAAGAGCTGCACAACAAATTGATTACGGACGTGCTTGCCCTTGTTGTTGACGTCGCTGATAACTCCAACCTCACGCTTGATACGGATATCGAAACATACTATTTAATGAATATCGCCAACTTCAAGGTCCTGCAGTTGACGGAAGCGCTAAGCCGTTCGAAGAACCTGCTGCATGTAGCAGCGATCACGCCCATCCTGACTCCGGAACAACGGACGACATTCACGGTGCAGGCGGGAAACATCCAGCCGCTGATGGCCGATATTGCTGATGCGGTGAACAGGATCAACACTTACAATCAGCCGATTTCACCTCTCGTAGAACCATCGTATGTCGATCTGAAATCAATGACAGACCAGTATATTGAATTGTTGCAGGCAGAGATCCTTGACGACAGTTTGCGTGTTGTTCATGGCGTTGATATGAATATCCTTGACCGTCCGATCAAGTCGGGACTGGAGGTGTTCGACGTTCAGTTCCCCATCTTAAGAAACCTGATCGATATCCGCATCAAAAGTTTGCAGAACCAGGTGTTGATCTATGTTGCAGGAACTTTTCTTGTTCTTCTCTTCGTCAGTTATCTGCTCGGCGGTTTCTACAGTTCGGTGATCGACACGGTGCATACACTGGAGGGCGTGGCAACACAATTGAATGAGGGCAAGATAACCGAAGTGGTCGAAGTGGAAACGCGCGATGAGCTGGGGCGTGTGGGCAGATCATTCAACCAAATTGCACTCAGCCTGCTTTCTCGCAATAAGGAACTTGAGGAAAACAGGATACAGATGGAAACAACGAACAGACAGCTGCGCGAAACACAAACGGCTCTTGTGCAGGGCGAGAAGATGGCGTCGCTTGGTCAAATGGTCGCCGGTCTTGCGCATGAGATCAACACGCCGCTCGGCTATGTAAAGAATAATATTGAAATGATGATCAGCAACCAGCAAACGATCAACGAAGCGATTGAAAAGTACCGTAAACTGCTCGATATGCTGGTGAACGGCGTTGAGGATGGTCTGGAAGAAACGGTCACCGATCTTGCCAACCTTTCGACGGAATTGGAAAGGAATACGGTTCTGGAAGACAGTAAAACCATGCTTTCGCAAGCCCTTGTCGGAACAGACCGCATTCAGGAACTGATCAGGAACTTGCGAGAATTTTCGCGATTGGACGAAGCGGATCTTGCCAAGGTCGATCTCAATAACGCACTTGATGCAACGCTTGTCATTGCGAACAATGTGATCAAGAATAAAGCGGTCGTGAAAAAGGACTATCAGCCGAATCTTTCGGCGGAATGTTTCCCTGCACAGTACAATCAGGTCATTCTGAATTTGCTTACGAACGCTGCGCAGGCGATCGAAGGACAGGGAACGATCCACATCCGAACATTTAAGGAGCCGGGAAATCCCGATATGGCGGTAGTGAAGATTTCGGATACGGGAAAAGGTATTCCGCCGGAGAACCTCGGAAAGATTTTTGAGCCCTTCTTTACGACCAAAAAAATCGGCGAAGGAACCGGACTTGGTCTTTCAATTTCTTACAAGATTATTGAGAAACACGGCGGATCCATTAAAGTTGAAAGTGAAGTAGGCCGCGGAACGGATTTCTATGTGCGCATTCCGGTGGTACAACCGCGCGCAGGGAAAAAAACCGGTGCGACGGTATAAGCACGGTAAAGTATTATTGACAAGAAACCATTGAAGTGTAAGGAGCACGTATGAAAATAACAGTACCGGCAGCACCGGAAAAACCGAATATCTTGTTTGTTGACGATGAACCGATGATCCTCTCGTCGCTCAACATGCTGTTCAAAAGCAAATACAAGGTCTATCTGGCGGAGAATGGATTTGATGCGCTGGAGATTATCAAATCGGTTCCGATTAAAGTGATCGTCAGCGACCAGAGAATGCCCGGCATGCTCGGCCATGAATTGCTGCGTCAGGTGAAAGAGATCAGTCCGAACACCGTTCGTATGCTGCTCACCGGGTATTCGGACCTTGATGCGATCATCGGTTCGGTGAATGCCGGCGAGGTATTCCGATTCATTAATAAGCCGTGGCAGGGCGAGTTCATGCTGTACGTTGTGAAACTAGGCGTAGAAATTTACGACAAGGTCTCGAAACTGCAGGAAGATGAGATGCAGAAAGTGGACGAAGCGGTCACGGAAGAACATCCGGTGTCCGGACATCGTGTTCATATCGAAGTTGAAGAAGCAAGTCCAACGGTGCTGTTCGTCGATTACAGCGAAGACGAGACCGGTATGCTTGTTGAAAAATACGGCAGCGCGTTCAATGTTGTCGGGGTAAATTCCATCGATGCTGCGTTCCAGGAGATGGCGAAGAAACCGGTGTCCGTCATCGTCAGCAATATCAATTTCGGCGATGTTGACGGCGTCAGTTTTCTTGATACCGTCCGGCGTGAATATCCGAACACGGTTTCCGTGATCCTCACAGAGGTCAGGGATGCACAACTGGCGATCAGGTCCATCAACGAATTGAACGTCTTCCGCTATCTTGTGAAACCGATGCCCGAAGATCAGATCTCTCTCACGCTGGAGAAAGCGATCGAGCGGAGCAAAGCATTCATGTCAACGCCGCATAAAAACGTGCTGAAGATGGCGGAAGAAATTGCGCCCGATCGTTTTGTGAAGAACGAAGAGAGCACGTTACGTCTGCGCTTGCGTGCGGCTCAGGCTCTCTTGAACAAAAACAAGAATAAATAACCTTTACTCAAGTGATGTTATGTCTTGACGGTGCTGTTACAGCCGGCAATAAGCCCCGCAGTCACGCGCGGGGTTTATTGTTCAAACGGTGAACGGTAATTTGAAACGATACTCCTTTTTGAATGCAGAACTTATCGCAAAAAATAGTCGGTGCCGAACATCTCTCCGAAGTTATCGCATCTCTGAAGAATGCCGATAAATATATCCGTCAGGGCGACATCCACCGTGCGCTCGACGAGATTCTGCGTGCGCGCGAAAAAAATCCAACGATCATGTATGCCAGAGCATACGAGGAGTACGTCCGTTCGGTGCTGATGAAGCAGACCGAAGAAGGGGAATCCGAAGCAGGGTCGCGCGAAGCAGTGATCGGTCAATTGCTGCCGACACTCGAAAAGATTCTGGATCTTGCGATCAAAGAGGTGAAGCGGAGCGCTGTTTCCGCGTATAAGCAGAAAGAGGTCTATGCACTGCAGAAAATGCAGGAGGAGGAGCAGCGGCGTGAAGAACAGCAGCGGATCGGAGGCATCGCGAAGAAGGTTTCATCGTATCTTCACCGGGCCCGTGCATTCGAAGCGCAGTATGATTATCACAATGCATTGAACGAAATTGCGCGTGCATTCATGCTTGATCCAACGGACGAAAGCATTCTTCAGGTTGAGGAAGGAATAAAAACAGCGCAAGAAGCGTTTGTTCAGAAACAGGAATCGCTGGATCTCATCAAGCATCAGGAAGAAAACAGGAGAAGGGAACAGCTGCTGGCTCAATGGCAGGAGCAGCGCCGGCAGGAAAAGGTTCAGGAGGAGAAGAAGAAAGAAGAAGCGTATAAGCAGGCACGGTCGCAGAAGATCCGGGAATATTTGCAGGTTGCGAGAGGACTGTTTGCGGAGAACAAGATCGAAGAAGCGCTCAGCCAGTTGGCGTTCGTTATGGTCGTCGATCCGCTGAACGAAGAAGTGCTGAGTCTGAACTGGAAGATCCGTGAAGCACAAAACAGGAAGGAGGAGGAGAACATCGCGCGGAAGAAACAACAGGCCGAGGAAGAGACAAAGAAAACAGAAATGATCCGCTCAACGGTTCGAAAGAGTCTCGAAAAAGCGGACGAATACCTTGTTCAGGAAAAATTCTCCGATGCGCTGCGTGTGATTACGCAGGCGTACTATATCGATCCGACCAATGAAGAGGTTATTGCGTGCGAAAAGAAAATCATGGCTGCCGAGGATGAGACGATCCGCATTGCCGAAGAGAAACGGAAGCGCGAAGAGGAAGAGCGAAAGCGAAAGCAGGAGGCGGAACTGCACCGCTTAAGCATCGAACAGCAGAAACGCGAACAGATCCGTGAACGCATCGACATGGAGACCAAACTGCTTCATGATGAGGAAGAGGTTCTTCTGTTCCTCTCCAAAGCCCGCGGTTTTGTCAGTCAGGGAAATTATGATGATGCGATGAGGCAGGTCGCTCTGGCGTTCAAGATCAATCCGTTCGACGATGAGATCACAAAACTTCAACGCGAGATTCTTGACGGTCAGAAGAAAGCCAAAATTGCGCGGAAGCTTTCCCTGCAAAAGCTGGTGGAACCGGAAACATCCGGAGACCGCGAAACGGCCGAACATATCCGACGGCATGTTGAACAGGCAAAAAAAATGAGAACGGAATCCCGTTTTCAGGAAGCGCTCGATGAGATCGCGCAGGCTTACCGGATCGATCCGATGAACGAAAAGCTCTTCTCGCTGGAAGGAGAGATACAGCAGGAATTCCTTCACTATGAGGAACAGCAGCAGAATGCGCAGCTGTCGCTGAAAAATGATCAGGGGATCAAAAAAAGTCTGGCAATGGCACGCGAGGCACTGTCACGCGAAGCATACAGCGAAGCGCTGGGCTGGGTCGATTATGCCATGAGTTTCGACATGAAGAATTTTGAAACGCTGCAATTGCGTGAAGAGATTGAACATGCACAGCGTCTTTTGGAAAATAAAAAAGCGAACGACGATAAGGAACTTGTTATTCAATTCCATCTCAGCAAGGCGATGGAATTCTTATCTGCGAATAAGGTCTTCGACGCCATTTTTGAGGTCGATCTTGCCCTGCGTTTGAATTCTGCTCATCCCGATGCATTATTGTTGCGGAAACGGTTGAATGAAATGTCCAATGAATCAACCCTTTCGCCGTAACCGCCGTTTCTAAGGTTAGAAATTTCTAACGCCCCGGCAGGTTGACTAATCTAACTTATTTCTTTAAGATTGTATTGGTACCGTGTGTAAAATCCATAATAATTAATGTCAAAATCACCCGAAAATCCGGCACTGCCGACTTCCGAACGGCTGAAAGAAGTTGCCCTTCTTCTGAAACAGGCGGACAAGCTTGTTAAAGAAGGAGATCTCGCAACGGCGCTGACGCTGATAGCGAAAGCCAGATCGTTCGATTCGCGTCATCTCTACGCTTTAGCGTACGAGGAACGGGTGCGTACATTATTGACGGCCAAACAGCAGGAGGAAGCGAAGAAAGGGAAGCAGCCGCAACAAGCCCCTTCGTCAGCCCCGGTCGCTGAGCAAAAGATTGCGCCGGCCCTTCAGCACTTGTCAAACCTTGCTATTATTGAGGCTCAGCACAGCGCTAACGTCGCCGCACAACAGGAACAAGCCGTAGAAATTCACAAGAAGGAAGAAGCGGAACGCACCAAGAACGATGAACTTCGCCGGAATGCTATTGAAGCGAAGATCGTGGCATTTCTGAATCGCGCCAATAATTATTTCCTGAAAAAAGAATATAACCGCGCGCTGGATGAGATAGCGCGTGCATACTTGCTGGATCCTGTAAACGACAAGATCCATGCATTGGAAGATACGATCCGAAAAGCGCAGGAAGATTCGCGCCGTGATGAAGAGACAGACCGTCAGCGGAAGATGGATGAAGACCGGCAAAAGCGTCAAGAGATGATAAAATCTCAGTCGCAGCTGTACCAAAAAGAGAAAGAGGAAAAAGTAAAACGCGATGTGCAGGACCGTAAGCGTGCGCAGGACGAGAAGGTTAAACAATATCTTCAGCATGTGAACGAACTTTATCTTGCCAACAAACTTGAAGAAGCACTCGGCGAACTTGCCTTTGTGGTCGTTATCGATCCGTTGAACGAAGAGGTGCTTCGTCTTGAACAGAAGATCCTTGAATCGCAAGACCAGATGCAGCAGCAGCAATTGGAGCAATATCAGAAACAGTTGGCGGAACGGCAGAAAAAACGCGATATGGTTGTTGCGACCATCCAAAAGCATATTGCCAATGCGGAACAGCTGGCGAAGCAGAAAAAATTTACCGATGCTCTCCGCACAATAACGCGGGCGACCGTCCTCGATCCCATCAACGACGAGCTGCAGGAATGCGAACGCAGGATCCTTGCCATGCAGGAGGAGGCGTTCCGGCAGGAAGAGGAAAGTAAGCGTTCACTGCAGGACCAGATCCGGCGTCAGCAGGAGGAGGAACTTCTCCGGCTCGAACAAACCGACAGATCACGCGCATTGCAGGGGGAAACGGAAGAAGCTCGTGCGCAGCAACGGCTTGACAAGGAAAAAATTGAGCAATATCTTGAGCGAGCCAGGAATTTTCTCGCCGAGAAACAGTTTGAGGTTGCACTCGGAGAAGTTGCCCTTGCGTTTATCATCAATCCGTTCGACGAGGAAGTGAAACAGGTTGAGCAGATGATCGTCCGCGAGCGCGAAGAGTACCAGGCGGCAAAGAACCTAACAGCGCAAGAGGCCGTGCTGACCGAACAAAAGAACAAAAATTCGGCCGCAGAAAAAATGAACGCCCATCTGGCCGAAGCAGAACGCTTGAGAGAGCTGCATCAATACAGCAAAGCATTTAACGAGGTCGCTAAGGCATTTATCCTCGATCCGCTGAACGAGGAAATTCAGCGATATGAGCAGAATCTGCAGTCGGAGTTTGACGCCTATCTTTTTGATCAGCACAATAAACGCGACCTGGACGAAAAAACGAAGGATATCGGACGGCATATTCAGCATGCGACGGAATTATTGGACCGGGATCTTTTTGAAGATGCGCTTTCCGAAGTGAATAGCGGCTTGATGATCGATGAAAAGAACAGCGAATTGCTTCAATTAAAGGGACGCATATCCGATGCCGCCGAGCAATGGAAGTTGAAACACCGTGGGGAATCGCGCAATCTTGAGATTCAAAAATTGCTGGTTGTGGCGAAGGAATATTTTACCGTAGCGAAGTATGAGGAAGCAATTATTGCCGTACGTAAAGCACTCGATTATGACCCGGCCCGCATGGAATCCATAAAGCTTCTTGAGGAAATTGAATCCGTGGTTGCGCATGCGCATGATTCAAAACAAAGCGAACTACGCCGCGAACGGGTTACCTCGCACCTGGTTCAGGCACAGGACTTTATCATGTCGAACATGCCGGACAAAGCGTTGGTGCAGATCCTCTCCGGTCTTGTTATCGATCCCGCAAACGACGAACTTCTTAATCTTGAACAGCGGGTGACAGCGCTGAATGATGCACGGCTCAGTCAGATACGGTCAACCGCGGTGACGACGTCGTCTTCGCAGCAGCGGATCTCCAAAGATGAACAAGAGCGCCTCATCCGGATCCATATCCGTGTAGCGGATGAATTCCGTTCACAAAAAGAATATGCCAAAGCCCTCGACGAAATTGCACATGGTTTAACGGTGGATATGCAGAACGAAGAACTAATGACTCTCGATGCGGAGATCCGCGCCGAGCAGGCCGAACACGATCTGAAGGCTGCCCAGGGTCTTAAACTGATTTATTCAAGCGGACAAGCGACAGGATAATGAACACCGACACGCTGATAACGCTGCTTCGTGAATCACAGCATGAAGTACACCGCCATCAATATTCCCACGCACTAAAACTCATCCGCGACGCCAAGATCATCGATCTCCATAATCTCTATCTCTCGGCAATGGAGCAGTTCGTTGCCACTCTGCCGTATCCCTCATCAGCGGATTTCACTGCGGACAAAGCTGCAGAAAATGAACAGATCCTTTCTCTGATGATCGACCGTGTCGTGAATGACCGCGAACGGCGGGGCGCGAAGCGCAGTGAAGGAATGAATGCACCCGATGAACGGACACTGCTGCTGGAAAAAGTAAAGAACCAGTATTTTCAGCGGGCGGACGAATTCATTGAGGCGAAGGAGTTCGGCAGAGCAATGGAAGAAATCCAGCGGGTATATTTCTTCGATCCGCAGAATTTTGTGGCAAAAGAGTATCAGCAAAAGATCGGGCAGCTGGCCGATCTGAATAAAAAATAATGTTCCGTTTTATTTTGCGATCGAAACCAGTTTCGCCAGCGTGCGGATGGTCTTCGGATCGAGAGTAAACGATTTCACATCGATCTTTTCATTCTTCATATCGCGGAAATATAACAGCCCGCGCACGGAACGCGCCACCGTCATATTATCGACTATCTGCTTGTTCCCAACCACAACGAATTTCAAGATATGACGTGCATCGTTCTCATTGCGAAAACCCATCTTTTGTATCTTTAATTCGCTCGTCGGTTTTCCGTCTATGATAAACTGTATGTGGGTGTTTGCCGGCAGCTGCGGTTTCAATGCGGCATTGAACTTTCCGATCTCTTCAAAGCGGAAGGCGAAAAGCGGATTCTGTCCCTGACGGATCTCGAAATCCGGGTTGAACACAAGCTCATAACCGAGCAGACCCTGGGTGGTCAGTTTATGCTGGACATTCAACGGTGTAGAGAATGACATCCAGCGGCCCGGTCCATGTTCCTGTATGGCAAGGATATCATCGTCCTGTGCGATTGAAAAGCATGAAATAAGCGATAATAGTGCAAAAAGGTTGATAATTTTCATTTTTTTTCTCCATATTACGACATACTGCATTGCAAAATACGGATTTTACACCCGAGAGTAAAGACAGCAGTTTGTTTTTTCGGGAAATTCTGATCACTTACCGACGTAACTTACGCGGAACACCGTCGTAAGAGAAAGACTCACGATCAGTCGTATCCATGACTTTACCATTCACCAAAATTCAGCGTCTGCGTACACTGTTCACCATAGTGGCTGCCGTACTTTTTCTGCAGGTAATAGTCACATTCTATTCTTTTTTCAGCACTCCCACGGATGAAAACTGGTTCCGCAATGCGCCTACGCGGTTCATGGCGGTCAGGAATTTCAAGGCGGAGTCCATCGGAAAACGTCCTTCTGTCGGCGGGCATCCTCTTACCATAAAAACAGCATACGACTCAGTGGAAGTAGGCGATCTTTTAATGTCCATCAACAACGGCACCGTGAAGACCGTGAAGGATGTCTATGATGCCATTGATGAAAGCCCTCAAGATGAGATCCGTTTTGAAGTGCTTCGTCCGTCGCTAAACTATCTCATCACGTTCAAAATAAAACGCGCGGCGATACCCCCTGAATTCATCGTGCTTATCCCCAATTACGTTTTAGTGACGGATGTTATTTCCGGCGGAGCGTCCGATCGTGCCGGAATGAAAGTGGGCGATATGATCGTCCGGATCAATCAACAGGAGTTCACCAATGCTGTTGAAGCCGACAGGATACTTCGTCTCGGCCAGATCGGGAAATCGCTGAAGTACGACATTCTCCGGAACAATCAATTCATCCAGCTGAACATTGTTCTGGCAAAATTCGGTATTCCCATCTCGCTGCTGCTCTTCACTTTGTGCGGGATCGTATGGATGCTGTCCGGTACATTCATTGTGGTATCGCGCCCGAATCTTATGGCTGCGCGTTTGGCCGGTTCCGCATTGCTGCTGATCGGATTTTTTATTGCGACGCTTGTTGTCCGGCGCGACTTTTTGGTCACCACTGAGGTCATCATCCGTCAGATGATGATCGGTGCGGCCTATGTTTTTGGAACCGCATTCTTTTTTCACTCCATGCATTATTTTCCCATTGAACGCCCCGAACTTATCGAGCGGAAATGGATCGCACGCGGTTATTATATTTTTTCGATCCTGTCCGGCACCCTCACGGTTGTCTTCAACACTCCGCTTCCGATCGTACTCGTGCTGATCTATGGAATTTTCATTCTGGTGAAGTACCGCAAAAGCACTCCTCCGGAATACAAACGGTTCAACAACATCCTCCGGTGGACGACACTCTTTGTTGGCGGTTCGTCGGTGCTGGTCGCATATCTGTTCTCCGATGATTTTCAGACCATTGGCATCGGGCTGTTAAGCATAATTCTGACAGCGATACCAATATCCTATCTCTACACGATCGGACGATACCGTTTGCTGGATATGAAGTTCCGCGTGCGACGGAATACGCAGTACAGCATTGTTACCTTCCTGTGGGGCGGCGTGATCTTTTACGGGTTAGTGTGGACATTCTTCCAATTGCCGCTGCTTGATCTGCCGAAAATGAATATCGTTTTCACCGGAACAGCCATCGAAGTGAATGATGCTCCGGAACTTGCCTCGCAGCGAGGAACATCGGAACGCGTGATGCTTATGGCGCTGGCGATCATGATGATGTACGTGGTACTCCGCGTGCGGAAATACGGCCAGCAATTCATCGACAAGAAATATTTCCGCCAGCAGTACGATTACCGCCGCGCCTCGTTTGAACTTGGCGAAGTGATGGCAACTACGTTAAATGCGGAAGATCTGGCCAAAGGTTTGGTTCAAAAACTGAGTGAGCTGATGAAACTGAAGCGTGCCGGCGTACTGTTCTTCCGCGACGAACAATGCTGTTCCTGTCTTTCCGTGCATGGTTTCGATGGAATCGCCTGGGGAAAATTCTGCCATGCTCACGAGCAGGAACTGATCGGCAGCATCAGGCTGTTCAACAACGAGTTCCGGATCGATTATCTTCCGGTTCCACTGAAGGATGAATTCAACCGCGAAGGATTTCACTACGGTGTGCCGATCCGTTCCAAGGATAAATTGATCGGCGTGCTGCTCATCGGCGAGAAACAATCCGAGACGACATTCCGGCAGGAAGATCTTGCGTTCCTCTCAACAACAGCCAAACAGGCGGCAGTGGCGATCGAAAATGCGTTCCTCTATGAAGAGCTTGCCGAAAAAGAACGGATGAAGCACGAATTGCAGATCGCGCGCCGTATCCAGCTCGATTCGCTTCCGCAGTCAACACCGGATATTGCCGGACTGGACATCTCCGGCACATCAATTCCGGCGATGGAGGTCGGCGGGGATTTCTTCGATTATCTTTCGAACGGCAGCGGAAAAATAACCGTTGTTATCGGCGACGTAAGCGGCAAAGGCACTTCGGCCGCCCTTTATATGTCCAAAGTGCAGGGAATCCTCCGTTCGCTGCACGGATTCGACCTTTCACCGAAGGATCTGTTCAGCCGCGCCAACAAATTATTATGTCAGGACCTTGAAAAGCGTTCCTTTGTTACCGTGCTCGGTGCCGAGTTCAATACGGAAAAACGTTCGGTAGCTGTCTCCCGTGCCGGCCATTTGCCGCTGCTGCATTATGATTCCGCAGAAAATATTGTAAGAAAAGTTCTGCCGCGCGGATTGGGACTGGGTTTGAATGATGCTTCCGTGTTCACCACCGAGATGGAGGAAAAGAAACTGCACTATCACGCAGGCGATATTTTCCTTTTTGCTACGGACGGCGTCACCGAAGCGCGTAATGCCAACGGCGATTTTGGCGAGGAGCGGCTGCTGGAGATCCTGAACATGCATCACAAAGAATCTGCGAAGTCCATTCAAACTATCCTGCTCGATGAACTGTCCGTGTTTGTCGGACAGACCGATCAGCACGACGACCAGACAATAGTTGTTGTGAAAGCATCGTAATCAGTCACTGATGTTACGCAGAAAGTGTGAAAGTAGTAAAAAATGGTTCGGCGCGGCGCAACAACCATGTTCATCCTGAGCAAATGCCGATGTTGTTTATCGGCATGCGCCGAAGGATGAATTAATATATTAAGGTTGCGCCTGGCTCACCATGAACAGCATTTATGCTTTTTCGTAACATCAGTTAGTCAGTGTAACTTCTGTGATAAACGGAAAATAATTTCATCCCGAAGTCTTCCGTGATTTCGGGATTTTTTTTGTGTAATGGAAATATTTCCGGCGAAACCGCACGCCCTGTGTGCGCGCATCGGACTGCCGTATACGGCGGTTGCATGTGAACCCCATTTTTATCATTATTCAACTCACCACAATGTTATTCAGGGAATCAATGTATGATACGCATCGTTGCCGAAGCACCGCACCGCATCTGTGATATCGGCGGCTGGACCGATACATGGTTTGCCGAAACCGGAAGAGTGGTGAATATTGCGGTCAATCCATCATCGAAAATAGAGATCGTTGCCGAAGAGAACAAAAAAGAAACAATTACATTCCATTCCGAAATTTCAAACAGCTCTTACACGCTAACGCCTGACCGTCTCGGGACCGGAGATCTCCGGCTGCTTGAAATGATCGTGAAGGAAATCGGCTTCCCGCGGAATCATTCAATTGAAATTATCATCAGTTCAGCGATTGCTCCCGGTTCATCGGCAGGAACATCGGCCGCGGTCAGCGTTGCCTTGATCGGAGGGATGGCACGGCTTCAGCATCTGGATCTTGACCGGCAGCAAATAGCCATTCTTGCCCACAAGATGGAAACGGAAAAACTCCATCTTCAATCGGGCGTGCAGGATCAGTATGCTTCCAGCTTTGGATCGATCAGCTCTCTTACCATCGATCCGTACCCGAATGTGACGAGAACGGAAATATCGCTCACGGTGCCGGTGCTGAACGAATTACAGGAAAGACTTTACCTTCTTTCTTTTGGGCGCGCACACAGTTCATCTGAGATACATACCGAAGTGATCAGGAGGATGGAGGGGAAAGGTCCGCAGGCCGAGGAATTAGCGGGACTCCGCCATGCCGCCGAACATGCATACGAATCGCTGTTGAAGGAAGATATAAGTTCTTTCGGTGAAGCGATGATAGAAAATACGATGTGGCAGAAGCAGCTGCATTCGTCCCTTATTTCACCCGAGGCGGAAGAGGTCATTAGAATATCAAAAATATTTCAATGTGCCGGATATAAAGTGAACGGAGCGGGAGGCAACGGAGGTTCTATGACGATTCTTTGTCCTGCGGATGACGGGAAGAAAAAATCAATGATCCATAAAATCCTTTCGATCAACCGGCAATTCTCATTTATTCCAATCACAATTAATATGACTGGATTGACGGTATCTTCAACCGTTCTCTGAAGGTGAGATAATTCCCAAAACTGTTTTTATGGTGACGAATATCATTCCTGATGGACTGTCCCTGCCAGTAATGTAAAGTCCGTCCACTCGTCTCCTCGTCCGGTAAACACCGTGGGTTCTGTTCAGCGAAACTAAGGTTTTCATGTCGATGATACGACTATTCTCTGCAAAGCCAAGATGAAAACTTTACTATCATTGCTGCAGGTATTGCTCTCCGCTGCGGTTGATGTGGTGATGCATTGTAGTATTGTTTACTTTTGCCTAAATTGTAGCAGAAATAAATACCGCTACTTAACGGGAAAATAATGTTTACGGTACATCGTTAACCTCTTGTCCGCGAATGCGTGAAAGAGGTTTTTTATTTTTAGGGGAAATGTTCATGAAATCATCCGATAGCACCACGGACGCAGCAAAACGCCGCCAAAAGGCTGAAGAACTGCATAAAAAAAGAATGGCTGACAGCGGTTCAACTCCTACCGAAACCGATGCGCTGAACCTTGTTCACTCTCTTGAAGTGCACCAGATCGAGCTTGAGATGCAGAACGAAGAGCTGACGCTGGCAAAGGAACAGGCGAAGAGTGCCGAAAGTAAATATTCCGAATTATATGATTTTGCGCCGTGCGGTTATTTTACGTTTTCCGCCGCAGGCGAAATTATCGATGCGAATCTTACCGGAGCACAAATGCTTGGTATGGAACGGTCGCGCGTGTTGCATCAACCGTTTCGTTCTTTCGTCACCGATGATGCAAAACCGGTCTTCGATGGTTTCTTTAAAAAAGTATGCTCCGAAAGATCAAAAGAGTTCTGCGATCTGTCCCTGATCACCGAAGGGGGAGCGCCGATGGTTGTTCACATCATCGGAATTGTTTCCGACAGCACCGGGCTCTGCCTGGTAACGGTGGTGGATATTACCGAGCGTCAGCAGGCCGAGATTGTCTTGCGCAAAAGCGAGGAAAAGTACCGCGGGCTGGTTCTCTATTCCAATGATCCCATCTTCAACTTCAATCCCGATGAAACATATCGGTTCGTAAACGAAGCATTTGCAAAACCATTCGGGAAAAGACCGGACGAGATCATCGGGAAAAAACCTCACTCAATTTTTTCGTATGAGGAAGCCGAAAAGCGTCTGACGCTTGTACGGCAGGTTTTTCTTACCGGTGAGAAACGAGAGATCGAGGTAAAGGTTGTCGCACAGACCGGCGAGGTTCGGTACTACCTGACAATGGCGGATCCGATCAAAAATGAACAGGGAGAAGTGATGTACGTTTCCTGCATTTCCAAGAACATCACCGAGCGAAAGAACATAGAAATTGAACGGGAACGGCTGATCGTGGAACTGCAAAATGCCCTGGAGCAGATTAAAACATTAAAAGGGATCGTGCCGATCTGTGCGCACTGTAAAAAAATCAGGGATGATAAGGGGTTCTGGGAACAAGTGGAGATGTATGTTGAAAAACATACCGACGCTCAATTTTCACACAGTCTTTGCCCTGACTGTATCGGAACATATTTTCCGAATATTTCGCAAAAAAAATAGATATTACCCTGCACACGGGAAAAAGATTATTTTTCCTCAAAGAAAAAATATTTTCTCTAATTCTCTTTCTCAAAAGTAATATTGCATTTGAACATCCTTCTGCCGCCACATTTTTATTAAAAACGGCATCCCTTCGGGAGGCGCGTGCCGCACCTTGGTCATCTCCAAAGGCCCAAAGGGACCACTTTGTGGCGGACCTGAGTAAGCGAGCGTTATTTGTCTCGATGTTCGGTTCCGCCTTATTTTCCTCTTTGCGGAATCCCGAAAAGAGGGAGATCCCTTACAACAGGACGAGCGCACCGAAGGATCTTGAATTGTGAGGCACTTGCTCAGGTTGAACGACTAGTGCCATTTCAAAATAAAAACGTGACTAACCTATTGATGTCAATTTTACGATCGGCTTTGATACAACGCCACCAAAGCAGCTCCGATTGCTTGGGATAGTTCGCCCAGCGCAGCAGGGACAATATTGATTCGTCCGCGTTGAGCAGGCCAAAGATATGGTTCCATGGTTTCACGCAGAACCCGCAGATATCGGGCCCGGAATTCTTCGGTTGTCGATTCGGGATCCATGAGACCGCCTCCGATGACAACGAATTCCGCATCAAGGACCATTGTGAGAGTGGCAACAAGCAAACCCATCGCCTTCGCCTGAAAATCAAAAATCTCCACGGCAAGCGGATCACCTTTCTGTGCCAGCCCGCGAAGACTCAACGCTTTTTCTTTCGCACTCAGCGGCGACTTCGCCAGTGCGTGATCTGGATACTTGGCCAGTTTTTCCGTTAACAGGTAAGGGAGACCGGAGATGGTTGTGTACACTTCGGTGCATCCCCAAGCGCGGCCGCAGCCGCATGGATACGCTTTGGTATCCAGAAGGTGAAGCGGTGCCGGTATGTGAGCAGCTTCCATGCCGGCCAACGTATCGCCATCAAGCGGGAGACCGCGTGAATCGATAAATGCGCATCCCAATCCCGAACCGGGGGCAAGCATGACGACGGAACTTTTCTTGTTGCCGCGTGCGTGTTGTGCTTCAGCAACGCCGCCGTAATTACCATCATTTCCGACCGCGAGCGGAATGGCACGCCCTGCACGTTTGGACAACGCGTTGCCATAATCCGTATACACATCCCAGCCCTCAAAGATTGCCGGGAGATTGGCCGGCCGGTCCATCACGCCGTAACGCTTAAATGTTCCGGGCATTGCAACGCCAACGCCGGCCACCTGATCCCACGTGAGGCCATTAAGATTTAGATATTCATTGATTCCTTCCATCCACCCTTCAACGACAGCCGCCGGACCCGATTCTGAGTTCGTAGATTTCTGCAGCAACTTTGTTGAAATGGTTGTGCCATCTTCCCACACGCCGCCTGTTTTTGACGTGGTTGCACCACTATCAGTGCCGATATATACTTGACGTTTTCCGTTCATGTGTTCACCTTTTTGTTATTCAATAATCAGCGAATGGCAATCAGAGAAAAATATTGCCTGCACAAACAAAGTAATCAAGAAATAATTGCAAAACCTTTAAAAAATAAAATAATGTCGAGACTGCATTATTGATTGTGGGGAAAAAAAGCAGCCGAAACTGCTTCGATAAAAATTGACTCAGTGCTGGATTGATTTATTCTTTTCGGTCTTTGAGCTGAGTGCTCCGGAAATTGCGGAAGAATATGTTGGCTTCGGCCTTTAGCCTAGTTTGAGAAGATACTTTTTGAAGTATTCCATTGGCATCTTTATAGTGCAAATAGAAGTAACCGTTGGAGCGTTTCGAAAGGAACATTCCAATCCCGGGGTGCGGGATATGACCAATTTTATGACCAATGGAAATGTAGGAGAGAGGAAGTGCTGAATTTGAGTAGCGCGTACGGCTTGCCCGACATGCTTTTTGTCGGGGAATCCCGAGCTAAGGAGTTTTCTCATTAGCGAGGTCCCGCCATCGGCGGGAGAACCCGTATTTCCGTTCCTCTTTAACGAAGAAAGAGAGTTGTTTGGACTCTCTTTCTTTTTGGTAGCGCGTACGGCTTGCCCGACATGCTTTTTGTCGGGGAATCCCGAGCTAAGGAGTTTTCTCATTAGCGAGGTCCCGCCATCGGCGGGAGAACCCGTATTTCCGTTCCTCT
>CAJBTU010000012.1 GCA_903958625.1 uncultured Ignavibacteriota bacterium | reverse complement strand
ATGATCATTTATTTGTATTAAGGGCAGGATTCGAAATAGGCTCAAAAATGAATAGGATAATTTTTACGCAGGAAGCGATAAATGAATATAAGGTTACTAATGATTTGGAATACGCTTATTGGTTCGATATCGTAGACGTCAACCGCAATAGCAACGCTAATATCCTGGCGAATTATAAATTAGATGTAACAAATCAAGGTGAAAAAATCTTAGTCGAACACGGTTTGTCCAGTGTATTTCCGGCTATTGTCAAAACGGATTTACCATATCATACTTACTATTTCGCCGGAGATTATGCGGATTACAATAATTCGCCGAAAGCTTACGATGCGTTGGTTTGGCGCCCGTATTTCGGCATTGGCGGCGCTGACCAGTATGATGATTTCTTTTGGAAGATATATTTTCCATTTATGAAACAGGTAATGCATGAAATTACGTTAAGGTAGTGTATTTGCTAACTCGCGCACTAATCAGTATTGATTTACTTGGCATATCAACATCACGCATTGTCGCGATGATCCTTATTTCGCTCTTTATAACTGGCTGTTCGCTGCTAGACAATATTCAAGAACACCTCCTCTCAACATTCCCGGAAAAGGAAGCTTCTTGGAAGGTTGTCTGGAGTGACGAATTTAACGGGGATAAACTGGATATGTCCAAATGGACTTTGGACGTTGGCGGCGATGGATGGGGAAACAAGGAGCTTCAATACTACACGGATGGGGCAAATATTAAGCTATTAGACGGGAAGCTGATTATTGAGGCACGAAAAATGTCATTCGGCGGAAACGAGTTCACCTCCGCAAGAATCTCAACCCGGGGAAAGGCATCCTGGACCTATGGCAAGATCGAAGCAAGAATCAAACTTCCCTATGGGCAGGGAATGTGGCCGGCGTTCTGGATGCTAGGTGAGAATATTGATTCTGCTCGTTATCCAAAATGTGGAGAAATAGACATCATGGAGATGGTTGGAAGTACCGATGGTGTTGAAAATGCGACCATTTGGAGCAGTTTGCACAGACCTCATCAGAGTGCAACAGAATCAGATAAGATTAAAAGTGAGACGGCATTTTATAAAAATACTGACGGAAATTGGTTTAATGATGATTATCACGTTTTCGGTATTGTATGGAATTCCGGCCAGGTTCAATTCTATGTGGACAACCATTTATACAACAAAGTAAGGATTCCCATCAGTGGAAAAGATGGATACTCCGTATTTCGAGAGCCTTTCTTTATCATTCTGAACCTGGCCGTTGGCGGCACATGGCCCGGGTCACCAGATGCTACAACCGATTGGCCAAAGCAGATGGAAGTAGATTGGGTCAGGGTTTACCAACAAGGCGATTGAAGACAAAATTTCTGTTATCAGTTACAGTCGGAGATGCGGTATTGACGGGGATTAGCGAAAATTGTTAATTTCATCGAACGGCCACCAATACTACCCTAAAAACATTTTCAGCCTTCCCGCTGTTTTGCTTTTTTGGCCATTTGTCCGGCAATTTCAGGGTATTTGCATAAAACCTGATTAAATTCATTCTTTTCGAGAATATACAAATCACAATATCCCACCGCTTCCACGGATGCATTGCGGGGATCATTATTAAACAATGCTACCTCGCCAAAGAAATCGCCATCACTTAATACTGCAAGGAGTTTCCCTTCTTTGGAAAGGACTCTAAGATTTCCTTTGACAATGAAGTACATTTCTTTGCCTTCATCACCAACTTCAAATATACGGTCGCCTGGTGTTAGAATTAATGGTCTGAGGAAAATTGCAATTTCTTCGATGAACTTAGAATCAGCGTCTTTGAATAACGGGATTTTTTCTACGACATCTTTTTTTAGATATAACGCAACATCAGTTTTAAGATTTTTAGGCAACCCGGCAAGAAAGCTTCTTTCATCAAACCCCAGTCGTTTTTTCCATAAATATGTATAGTAATCTTTAATCCGATTTTCCAATTCGGGATGAAGTTCACGATAGTGGATCAAATTATT
>CAJBTU010000011.1 GCA_903958625.1 uncultured Ignavibacteriota bacterium | reverse complement strand
AGGCGTAATAAATTGTTCCGGCATAGCATAACTCCTTTCAAATAAGTGAAGAATGCGTCGGTAGTTTAAGAAATGAAAAGCGCAGTATCAAATACAATTTTAATAATAAAAAAAGGACAGATGCCATTCTGTCCTTTTAACGTACAATCACAATATTCTGCACTACTACTTCATTTTCTTCAACAGTTCGTCAACATTCACAATATCGTTCATTTCCACCTGCATGCTATTGATTGTTTTCCCTTCGCCATTCCACTTCTCATGTGCAGAAAAGACAGAGAGATCGCCGTAATCAACAACTCGCCCTTCCCACCGCGTACCGGTAGAGTCACGAACCTCTTCTTTATTGATCGCAATATCGGCAATAAGCGGAGGACGTCCGTCTGAAAACGTAACGGTGATTTTTTCGATGATGATGTCGAAGAGATTCCGCGTATTCATTGGAATATTTTCATACACCGAGGTACCGGTCTTTTCGTAAGCTTTAGTCGCTATGGAGTGAAACACAGAAAGCAGTCCGACACAGTTCAATTTCCGGATGAACATTTTTTCCGGATCATTTTTCCAGCCGCCGCTTTCGATCAACACAACACTTGTTCCCCATTTCTGGATGTTGTCTCCAAACGCGCGCGGCTCAAACGAATCGTCATATCTCCCGATATGATCCGGCGTAAACTGCTGCAACACCAAGGTCAATTCCGATACAACTTTTTTTGCACGAATGCGGACTTCATTGTCATTCTTCACTACATTATATGCCGGCGCAAGCAGGGAGATCGCTGCAACCGTTCCCTTTTCGCCAACAGTATAACGTGGATCCTGGTCGTGCAGATTGAAACCGATCTCCGGATTATACTTGTCCCGAGTCTCCTTCAAGATGCGTGCTTCCGGTGTCTGCAGCCGAAGTGCATCGCGGTTTATATCGATTTCCTGTGAAGTACGCCGTTGGAATCTTTCGGCGCCATCAGGATTAAGCATAGGAATGATGAGCAGTGTCGTCTCAGAAAGGATCTTTTTTACTTCGGCAGAATTTCTATTCAACGCCATATAGTTCAACAGATCCAACAATGCCATCGTCGCCGTCGGTTCGTCGCCGTGCATCTGCGACCATAAAAAGATCTTTGTCTTGCCGGTCCCAAGTTTCAGGAGATTGATGGAACGGTTTTCCGCAGAATTCCCGATCTGCTCAAAAACCGCCATAACACCAAGGGATTTTTTAAGCGATCCGAGGTGGGTCATAAGTTCCGCATGTTTGAATCTTCGGGAAACAATACCGCTGAATTTGTAACTGTCGTATGTGTCGAACAAATTTTTGGAGAACTGTGCGTCTGCTAAATGTGTGGTCATAACCAATGCCAAAATGAAAATGATATTTTTCATAGAATTCCGTACAATAAAAAAGCCTGGCACGTCTTTCAGACCTGCCGGGCTTTAGTGTAACAAAAAATTACTTCAATAACAGCATCCGTTTTACATCGGTAAACGAACGGCCGTCGCTCAATTGTGCCGTAATACGATAGAGATACATTCCACTTGCTGCTTTTGCACCGGAAGCGTTCGAAGAGTTCCAAACAACAGCATTGTACCCCTGCTGTGCTTCGCCGCTGAACAATTCGTTCACCACATTCCCGAGAATATCATAGATGATAATGGAAACATTTGCCTTTGCCGGAAGCGTGTAACTGATCATCGTGGCGGGATTGAATGGATTTGGATAGTTCTGATTCAATGTGAACGCAGACGGAATTTCTTCCTTACCGGCCGAAGAAGTGTTTTGAACCGATACCGTGTCGTATCCTTTTGTTATCTGGGTAACAATAGTTCCGGCACGCGGAGGCGCAATCATAAAGATCTCTTCATTCGCATTTTCAAACCAAATGATATTTCCCGCCCAATCCAGTGCAATATCGGCGTTGGCGTTATTGTTGCCACCAAGACTTTCCAAGACATCGCCGGACTTGAAGATGCGTTTGGCATCCGGGAAGGCACTGGTCAGATTGGTCAGTTGATGAATTCCGATGTTGTTTGTATCCGATCCGTTCAGACTGCTTCGAACACTGTAATAGAGCGTATCATCGGAGGCGGAATTTTTATTCGGCCCGTGCTGAAGGGCAAAGCAGACAGGCAATCCGGTATCGTATGAAATAGAGAACAACGCATCGACTCTCTTTTTCGGCAATGTCCCGGAGATATTAAATCGTTCAATATATCCCGGTGCAACACCTGATGCACTGGTTCTCATCGCAACAAGCAAATTACCATCATCATCCAAAATAACGTCGCGCACATATGCTCCGACCGATGCCACCATTTCGAGCGCCGTACTCAGTGTATCGCTATTGCCGATGTTTGCCCGCCACACAACCGTGTCTGCGGCAATATAAATTTTCAAATTCGCACCGTCACCAATCGCATACAGTCCTCGGGGAGAGATGATGTTGCGAATGATGATTTTCGGAACAGCAGAATCATTGTCCATTCTTGTTACAAAATTTCCGCCATTGCTTACCTGATAGACCCGGCCTTTGCTGTCAACAGCCGCAGACCATGGGGAAGTCCCTCCCCAATCAAATGTTCCCCCGTTTGCTGTTCCCAAGGTTTGTTTCAAGATCGGATGGTTCGAATCCGAACCGGCAAACGATCCGTCGGGATTATACCGCAACGTCCCAAGTTTATATCCCGAGTTAATTCCCGGATCGGAACTACTTGAATACCAATATCCAAAACCGCGGGAGTCCATATTGTTATTGATATCCAATCCGCGCGTATATATCCCCCGAGTGATCAGCGGCGGAATATCAGAGGTAATTTGGAAGTATGTCGCTGTGTAGTTGGCATCTGAATGCGGTTTCTGTGTTGCCTGTAATTTGACATAGTATTTTTGTCCACCGGCTGATCCGTTCCCGTCCCAGCTTATGGAATTCATACCTCTTTTTTGCGGAGACGAAACAACAGAAGCCGTAACAGCATTGGTGGCCGCATTGTATACTTTTAATTCCACTGAGGTCGCCGTATCGTTCAATATATATGATACCTTCAATCCGGTGCCATCGGTGAACTTTCCATCGAACGGAGATCCATTGGGATTAGTAATTTTAATTCGAGATGCAAAGACGTCCGCATAGACCATCCCCGAGAGCACAAACACCATAGCAACAACAACAGAAACAAACTTCTTCATTCTTCCTCCTAACTATATGATGAAAATGTGAAATAGTGTATTATGTTCGAAGATATCCTATAATCAGAGAATATAGTCTGTTTATCGT
>CAJBTU010000010.1 GCA_903958625.1 uncultured Ignavibacteriota bacterium | reverse complement strand
TGTTGTCTGCCGGCAATTTCTCGTTGGTGATATAGCGATTCGTGATGGTTTGGAGAATACATCAAAATTATCCGGATTGAGAGCGCGATTTGAAATCAGGAAGGGAACGCCGGATATCCTTATAGATGTGGCACACAATCCCGATGGTATCAAAACTCTTGTCTTAGGCCTGCAGCAGATTTCTTACTCAAAAATTGTGATCATTTTTGGTGTAATGAAGGATAAAGATTACCGTATGATTCTTCAACATTTGAAAAGAATCAAACCGATCATTATTGCAACACAGCCCCATCTTGATAGGGCATTGTCATCAAAAAAATTGTATTCCCTGTGCAAAGAAATGAATATCGCCTGCTTCCATGCATCCTATGTCAAAGAAGCACTTCGTCTGGGGAAGACAAAAACCGGAAAGTCCGGTTTACTGGTTGTCACCGGATCACATTATTTGGCCGGTGAGATTATCCCTTTCATAGAAAAAAAGTCTTGACAATAAACTTGATTTCATATAATTTGATAACAGAATTTAAGACACATTCCTTATCGTTAATCCACGCAGAATCGTCTCGATCAATAATTCAAACTAACTCCAACGCTAATTAACAGTTGTATAGCATAATCTTGTTTTTCATCAATATGTATTTTCTACACTTCTAAGGGGGTAGTCTTCGCCTATGCCAATGGACATTTCTGAACTCAAGTCCAAAAAAATCTCCGATCTGAATAAAATCGCCAAAGACCTGAACCTCATCGGTTACAGCGATCTCCGCAAACAAGAACTTATCTTTAAAATTCTCGAAGCGCAAAGCCAAAAAGACGGTCAGACTTTCAGCAAAGGAGTTTTGGAGGTATTGCCCGATGGATACGGTTTCCTGCGGTCGGTTGATTATAATTATCTTCCATCACCGGACGATATTTACGTTTCGCCTTCACAGATCAAAAAATTCGCTTTGCGGACAGGCGATACAGTAAGCGGTCAAGTAAGACCCCCGAAAGATGGAGAACGTTTCTTTGCTTTGCTTCGAGTAGAAGCGGTAAATGAAGATGAACCGGAAAAGATCCGTGACCGGATACTCTTTGATAACCTTACACCGTTATATCCTGACGAACGGCTGAAACTGGAAACTGCTCCCGGCGAACATGCAATGCGTGTTTTAGATATGTTATCGCCTATAGGAAAAGGACAGCGCGGAATGATCGTTTCGCCTCCGAAAGCAGGAAAGACCATCATGCTTCAAAAGATCGCGAATAGCATTGCCCGCAATCATCCTGAAGTGAAATTGCTGATGCTGCTGATCGATGAACGTCCTGAAGAAGTGACGGATATGGAACGCAGCGTCAGTGCTGAAGTTGTTGCGTCCACATTCGATGAACCGCCCGAACGACACGTTCAGGTGGCCGACATGGTCATTGAAAAAGCGAAACGTTTGGTCGAATCGAAACACGATGTTGTAATTCTTCTAGATAGTATCACCCGTCTTGCACGGGCTCATAACACTGTCACTCCACATTCGGGTAAGATCCTTTCCGGCGGCGTTGATGCGATGGCATTGCATCGTCCGAAGAGATTCTTCGGTGCGGCCAGAAATATTGAAGATGGTGGAAGTTTAACGATCATTGCTACTGCTCTTGTAGAAACAGGGAGTAGGATGGACGAAGTTATTTTCGAAGAATTTAAAGGTACCGGAAACAGCGAAATTGTTCTGGACAGGAAACTTGCTGACCGCAGAATATTCCCTGCAGTTGACGTCAACCGCTCTGGAACCAGACGCGAAGAAATTCTTTTGGAACCGGATGAACTGAACAGGATTTGGATCCTGCGAAAGTTCATGAGCGATTTCAATCCGGTTGAAGCAATGGAATTTCTGCTCGAGCGATTGAAAGGAACGAAATCGAATAAAGAGTTCCTGAAATCAATGAATAGTTGAACGAAAAGCCGTCTTAAAGACGGCTTTTTTATTTTGGAACTTCACCTTTTTCGGCGTAAATTTAACGACTTAATAAAGGAATATGAATATGAAAGAAGTAGTCATTGTCAGTGCCTGTAGAACGCCAATCGGATCGTTCGGCGGCTCGTTAAGTTCGCTTACCGCACCAAAATTGGGTGCAATTGTCATTGAAGAAGCAATCAGACGCGCAGGAATTTCCAAAGAGACGGTCAACGAAGTGATTATGGGAAATGTTATACAGGCCGGTGTTGGTCAAGCACCGGCACGGCAAGCAACGTTGTATGCCGGTCTTCCATCGTCAGTGGAAACATTTACAGTCAACAAAGTGTGCGGATCGGGTTTAAAAGCGATCATGCTTGCATCGCAATCCATTGCCTTGGGTGATGCAGAAGTAATAATTGCCGGCGGAATGGAAAGTATGTCGAACGCACCTTACCTAATTCCGCAAGCGCGGTATGGTTACCGGTACGGCAATGGTGAATTGCAGGATTCTCTGATGCGTGATGGACTGCAGGATGTATACCAGGGAGTTCCAATGGGAAATTTTGCGGAACAATGCGCAAAAGAATGCAGCATCTCCCGTGAAGCACAGGACGAATTTTCCATCATCAGTTACAAACGTGCTCAGGAATCACTCAACACAGGACGGTTCAGCGATGAAATCGTGAAAGTTCCGATTGCAGGCAAGAAAGGTGAAACGACATATGTAGAGGTCGATGAAGAACCGTTCAAAACTAATTTTGATAAGATTCCAGCGCTGCGCCCGGCATTTCAAAAAGATGGAACAGTAACAGCAGCAAATTCATCTAAGATCAATGACGGAGCTGCTGCATTAATATTGATGTCGGCAGAAAAAGCAAAATCACTTGGAGTGAAACCTATCGCAAGGATCATCGCATCCGGTTCAGCAGCGAAAGATCCGAATTGGTTCACAACCGCTCCTGCCGATGTCATCCCCAAAGTTCTAAAAAAAGCAAACTTTACAGTTAACGACATTGACCTGTTTGAGATCAACGAAGCGTTTGCCGTTGTTGCACTCGCTGTGACTAAACTTGCAGGGATCGACGTCAATAAAGTGAATGTGAACGGTGGAGCAGTAGCGCTTGGTCATCCTATCGGTGCAAGCGGAGCAAGGATCATGGTTACATTGTTAAATGCTTTGAAACAAAGAAATTTGAAACGCGGTATGGCAGCCATCTGCATCGGCGGTGGTGAGGCGAGCGGAATGATCGTAGAATTGATATAATCAAAAAACGGGGTTTATTATGGTCATTAAAAATGTCACTGTTATCGGTTCAGGAACAATGGGAAACGGAATTGCGCATGTTTTTGCTCAATACGGGTATAATGTAACGCTAAACGATATCAGTCAAGAATTTCTCGACCGGGGAATGAAAACTATCGCAACAAACCTTGATCGTCAGGTAAAGAAAGGTGCGTTGACAGAGGAATTGAAATCAAAGACTCTTGCAAACATCAAGACGTCTTTAGTTCTTTCCGATGCGGTGAAAGATTCTGACATCGTCATCGAAGCTGCAACGGAAAATCAATCCGTGAAATTCGAAATTTTTAGGACGATCGATGCGAACGCACCTGCTCATGCAATTCTGGCAACAAACACTTCATCGATCTCGATCACCGAAATTGGCGCCATAACGAAGCGTCCGGCCCAGGTAATAGGAATGCATTTCATGAATCCTGTTCCTGTGATGAAACTTGTCGAGGTGATCCGGGGTCTTGCCACTTCCGATGAAACATTTGCTGCCGTAAAGCAATTATCCGAATCGGTGGATAAAGTGGCAGTGGAAGTGAATGATTTTCCCGGATTTGTTTCAAATAGAATATTGCTTCCCATGTTGAATGAAGCGATGTATTGCGTGATGGAAGGCGTGGCAACGCCGGAATCGATCGACACGGTGATGAAACTGGGTATGAATCACCCAATGGGCCCTCTCACGCTGGCTGATTTTATTGGTCTTGATGTATGCCTTTCAATCATGAATGTGCTGTATGACGGATTGGGTGATTCAAAATACCGTCCCTGTCCGTTATTAAAGAAGATGGTGGCGGCCGGACATCATGGAAGAAAAAGCGGGAAAGGATTTTACGACTACACAATCCAAAAATAATACTCTTCACAATAAATAACTGCGTAATTTCCCCACAGGGAAATTTCCTCTTCTATATCGCGTTACTTAAAACATAAGAAAGTGATATGAACTTCGAACTCAATGAAACCCACAAAATGATCAGGGATACTGCGCGGCAATTCGCGTATGATGAACTGGCCCCTTCCGCCGATGAGCGGGATGAAAAAGAAATCTTTCCCTACGAACAAATTAAGAAACTCGGCGAACTCGGCTTTATGGGAATGATGGTTCCCGAAGAATACGGCGGTGCCGGACTCGATACCTTAAGTTATGTTATTGCGATCGAAGAGTTATCCCGGGTCGATGCTTCATGCGGTGTAATCATGTCGGTAAATAATTCACTCGTCTGTTATGGATTGACTCAACACGGAACCGAAGAACAAAAACAAAAATTCCTCGTGCCGCTGGCGACCGGAAAAAAACTTGGAGCATTTGCTCTTTCCGAACCTGAAGCCGGCAGCGATGCAACAAACCAGCATACGATCGCAACGCGTGACGGAGACCATTATGTGCTGAACGGTATCAAAAATTGGATCACGAACGGGATCAATGCAGACTATATCATTGTGATTGCACAAACCGATCCGTCAAAAGGCCACAAAGGGATATCTGCCTTTATTGTTGAAAAGGGAATGCCGGGATTTTCGCACGGAAAAAAAGAACGCAAACTGGGGATACGCAGTTCTGATACTGTTTCGCTGACATTTGAAAATGTACGTGTTCCCAAAGAGAATATGATCGGCGAAGAAGGCTTTGGATTCAAGTTCGCGATGATGACGCTGGAAGGCGGGCGGATCGGTATAGCTTCACAGGCACTCGGTATTGCTCAGGGATGTTTGGATGCATCACTGAATTATTCAAAGCAGCGAAAAGCATTCGGGAAACCGATATCTGAACTACAGACGATCCAGTTCAAATTGGCCGACATGGCTACGGACATTGAAGCTGCACGCTTATTGACGTATCAAGCTGCCGTATTAAAGGAAACACATCAGCCTTACGCAAAACAAGCAGCCATGGCAAAGCTCTGGGCTTCAAAAACTGCAGTAAAAAGCGCATTGGAAGCAATCCAGATCCACGGAGGATACGGATATGTTCGGGAGTATAATGTTGAACGCTTTCTGCGCGATGCCAAGATCACGGAGATCTATGAAGGAACTTCGGAGATTCAACATATTGTTATATCACGTACACTGTTGAAAGAATAAAGCGTAAGGAATCTTAGGCATTTTTCAACTATATTATATCAGTATTTTAAGGAGAAACAATGAAAAAAGGTTTAATTATTCTTTTGGTCGTATTGGGAGTTATCATTCTCGGAGTGATGTGGGGTGTAGGAAAATACAACGGCATCGTGAAATTAGATGAAGGAGTGAATGAGGGCTGGGCACAGGTGCAAAACCAATATCAGCGAAGAATGGATCTTATTCCTAACCTTGTTGCTACGGTACAGGGAGTCGCCAATTTTGAAAAGTCAACGCTGACTGCCGTGATCGAAGCGCGGGCAAAAGCAACACAGGTGACATTGTCGCCTCAGTTATTGAACGATCCTCAGGCATTTCAAAAGTTCGAACAATCTCAAGGTCAGCTTTCATCCGCGTTGTCGCGGTTGCTTGTCACCGTTGAGCAATATCCGAACTTGAAGGCGAATGAAAGCTTCCTGCAGTTGCAATCGCAATTGGAAGGAACAGAGAACAGGATATCGGTAGAACGGAAACGATTCAATGAAGTTGTTCTGAACTATAATTCTCATATCCGCCAAATCCCAAACAATATCATCGCCTCATTCGGCGGATTCCAGCAGAAGCAATATTTCCAGGCGCAAGCAGGTGCTGAAGCCGCTCCGAAAGTGCAGTTCTGACCTTTATGATCTATTCTCTGAAAACGCAAAGAAGCAAAACTAAAAAGTTCTTAACGCTTCTTTGCGTTTTTCTTTTTAGTCAGGCATTTGCTCAAGTAGAAATTCCTCTCTTTTCGGATCCCGTCACCGATCTGACAAATACTCTCGATCAAACCGAATATGTAAAACTCCGAAAACAGATCATTCAGTTTGAAGACAGCACTTCCAACCAGATCGTTGTATTAATGCTTCCGACACTTGGCGAGAACGAGATAAGAGATTTCGGAATGAAAGTGCTTGAAAAAAACAAGATCGGACAAAAAGGAAAAGACAACGGTATACTGCTACTGGTTGCAAAGGATGATCGGAAAATTTCTATCGAAGTTGGATATGGTCTCGAAGGAGTGTTAACCGATGCGTTGTGTGATCAGATCATTCGAAACGAAATAAAACCCCAATTTCGCGAAGGGAATTATTATAAAGGAATTTCCATTGCCATTGAATCGATCATGCTTGTCACCAAAGGGGAATATACTGGCGGAAAGAAAAATCGTAAGAATGACAGCGGATGGTTTGGCGTAGTGATTGTCGCAATTGTTATCATTTTCTCTTTCTTCGCAAGTTTTCGAAAACGGCGGTACGGAATTTCATCCAGCGGCAGTAATAATATCTGGTGGGGCGGAGGGGGATTTGGTTCAGGTGGCGGATTCGGATCATTCGGCGGCGGTGGCGGTGGTGGTGGTTGGTCTGCCGGAGGCGGAAGTTTTGGCGGTGGCGGCGCCAGCGGATCATGGTAATTCACATTGAGTGATGCGAAAATTTTATACTGCACAATATTGAAATTGTAAATGCTGATATTATTAAAGACAGATGCAACGAAAGAAGAGATTTCCTCAGTAACCGACAAAGTTAAAGAACTGGGATTTACTCCCCATGAAATATCCGGGGTTCAGCGAGTAGCAATCGGGGTTACCGGCAACAAGGCAAAAGTTTCTGCCGATAATTTTCTCGTCATGCCGGGTGTCGTAGATGTTGTCTCTGTATCTAAACCGTTCAAACTTGTCGGCAGGGATTTTAAACCGGAAAATACGATCGTGGATGTCGGCGGGGTGAAATTCGGAGGGAATGAAATTCAGGTTATTGCAGGCCCCTGTTCAGTAGAAAGCCGCACGCAGATATTAGAAATTGCCGAGATGGTGAAAGAATCCGGTGCAAAATTATTGCGTGGCGGCGCATTTAAGCCAAGAAGTTCACCGTATGCTTTCCAAGGATTAAAACTTGAAGGACTGGAGTATCTGAAAGAGGCAGGTGAAAAGACAGGATTAAAAATTGTAACAGAGGTGAAAGATACCGATACGCTGTCTGTTGTTGCCGAATATTCCGATCTGCTGCAAATTGGTGCACGGAACATGTATAATTTTTCCCTCCTGGAAAAGATCGGTGAACTGAATAAGCCCGTTTTGTTAAAACGGGGATTCTCCTCCACAATTGAGGAACTGTTGATGGCGGCGGAATACATCGTTTCCAGAGGAAACTATAACGTGATATTATGTGAACGCGGTATTAGAACATTTGAAACCTATACCAGAAATACGCTCGACCTCAATAGTGTACCATTGATAAAAAAACTGTCCCATTTACCGATTATTGTTGATCCGAGCCATGGAACAGGTGCGTGGGACCTGGTCT
>CAJBTU010000009.1 GCA_903958625.1 uncultured Ignavibacteriota bacterium | reverse complement strand
TATTGTGCGGCCATTTACCGGAACGGTAAATTGCAATGCCGTTGAAGGGTTAAAAGGATTGGGATAGTTCTGTGAAAGAAAAAATTGAAACGGCTGATTTTGTTTCTCGGAAGGTGTTTTTGTCAACGCCGACAGTTCACCAATTCCGGCCCAGGCACTCAGATATGTCCAGATACTTCCTGTTCTTTGTGCGGGCAGTGTTACATTCTCTACTGCAGATGTGCCAGCTCTGTCCTTCAGCTGCTGAAAGTAGAGACTTCTGGGCATAACCGGCGTACCGTAATTTTCCCAAAAACCGGCCCCAAGTTGTAAAACACCTTTACACCCAATTCCCCAGTTCATTGCACCGATCGGACTCTCCACCTTCAATTCGCCGGTATTTGATATTCCATTCCAAAACATTGTTTGTGCGCCGGCCCAGCCATGCCCCGTTCCCATATCTTTCCGGTTTTGCACGCGTGTTTCTCCCCCTTGAATATTATCAAAGAGTATTCCGGTAGCGTAACGGTGGTGAGGACCAATGTCCGCATATGTTTGCGTGGAAAAACAATCGACGAATGCGTTGGGACCTGTAACCCTCGATCCGGTAACATAATCATGACGTCCGCCCCGTGTATAGCATCGTTGAAAGAGATTGAACGATCCTTTGTCGATATAAAAAGAATACTTTCGTGAACCGGTTGTAATGGACTTCGGATCAAGCATCGCGCATTCTTCAACGGTAGTGTTATAAGCCCAATACAATCCGACACAACTGTAGCCGAAATACCTTGCCGTTACGTTCTTCACCCAGCAATCGGTCGATTGGGAGATCGTAATGGCGCTCCATCCGTGACTTTCATCGACATCGCTTGCGAAGATGGAAGTGATGAACATCTTCTCGATACCGCAGTTGGTTATTCGACCGCTGATTGAGATTCTGGATATTTCGCCGCCGCCGAATCTGGTTTCAATTGCCTGCACGAGAGGGATATTAATCGTAATTGTTTTTTCTGTAATGCCGGTGATGATCCGTTCATACGAGACTCTGTATTCTGCCGCAACCCATCCATATTGTGCCATATCAAGCGTAGTGATCCACGCATCATTGGGTGTGCGGGTAACTCGTATTGTATCACCCACAGAAAATCCCGCAACGCTGTCCACCATAAAACTTACGGCTCCGGTCGCAACGTATGGAGATGATATCCGAACGACCCCCGTCAATCCGGCCGAAAGCGGACGCGTTTCATACGTTAGAGTCATCTCCTGCCAGAAATCATTTTTGATGGAGGAGACCGAAACATAAACAACTTTCGCTGCTGCCGGATCTCCATCAAGATCCTTCTTGGCATACAATTTTAAGACCGCTTTTTTTATACTGTCCTGCAGCTGAGGAAGGATAAATTTGAGATACGCTTCCCTTGTGACATTGGCATTAACGCCGGCATTTTTAACGGCAACGGATGAGTCGGCCCCATAATTATTTTTTGCGTTAGTTCCCCCCATGACAAATGTATCCGCAATGGGCAGCAATGCAATGATGCTGTCGGCACCCGATGTTTGCGAACGAACGGTTATCTCGAGCACGGGTCTGTTCTTTACGGAATCTTCACGGCTCGCATAGTTCACATATTGATTGATATCGGCCGTCAGGTGAAAAGAAATAATTTTGTCACCGTCCAGTTCTTCCGCCAAACCTTTTGTTACCGTGAATTCCTGCCATGTACGGACCGCCGGATAGAGTTTTGTATCCAGGGCACTTTCGGTTGCGGGCTCCGATGATGATTCGTTTCCTTGTATCTGGATAAAATCGTGCTGCGTTGGAGATGTTGCCACGAGTTCCGTACCCCCTTTATCGGGACTGTTTTGTCCTTCTCCCCGGAGCACAACACCGCTTGCTTTGATAAATAATGAACCGTTCACTTCATAGCGTCCGGATTTCAAGAGAACGGCACCGCGAATACCATTTGCGTTAAGTGACAGCGCCGATACCCTGTTTATCGCAGCCTGAATTAATGCTTTTGCATCTCCCGAAACCGGTTGCACCGTCTCTGCGACAGGTACAACGGGAAGAGAGACACCCCCTCCTTTATACCCCGCATAAGAGAAATCAGGAATAATATTCACTGAATTTGTCTGACCGGTATTCGCAAACGTTTTATATTCCAGTTTTCCTCCTGCACCAAGAGAGACCAAACTGCTCGTCTGGGCAAATGAACACTTAACGAAGAGTATGGATAAAATGATAACGATGATCGATCTGGTCGAGGCACGGAACTCTCCTCTGTTCAAGTGATTCATTTTAATAAAACCATCTTTCTTGTTATCACGTTGTTATTTGCTGTTAACTGACAGAGATATGCATTAGAACTTAAACGTGTTCCATCAAAATCAATCGAATAATCCGCCGGTGATTGAACAGCACGAACAAGCTGCACAACTTCTCTGCCGAGCATGTCATAAATAATCAAAGTCACGTCACTTTTTTCGGGCAGACTGTAACATACTTTGGTGACCGGATTAAACGGATTGGGATAATTCTGGAACAGGTTCAGTGATCGGGGTGTTGCACCGGGATTTTTTTTCACCGGGGCAACCGGATTAATGTTGTTGACAAAACAGTAATATCCGTACGGTGTTACAAATTCACATCCTTCAGCGGTCAAAAATGTGACGATCTTTTTGAATTCATTTTTCAAAGAGTCCGTTGTCCATTGCGGAGGGTGTCCCTGCAATACCATGTAATCTTTATAGACACTCTTCTTTGCATTATAATTGCCTACGAAATAATCATAATTCACAACACCGGTTGCACTCTCCATATTTACCCGGTTGCTCAGATTTACGATACCAGTGGAAGGTGCGGGAGTTTGCTGTCCGAGCAGGACCACTTTCATATTCGTCGCTTCACTCAGCACTTGAAGAAGCGTTGCATCGGTTTGATTATAAGGCGCGCCGAATGTGTGTACTGATACGCCAAGTTTATTTTTCAGAATTTGCGAAGCGCTGTCGAAGTGTGCTTTTTGATAGGCATAGGCCGTTCCGGAAAATTCCCATGTGCCGGCGGGATTATCCTTCGTGTGATCCAGGCCGTGATGCCATATCTCAAAGAGGGGCTCACTTTTGGAATTTGTTTTTGCAGCATAATTTTTCAGCGTTGCAATCTGACTTTCCGTTGCGCTGCCGAATCTCATCACTCCCCACCCCGCCTTAATTCCATTGTTTGCCAGATATTCAAATGTGGGTATGCACGCATCAATTGAACTTTGCTTCGCTTCCAGATCATCCAGTTTGATGATGATCTTCGGCTGAGCGCGGAGTGCAATTCCGGAAAACAGCAAGATGAACAAGAGATATTTTCGCCAATGATTTTTGACACTCTTTAATTCCATGTATGCAAAGTCCTTTTGTGTATTTGTTTCTTTCTTGACTATAGAAGAGTTCATTGTATCAAAATGAGTTTCTTTGTTTCCCAATATCCCTCCATATGCAGCCGGCAGAAGTACACGCCGCTCGGTAATTGACCTGCATCCCATACCGACTGATGATCACCCGCCGGCATGGCTCCATCATGAAGCGTTACCACTTCCCTGCCGAGCTGATCATAAATTTGTAACGTAACATTACCCTGTGATGGAACCCGAAATCGGATCGTCGTCGTTGGATTGAACGGATTAGGATAGCACTCCTGAAGCATGCCAACCAATCCGGCATCATTTATCGCTTTGAACTTATGATCATCTGATACGACTGCGGCAGTCCCTCCGACATACACTGGGCCCACATCCGAAACCTTCAACGGACGATTGGTGATGGCTCCGGATGTATATTCGTCGCATCCGGCATCTTTTAAATTATTTGCCGCAGGTCTTGCCTGTCCGCTGATATCTAGCAAAACAAAAGGATCATCATCAATATTTGTAACGTCGAGAATTGCCGGAACATTTGGATTTGACGCATCAATAGCGGGACTTGCCGGGGATAAACCGTAGTAGCCGTCTGAATTAACAACAAGAAGCGGATCAGCACTCGTCATACCGGATGCTATGGAAATACCTACTGTGCCCATGCAGATATTGCCAGCCCATGAAATCCCCGCAGTGGAACCGGTGAAGATATTTCCTGCCGTCTTCTTAAAGATATTGTTGGCCCAGGTATTATTCGTTGGACCGGTTCCGCCTAAATTAATATCTCCGCAATCAACAAATGTATTATACAGGAAGTTGATATTCTTAAGATTCGGACTGATGTAATCGTATTTTACTGCGCCCATTGTTCCGCTTACACCGGCACGTTCAAAATAGTTGTTGTAACAATAGATGTTGTTCGCTTCCTTTACTCTTATTCCGCCTGCACCGATAAAATAATTCCCATACGCCGCATTGTTATCGCCGTTTCTGAACACCATCATTGCATTCTGATTATTCGTAAAGGTATTATATCTGAGAACATTCTCTCTGCATTTCACGGATATCGCTTCGCTGTCCCCGAGACCGGTATTGGTGAAATAGCAAAATTCAACGATTGTTCTCGATATGTATGTGGATGTTGCTCCGTTGCTAATCCTGATACATTCATTCCCATTGTCGCCCCCGGCACCCGGCATATTTTTAAAAGAACAGTACCTGATCTTGTGATATCCGGGAATGAGAGTGTCGGGATCAATATGGATGAGATTACCGATCGGAGCCGTAACGGGCTTGTTTTCAAAATTACAGTATGTTATTTCATTATGCTGACTTGGGGCGTGTATGCTGATATATTTTTTTGCTGAATAACCGGAAAAGTTCAGTTGCGTCACCAGATTGTGGCTCCCATAGATATCGATGACGTATGCATCGCCAATATCACCGGAGGTAAATTGGAAACCGCTGAACGTGACGAAATTTCCCGTGATATCGATAAACTGAGGTCCGTTGAGATAAACGCCCCCGGGTGCGGCTGCTTTTACGGTAATGTTGCTCGCACTAATAGTCAATGTTGCATTGAGATACGTACCATTGGCAAGGATGATCATATCGCCGGGAGAGGCATTGTTAATGGCAGATTGTAGATCGGGTATCGATGAGACACGAATCACTGACGCATTCACATGGAGGCACGTCAGACTGGCTAGAATACCAAGCATGACGACAACTCTATGCCAATTTCGGAAAGGATATTTCATGAATTACGTTAGGTTGATTCGCATCATTCGACAGAGAAAGCTGCCGCGCCGACCATGGCGAACGTGTTATTTTATTTTAACAAAATTATTTTTTTTGTCTCTGTAAATTCTTTCGTCTGCAGCCGGCAGAAATAAATTCCGCTCGGAAACCGTGTAGCATCCCATTCTGTTTGATAACTGCCGCTTGATTGAACTTTATCGATCAACACATCGATCACACTTCCCAAACAATCGTAGATCGCAATGTAAATAGGCGATGAAGAAGGGATTTGATATTTGATAACGGTCGACGGATTGAAAGGGTTAGGATAATTTTGCTCCAATATCAAGTGACCGGATAATGAACGATCAGTCCGTTCAACCCCGGTAGTCCCTTCCTGTATGGAAAAGCTCGCAAAACGCACTGCCTCATCACGCAAATCGGCAGGATGATCGAGACTGCGATAGATCCCCCATTTCGGCCGGATAAAGTCATTGTCTGAACGTATGGTCTTAATTTTATTGCTGCTATACGATAGTATCGTTGCACCATTACCGACGTTCGTTATCGTCATGGAATAGGTCCCATTCGTAGAATCGACATGAACAATTTCTGTGCATTCTACCCACATGCCGACGAACAATGATAGATCAACAATTGCCACCTTTGTTGTGTTATCATGGATCAGTTCCATTTTATGAGGAGTCCCTTTTCTTGGAGTTAACGTGAATATGGGATCACCCTCGTTTCCGCCGACAGCCTTTATCTGGTGTATATGGGTAAAACTGCTGGAGGGCTGAAACCCGGCAGGCAGTCTGAATTTCCATTGATACGTGATTGTTTCACCCGTCACCCCCTTCAAATTATCTGGCGATGATGCATACGTTTTTATTTCAACCCGTTGCCTGTCAAAATTAATACAACGGTCATTGTCCGGTGTAACATGAGAATAGAATTCAAAGACATATTGCTGCAGCGCGGCATCCCATACTTCTGCAATGTGCCGTCCAAATTCAGGATGGACACATTCGGGATTTTCAACACAGTCGTAACCGGGAGCAAAGCGGCTATTGATCAATTCATATGTATAGCCGGGACCGTCGGCATTGAGAACAACCTGCGATTGTGCAACGGTCGGCTGTACCAGAAAAATGACAAAAAGCCTTTGCAAATATTTTTTCGGCAATCGCTTCATAATCAAAACACCAGCATCGGCAGCAGACAAAAAAGCAAGGGTCAAATGTTATCTCTTCACTTTTCCCTGTTTTAAATCTGTTGAAATAATGGTACACAAGGATTTGTAATATCCGACCGGATAGAAGTACTCGTTCGACGACTCTGTGAGAATAGTTTTGGGCAATTGTTCCATGTTGTATGTGTCAATATTTTTCCCACACACATTCGATGAATCAATCACAAGAGATACTTTATGCCGGCGGTGAGGGGCAGGTACGTTGTGCCGAGACCTTTATTCAGGCCTCTGGTATAACGTGCTTCGATAAAGACATTGAAGGATTCTGTTAAACGATAATTCATCCCTAATCCGAATTGCGCGAAAGGAATGGTTTCGTCACCGCCGATGATACGTTGTTGTGCACTCATCGAGACCGTTGAACCGCCTACTGTTAACGTGCTTTTTACCGGCAGTGAAATTTCGCTCAGCGAAAAAAACATTACACCGGCACCGGCGAGGAAATATGGAGAAAGTGATCCTGACAATTCAGGGGGAGCAATCCGCATCTGTGCCGCCAGCGTCATCACGGAACTGGTATTGGCAGTAGGTTTCAAGGAAACATCATTGAAGACCCAAATATCGCGCATGTATTTTGTATCGAATCCTTTATTGATCCCGTCGTTGTCCAGAGCAAATTGATAATACTCAAAAGCACCTCCGATTGTAATGGACGGAGTGAGCGCAATTCCGGCACCCAAAGCACCGCCGTACTGCATCTTCCAATAATTAGCAAAAGACATGGGCGAAGAAGGGATGACATAGCCGCTGCTGACAGAAACCTCAAAACCGGAATTCTCCTGCGCATCCACCGTCATAAGCACTGTTAGCAAACAAGTAAACCACTTTGTAAATTGTTTCATGATGTTTTCCCGATAAAACGTTAAGATCTATGTTGTAATCGCTGCTAAAGAATTTTTATTTAAAATAATAGGAAACCAGTTCGTCTCGTCTCACGCGAACCGTTGTTCCGCCTGCAGTTCGTTGATATTTTTCGATTAATAGCAGTCCAAAACCGGGTTTGAAGTAATAGTTCGTGTAATCGGTCCGCACTTTATATGACTCCCGGTAATAAAAATACGGTGCTGATCCTAGGGTCGTTCTCAGGGTATCGACACCTTTTGAGACGAGTGACGATCTCACAGAATCCGCCGTTGTATAGATGATGTCGCCTGATGCCCAAACCATGGTGTCGCCTCCAATGTACCTTGCAAAAGTTGTGTCGCCGACCGCCGCTCTGAAATTAAATGCGGTTTGTTCATAGAACCTCGTGTCATCGGATTTCCGGATACGCAGATTTTCCAGCGTGTCTACCTGCCAGCACGTTGTTACTCCCGATTCACCTTGAAGAAGGTACCACACGAGTGCTTCTCTTTTGATGGATTTCCTGTCAATGCTCGGCGAGACCAGCGGTATCTTGCCGGTATCGGCAGATATTGTGTCTTTTACGCTAAGAGTGTAGGTATAACGTTTTCGCTCTATTCCGGTTGTATCATACAGCACGACGCTGTATGTCCAACGGTTCCCGATATTCAACGGAACTAGTCCCTTTGTCCCTATCGAATATTGTCCGTCCATCGAACCCGGGGCAAGCGGATCCTGGTTCTCTGAACAGCCGGCGATCAACATCGCGATCAAAAAGAATATGTATTTCATTGCAGTCGTTTTCATAGAACTCCTCATCACAATTCTCCGTGCACATTTCTGAGCACGCGAATAATGGTGGCGATTAAAAATATTTGAACAAGGATCATTCGATTTATTCATTTGATTGAAACAATAATTAGAACCGGTACGCGATTTCCATCATCAAGCGGTGCTGTTCTCTGCTATTGTAGTTGACGTTGGATTGATACATATCCTCGTACTTCAGCAGCGAATATTCATATGCAAAGTCGATCAGGATATCTTCAAGAAATATTCCCGCTCCCAATGAATAGATACCCCCCCGGGCCGGTTCACCGATGATTGCCGCGCCATCGGGCGAGAACGGTTGAACATCGTCGCGATAACCGCCCCGGAGCGCGAGCATCTTGCCCGGACGGTATTCTGCGCCAATATGCATCGATCCTCTGTTATTGGTCCATGGATGCGTCGGTGTACTGTTCAATGTTGTGGTCAAATTCACATCGGACAAATATCTCATTTCATAATCGAAAGCGATCGTCCACTTGTCCGTTGGCGTCAACACAATACCGAATGAGTATGACAAGGGAAATGTGAGATTATCTTTTCCGCTCTCATGATAGGATCTTGTCGTCAGGCTGTCCACCCTCACCGGAAATGTTTTCCTTGTGGTATCCATGCTCGACACATCCCGTTTCCAGGTTCTGGTTATCGTCATTTCCGGCGCAACGGTAATGCCGATGCTGTACCGCTCCTGTTGGAAGTATAATCCGACATTCAGTGAATTACCCGAATAGGTTGAGGTGCCAATCTTCGACTGTTTATAATAGACAGTATCCACCATGAAATTTTGCGGCGCACCGTTCTCAACAGCAATATTCAGATGTCCACGGTCTAACCGGGATTCATTGTCATCGGACGAACCGGAATGTATCGTAGCGGATCCGCCAATGGTAAGACCCGAAAGAATTGTGACTGCTAATGCCGGTGTAACACCATACATCGATCCTTTTCTCTCGCGGATATATTGGTACCACTTAACGTGCACGGTATCGGCCACTTTGCTTCTGTCGTAGAAATTTGTATAGGGCCGAAGTTGACCGAGATACGGCGACATGGAATTGTTGTTCTGGTAAAAATTGTAAAGGTCTATTGTTTTTGAAGCGCCGATACCGGCCACAAAACTGAATCCTTCAATCTCAAACGGAACAGCTGCTGCAAATGAAAACGGTTCGATAGCAGAAGTGCTGTTGTTCCAATTGGGTTTGATATTGTCATACTGTCTCTGCACGGTTTTCCACGGATCTTTTTCGGTAATACCCGGAACGCCGGCGCTGTCTGGTGTTTTGACTGTTCCGGTGAGTCCTTCAAAGAGTAATCCGAGGCCCGGAGCACTTCGCTGCGGAACCCATTCTTGAGTCTGCTTGCGCGCAGTGTTGGCAAAGAATCCGCCGGCACGAATTTCAATAGACTTCAGTTTTGAAAGAGCGGCAGGATTTGAAAATAGTGCCGATGCATCATTCGCATTGGCAATTGTTGTTCCGCCCATTGCCCGTGAGCGAACGCCTATGAGAGAGAATTGATCCAGCCCTTGGATATCAAGCGGATTTGCGGCAGGTTGTGCGGCCGCGATGGATGCAATGCTTAGCAACAATGCAATGAACGTGACGTCAATTTTTTTGATAAAATTCAATTTCATCGGAATTGCACTCCTAAACTAATACGATGCACAGTATTCAGGTATTCACTCATTTTACCATAGCTGTAATCAACACTGATCGGCCAGCCGGAAAGATCGGTATGTACGCCGCCGCCAAAACAGAGACCTTCGGTATCGTAATCAACTTTATAACCTCCGCGAAGGGCAAGCAATTCCGAAAACGAATATTCGGCACCAATGTGCATCTGTTGTTTATAATCGTTGGGCTGGAACAGATCGTAGGCAAGTGTAAGACGGTTCATATCGTCCTGGAACAATAACCCTTCGCTCCCGAAAATGTTCGCCGAAACACCAAGACGAAATGCGAGCGGTGCCGGATGCGCTTTTTCTGCAAAGGTTATCTGCTGACCAAAGTTCTGCGTTGACACTCCAATTTTCACGGATCGAAATCCCGTGTTGTATAACATACCGAAATCGAACAGCACAACATCCGCATATGTCTTATAGGATTTTATTTCTCCGGTTGTCGGATTAACAATAGTCACAGACTGCTCTGACCAGAGAGACTCCATGGCGTATTTAACGGAAAGTGCGGCTGAAAATTTATCGGTGAATTTTTGCGCATAGGTGAAACCGGTCAAATACGAATACGGCGTGAATGATCTTCCTGTTAAACCGGGATTATAGTATGGAATCCCTTGAGCAGGCCTTACAAGATCTGCCACATCACCGCGTGTTTCCTGCATTGTTCCAAAGTCGATGTACTGAAACTGGAAGCCGATGCTTCCCCAATCTCCCATCGGCAGTCCGTACGCCAAAGCAACCTGTTTGGTATCGAAGAGCCACATGGTCAGCGTGGAACTCATTTCGTGGTTTTGCATTGTTGTCAGCCCTGCCGGATTCCAAAAGACAGCATCGGCGCCGGTTGCGAGCGAAACATAAGCATCGCCCATCGCGGTTGCACGGGCCGTTGGCATGACTTTCAGGAACTGCATTGAACTTGTGCCAACCTTTTGCGCCTGAAGCTGACCGATCGAGACCGTCAGCAGCAGCAGTGTTGCCATTGATCGTATTGTATGTTTCATAGTCATCTGCATAACTTAGTTGATGATAACAAACTTGCCATGAACCCGGGTGCCGTCCGGTGCATCGACGACATAGAAATAGACACCCGAAGCGATTAATTGATTGTTCCGTGTTATCTGAAAATATGGATGTTGAATTTCATCCGCATCGTGCGCGATGGTCTGGATGAGCTGTCCGCTGTACGAATACACGCGTATGGTGCATGTTTTCGGAAGATTGTAAAAACGGAGCTGGTTATTGATGTCGCCGTCGGGAGTGGATCCGGGATATCCTGATTTCACGATAAACGGATTCGGAGCAACAAAGACCTGCTGCAACGTTGATGTTGCACCGATGGATGCCGCGTGCAGCGTCATGTTGGTCCGGCCGCTTTTATTCCCTTTATTATCCACCGACAAGACAGAGTAATAGAAGTTATCGCCTATGCGGACATTCTTATCGATAAACTGATATTTACCGCCGACAATATACAGCGGGTCATTTTTTGCGACCGTTGCTAACTTGATCCATGGTCCCAACGGATGCGAAGATTTGTACACTTCGTAATGATCGAACGTTCCCTGCAATCGCGGTGTTGTGAACGATTCAACTTGAGGCCCCCAAATGATCTTACTTTCACCGACCAGCGTGTTTTCCAAAGTCAGCGCCGGAGCCGGAACAGGAATGGGAATGCGGTACGATCCGCGCTCATTTTTTGTATCAGGCCAGTATTGCACTGTATTATGATTGACCAGCGTATCACCGGTATATGCTTGAATAGCACGATCGGCAACTTCACGGATAGTAACGACATTTGAATTAACAAAATCCGGCAAAAGATATTTGCTGAGATAATCACTTCCGAATACCGTCGTACCGGTGGAAGTGCCTGTTGGGTTCAACTGTATACGTGTCTTTGGCTGCCAGTAGTTAGGAACAATATTGAATGCATAGTTGGCATCTCCTGCTTCAACATCGGGGGGTGTTGCTCCGTTGCTCCCGCCGATATCTTTCACTCCGGCATCAGTATCTTCTTTACGAGCCGAACCATAACCGCATACTTCTGCCCACGCAATGCGCACTTTCTCGCCTGGCATTAAATGGTACGGACCGAATCCGTACGTATATCCAATTCTCATTCCCTGACGCCAATTGAAATTCGACCGTCCGACCCAATCCTGTCCATACAAACTCACCGTTTTGAACAAGCCGGTCTTCTGAGGGAGCGAAATGTCGAGTACGTTCGGCCAGACCTTGTCCGTGCGGTGCTGTGATGTTTCTAACCGCAGATAATACGGCTGCTTGATATGGCCGTTGATATCCCATGCAACGGAATCCGAAAGTGCGGAGAATACGACTCTGGTTCCGTCACCCCGTCGGGCAAGATGTACGGTATCCACATAGAGCGCCATTATTCCCGGTGACTGAGGACTGAGCAATCCGCCCCCATTTTTTCCGGTGGTAGCCCATTCCGAAAAATATGTCGGTTCGGGATTACCGGTTCGATGATTTCCATAGAAGAGCCAGCGTTGCCGGTCCCACCGGGCATACATATTTATTTCATCGGTCAATGTATTATTCCATGATCCGCCCACTCTGTTGTACCCGAATTTTCCTCCGGTCATACCTTGATTAAACACGATGATCAGATCTTTCAGCTTCACCGGTTTTGGAGGAATAGCAGGATTCCCGGTAAGATCACCGGTATTTTCAAATTCATATTCATAGATGATAAAATCATCGTAATCGGGAAAACTCCAGACCCGGCTGGTCCGTGTAATGGTGACACCAACAGGTGTCGCCCATTTAGAGATGATTATTTCTTCCGCTTCATCCGGATTGTATGTCGGATTCAGATTTCCATTCGCCAGCACGGGAAAGTTTTCGATCCGTTCCTGACTGAGCGGAAATGAATTGACGTATTCCGCAACAGCATCGATCTCCCCGCCGCAATACGCAATAAGGCGCTTTGAAGAATCAACTCTGTCTGCGGCTATCTGCACTCCGCCGCCATAAGAATTGTGCCAGCCCGTGTATTGCTTTGCATCAACGATGGTAGCAGAATTTCCGGGCCATTCAAACGAGGGAATTCCGAGTTCTGTGTTGGCATTGGAGGTTACATATTTCCTGCCAAGTTCACCCGTATTATAGACGGTTTGGTGCAGCATACCCCGTTTATGTATCAGGTAATCCTTTTGCATTTGCGCCGATACCATGCTTCCGAAAAGGCAAAGAAGACATGTAATATTTTTTAGAGAACTCATCTGTTGCTCCTGAAAAAACTCATAGGTTAATAATCATTCCAAATTGCATCGATCGCGGCATATTTGAATATATTCTGAATTCCTGATTGACATAATATCCCGGATGCTCTTCGTCCTCATAATAGGTGATATCCTCACCTTTTTCATACTTGATGGTGTATTTTTGAAGATTGTATTGGTTCGTTGGATCCGGATTAAAGACTGCCGTGTAATCATAGATCCTGGAGTTGAATAGATTCGATACCTCAAAATAGAATGCCGTGCTGGTTCCGAAAAGACGGGATATTTGTTTTGTGATCTTTATGTTGGTGTTGTATTCATTCGGAGCACGCATATTCATCTTGATCAGCGTATTGACCCAGGATGAGAACGGACGGCCGCTGCGAGCAAATGAGGTAGCCGCAATAGTGACCTGCTCGAACGGATAAAAATCAAGCATCTCCGGTCCCCATTCTTTTGGCGTATTGATACCGACATTGGCGACAAGATTATGGGTCCGGTCAAAGTCCAGCAGGATGTCCTGCGGCACCGGGTCTTTCGATTCTCCGCTTTCGTAGATTGTCGGGTATTGGTATCCGTCCGATGAACCGTTTTTACCGGTGGCAACACCGTACGTATAGTTCAGCGAGCCGGTCACAATTCCGCTCCGCTTCGCAAGACCTAAGCGAAATCCGCGGATGTCTGCATAATCAAGATTGATATAGGTGGTGTACGAACCTTGTTTGGAACTATAGATGGCGCGTTGAAGCAGATCCCTGACATCTTTATAATATCCGCTGACATCCAAGGTAAACCCTTCGCCTAATGCCTGTGTGACACCGACATCATAACTGTTTGTCACTTCCGGTTTCAATCGCGGATTTCCAAGAACACCGATAACTGTCAGCGCCGTACCGTACTTCAGCATATCACTTCTGCCGCGGGATTGAGAAATAAGCCGGTTAAAAGGAGGACGCTGCAGGAAGGTTCCATAGTTCACATGAAACACGGTATGTGTTGATACCGGAAAGGATAAACCTGCGCGGGGCTGCAAACGGGCGATGGTAGCCGTCGTCGATTTGGATGCATATCGCTCATCAACTTTTTGAAGTCCCAGACTGTCCGTATACCGGTAGGGTGAAAAGATATCGGTATAATATTCCATATTCGGATTATAGACATCCAGGCGAAGCCCGATATTTGCGATCATTCCTTCAAATTCCATTTTGTCCTGAACGAACAAACCGAGCTCGAACGGTTTGATAATATATTGCGATAAATTACCGTTTGATTGAATGCTGAGACCGGAAATATTGTTGATGTCGAGAATTGAATAGTTCCCCTGAACACCGGCAAGAAGCATATGCGATATTGAAACCTGACTGGTGATGGAAGCATCAATACTAAGCGTTTTCGTTTTTTCGGAGGTAAAGTCATTTTCAAGCTGACCGAAATTAAATCCGTCCGCTAAATTTCTTGATAATGGTTCCCAAATAAGTGCCGGGCTGGCCGCGGCAAAAAAATCGGGATTGTAGACCGGCGATCCGGTGAGCGCATGTGTTTGCAGCGTGTTCAGTTTAATTTCATAGAACGTGCTTTGACTGAGCGCTTGAGACCAGCGAACACCAAGTTGAATATTTTCATCTAATGTGCGTTTTATGCTGAAGACACGGTCCCACACCCAGTCATACCACGTTTGCGTGCTTCTTCCGGAGAATGTATGTCCTTCAGCCCTTGAATACGCACCGCTCATACGGAGGTTTATTCCGCTTCCAAAATCGTAGACAAGATTTCCCATCACCTGCCGGTTCGTGTTGGGATCCGGCGTCGGTAACATTGCCCAATTATTATCGGTATGGACCGCTATAAACATGCGTGCGTTTTCTGTTAATGGCCCGCCGGCGTTGGCATCAAGTGAATAGTCCACAAGATCGTCATAGCTCTTTCCAAAATCCCGCTTTGCCTGATACCGCCACATTGTGTAGATCATCTGACGCAGTGTGGTGGAATCTTTTGAAAAACGGTTCGAATAATTTGCAAAACCCCAAAGGTTCGATCCCCAGGCATCGGGCGAATTCAGCGCGTAAAAATAATTTGGAGGACTTGAGGTCGTGGATGGATTAACGTTCGCCATTGATTCCCAAAGACTTGGACCAAAATGTTTGCGTCCGGGAGCCCGCGTTCTTACTTCTGCCCGCGCCGCCCATTTATCCGAACGACCTTCTTTCATGGTAATATTCACGATACCGGACTGAGCATTTCCATACTGCGCTCCGAAACCGGATGTGAT
>CAJBTU010000008.1 GCA_903958625.1 uncultured Ignavibacteriota bacterium | reverse complement strand
GTTCCTCGGCATTTATATGATGCCGTTTTATTACAGTAGCAAGATCAATTCTATACCAGGCTATCTCAAACTTCGGTTCGATGAAAAGACACGTGTCCTGAACGGAATTTCGTTTGCGGTAATGACTGTGCTTGTATCCGGAATTAATCTCTACGCTATGGCACTAGTGCTTCACACCTTTCTGGGATGGAATTGGGATGTGAGTATGTGGGCATCTGCAATTACCGTTGCTGCCTATGTGACACTCAGCGGTTTGATGTCGGCAATCTTTACAGAGATTATTCAGTTCTTTTTGATCTGGTTTGGATTATTTCTGGTTACGATTTTAGGAATCATTGAGATCGGAAGTATGAATGAAATCTTAGCTCGCATTAATGAATTTAGCCCTCACGTATCATTCACAACACTGTGGTCCACATCCTCAGATCCAAACCTCAACGGGATGTTCATTCATTGGGGAGGGATTGTCCTTGGACTCGGATTCGTTCTATCATTCGGATATTGGACCACAGATTTTCTTGTCGTGCAGCGGGCATTTTCGGCAAAAGATTTGCGTTCGGCACGAATGTCTCCGATTCTTGCCTCTTTCTTCAAGATGGCATTACCATTCCTTGTCATAGTCGCTGGACTCATTGCGATAGCGCTTTCCATGGATCCGAAAAGTGGTTTCAAATTGCTTACCGATGGCGGACAAACAAACTACGACTCAGCTCTTCCATTGCTTATCGCCCGGTATTATCCACCGGGCCTGGTAGGATTGGGAGTAACGGCGCTGCTCGCAGGTTTCATGGCTGGTCAGGCAGGGAATATTAGTGCTTTTAATACTGTGTGGACGTATGATATTTACAGATCTGTATTGAATAAAAAAGCATCGGATGACCATTTGTTATGGATGGGTCGTGTTTCTACTATTGTGGGGGTTGTGCTATCACTTGTTACGGCGTACTGGGCAAAGAGTTTTCCCAGTATCATGGATTATATGCAGGCGATCTTTTCGTGGGTCAACGCACCGCTTTTTGCCACTATGCTTCTTGGTATGTTTGTCGTATGGATTACTCCTAACGGGGCATTTTGGGGGTTGATAGCGGGCATGTTGTCTTCCTTCCTCATGTATCTTGGCGTCAAGTTCCAATGGTTTGCAGAAAGTCTCATTACACTCTCTAGTGTCCAAAGCGATATGGCAGCAAATTTCTGGCGTGCATGGTGGGCGTGGTTGATCTGTGCGGTTGTAACCATCGTCATTAGTCTCTTTACAGCAAAGAAACCGAAAGAAGAATTGGTGGGTCTTGTCAAGGGCTTAACGAAGGAAAATATTGATCATACGATCCCGCTTATGAAGCGCCCGGAGTTCTATGCGCTCATTTCTTTGACAGTCGTCATTATATTGAATATCTGGTTCTGGTAATCGAAAGGAGATTTTAACATGTCTGAACAGAAAATGATACCCATTTGGTATTTTGTTGGCTTGATTTTATTGATCATGGGGGGACTTATCCTTTTCAGTGGAATCTATAACCTCATCTCGCCTCCAGTTGTGAAAACAATCTTATCGGAAACACATCCGGATATTTGGTGGGGTGCAATTATGGTTCTCTTTGGCGGGGGGATGTTTCTTGTTGCACGAAAGCAGATTTCATGAGAAACCGATGAATTCAATCGAACAAATAGAAACGAAATTCCTGGAGCTGTTTCAAGAACAGCCCCTTCTGGTGCGTTCGCCTGGAAGAGTCAATATCATCGGAGAGCATACAGATTATAACCAGGGATTTGTTCTTCCGGCTGCAATCGAGAAGTCGATGTATATTGCCATATCTTCGCGGACTGATACACACTGTAAAATCATTGCACATGATCTTCAGGATGAATTCGAGTTTGATATCACAGCATTATCGCGTTCGGAGAAAGGATGGCCCAACTATCTCATGGGAGTTGTTGATCAGTTGATGAAAGCGGGATATGGACTCCGCGGATTCCATTGTGTTTTTGGAGGTGAGATACCCGTCGGTGCAGGGATGTCCTCTTCGGCCGCAATTGAAGCGGGTCTTGCCTACGGATTGAATGTGTTGTTTAACCTGGGGATTGCGAAAAAGGAATTGGTACGGATCGCACAAAGAGCTGAAAATGAATTTGTGGGGTTACAGTGTGGAATCATGGATATGTATGCTAATATTTTCGGCATGGATGGACACGTGTTGAAATTGGACTGTCGATCGGTTGATCACCGATACTATCCTCTCGATCATACATTATCAATTGTTTTACTTGATACGCGTGTGAGCCATTCGCTCGCGTCATCTGAATATAACAAACGGCGTGCAGAGTGCACCGAGGGAGTCCGGTTGCTTCAGAAGAAGTATCCGTTGGTACATTCCCTACGGGACGCTACACTCGGCATGCTTAATGAATTGCAAGCGGAAATTCCATCCGTGGTGTACAAAAGATGCAGCTATGTGGTGGAGGAGAATGAACGTGTTGAAGAGGCATGTAGAATGCTTGAACGAAGTGATTATACAAAATTAGGTGAGCTCCTCTATGCATCTCATGAAGGTCTGAGTAAGAAATATGAAGTGAGTTGTCCGGAATTGGATTACCTCGTGTCAACAGCAAAGAAACTGCCGGAAATTTATGGAGCTCGAATGATGGGAGGAGGATTTGGCGGGTGTACAATCAATTTGGTCAAACCGGAGTATGTCGATACGGTAACAGCTGTTCTGAAAGAGGAATATTATAAAAAATTTGATAGAAATCCCTTTGCGTATGTCACATCGACGGGTTCGGGAACACATGTTATAGAGGTGAAAAGCAATGCTGCCGTCTAATAGCACCATACAACCACACCGCCGGAGGAATATTCTCACTGGAGAATGGGTTCTTGTCTCTCCGCAGCGAACTATGCGGCCATGGTTGGGAGAGCAAACTGCACCGTTGATGAAGAAACTGAAATCGTATGAGCCTGAATGTTATTTGTGTCCAGGGAATCTGCGTGCAAACGGGGATCGAAACCCGCATTATCACGGTCCATTTACATTTACCAACGATTTTTCTGCATTGCTTCCGAAACCTAAATCGTCCCTGCGGTATGCACAAGGTCTTCTACAGGCAATACCGGAACAGGGTATGTGTCGTGTCGTAAATTATTCTCACAGACACGATCTTACACTTTCGGATCTCAGTAGAACACAGATCGAACAAGTCCTCACTGTCTTGCAGGACGAAATGAGGATGTTATCCACCCAGCCAGGCATCCGCCATATACAAATATTTGAAAATAAGGGACTGATCATGGGGAACAGTAATCCGCACCCGCATTGTCAAATCTGGGCGCAGGAACATGTTCCGGGTGAACCGAAAAAAGAAGGAAAGTCACAGCGTAATTACTACAGGAAAAATAAGCGTGACCTCCTTTCTGATTATGTAAAGCAGGAAATTAAGTTGAAGGAGCGGCTGGTATATCAGAATGAATCGTTCGTCATTCTCGTTCCCTTTTGGGCCGTTTGGCCGTTCGAGACATTGATCATTCCTAAAAGAAAAGTAGGAGATATCCTCCGGATGACAAAAGCGGAAAAGCGAGATTGTGCGGACGCTCTAAAGGTGATCACGGGAATTTACGACCGCGTCTTTCAAATCCCCTTCCCTTATTCATCGGGGATTCATCAGGCACCGGTGGACGGGAAAAAGCATCCAGAGTGGCATATGCACATGCATTTTTATCCGCCGCTACTGAGATCGTCATCGGTGAAGAAATTTATGGTCGGTTACGAAATGTTTGCGGAACCTCAGAGGGATGTTACTGCAGAGTCTGCCGCCGAAATACTTCGCAGATTAGTGACCAAGCGGTGAACGAAGTGCACAAAGATGGAAATGAATGTTGGAGCGCATAAATAATGTGTACATGAAAGTTAGAAAAATGAAAGAAATAGCTGAATGAGGACCGACAATAGAAGAGATCTCATTCTCTTTTTGCTGGCGCTCATACTTGCGGGCAGCGGTCAAAATACGAAGGAACAAAAAGAGATGTGGCAAAGCACTTTTGGTAATGTAGGAGGCAAAAAGGTATTCCTTTTTACTCTCAAGAACTCTTCAGGCATGGAGACAGTCATTACCAATTTTGGCGGGATCATAGTCTCGCTCAAAGTACCCGACCGACATGGAGTGATCGATGATGTCACGTTGGGTTTTGATTCTCTCCAGTCGTATGTAGACAAGCATCCATATTTCGGTGCTCTTGTCGGAAGATATGCAAACCGGATCAACAAGGGAACATTCTCATTGAATGGCAAGACCCATCAGCTTAGTGTAAATAACGGAGGGAATTCACTGCACGGCGGAGTGAGTGGCTTCGATAAGGCAGTATGGGATGTTATCGAAAACGAGTGCATCCCCGGAAGGAAACTGGTCCTCTTCTACCTCAGTAAGGATGGAGAAGAGGGATATCCGGGTAATCTTTCTGTAAAGGTGACATTTACGATTTCCGATTCCAATGCATTGGATATTTTCTATTCTGCGTCTACGGACCAGACCACCGTTCTGAACCTTACATCGCATCCGTATTTCAATCTTTCGGGAGCGGGGAGCGGGGATATTCTGGGGCATGAGTTGATAATCAATGCTGACCGTTTCACCCCATTGAATGAGTATAATGTTCCAACGGGCGAGATAATACGCGTGGAAAATACGCCGTTCGACTTCCGGAATCCGAAAGCGATCGGGGAGAGGATTGCGCAGAATGACCCTCAGCTGGTATATGGAAAAGGGTACGATCACAATTGGGCTCTGAACAAAAAGGAAAAGGAGTTTAGTTTCGCGGCTAGAGTTACCGAACAGAGGACGGGACGCATCTTGGAGATATGGACAACAGAACCTGGGATCCAGTTCTACAGCGGAAATTTTCTCGACGGGAGATTTATCGGAAAGGGAATGCGCACGTACAACCATCGAACCGGTTTCTGTCTGGAGACCCAACATTTTCCGGACTCCCCGAATCAGCCTGCATTTCCATCGACGGTGCTGGAACCGGGGAAACAATTTGAATCTCAGACACGATTTTTGTTTTCGAACACTAAATGAACTGCCCCAGCGACAGAGTATTGATGGAAACTGCAGGTATGAAGAAAGACTTTGTGTTGTAGTGAAATTTTCAAAGAAATATGAAGTATTAAAAAATAATTTTTCATAGTAACCATAGGAACAAAAATGAAAGATTCCTCCTTTAGTCCACGGCGAAAATTTTTAAAAGAAATGGGTTGTGTATCTTCATTATTAGTAATTCCTAATTTTGGATTTTCACTTCTTCCAAATCGTAAAAAACCAAATATCATTTTTGTATTAGCAGATGATCTCGGGTATGGCGAAATAGGATGCTACGGTCAAAAAGATATTCTCACACCAAATATCGATCGAATGGCGAGCGAAGGCATTCGCTTTACCAATCATTATGCCGGTAGTACATTGTGCGCTCCCTCCAGATGCTCATTAATGACCGGACTTCACCAAGGACATGCATATGTTCGAGGAAATGCAATTGATGAATCCGGGCAGGTACCGCTTCCTGCTAATTCAAATAATGTTGCGAAATATTTAAAATCTGCAGGGTACCGAACTGGTCTTATCGGTAAATGGGGCCTTGGCGGACTTGGTACGGAGGGAGAGCCCAATAAACAGGGATTCGATTATTTCTACGGATATCTGGATCAGCGACATGCTCATAACTATTATCCCGAGTTCCTCT
>CAJBTU010000007.1 GCA_903958625.1 uncultured Ignavibacteriota bacterium | reverse complement strand
TTTTGCCCCATCTTTACAACTGTTCATCCCAAAAAGATTTTTTAGTAAGGCCTTCTTTTTTATTTTATTGTCAAACAAATAACACTATTCCTAATTTTCCCGGAGGCTTATATGAAGCTCAATAAAAAAGAGGTGTCGCAGAATCTGCGTTTGTTTGGCTATAAACGGTACGGCACGATGAAAAAATTTGCCGAAGCGCTCGATATGAATCCATCTACGCTGTATTCCGGATATCTTAACGGCAGGAGTATTCCGGGACCCGTGCTGCTTGTTAAACTCATCGATCTTGGGTGCAACATCAATTGGCTGCTCACCAGCCGAGAGACACCGTTTACCGGCGAAATGAAAGATACGTCAAAACGGCTTGATGAAGAGCCTATTCGCCCGCACGCCGGACTTTCACGAACAACAATTACTGCGCCGTCATACAGTGAATCGAAAAAAACGAACGGGATATTCGCTGGATCCGGGCGATAATTTTTTCAACTGGAGTTTTTACAAAACATTGATTACACTCGATGAACTATGACAAGAGCATCGTATTGGCAAAAATACAGAGCTGAACTCCTCTTCTATTTTGGGTTTTTAACCATTCTCGGAATTGCATTTTTCCTTCAGGCGATCTATGCAGATTCCTACGAAATGTCGGCGACGAAACCCACAACAAATGAGATCATTAATGTCTTTGTTGACCGTGTGATCGCTGCTTATCTGTGGTTATTGCTGACACCAATGATCATTTTATTCGCCGAAAAGATATCCGACAAAAAACTCCCCTACGTCGCTATTCTCATCGTCCATCTTATTGCCGGTGTTTTCTTTACTTTCCTTCATATACCTATTTACTCATCATATATTTACCTCGTTCATTCCTCTATACCATGGATGTACAGCAGTATCTTTGAGAAAATGCCGGATGTGACCTACATCGACTATGTGTTGAATTCCATCGCACGCGTAAATCATGTTTACCGTTTGCTCTATTATAGTATTATCATTGCCATCCACTTTGCATTCGATTATTTCAGAAAGTACACCGAACGCGAACTGCGTGCATCTCAGCTGGAGGTCCAGTTAAAAGAGGCGCAGATACGCACGCTGCATCAGCAATTGCAGCCGCATTTTCTTTTCAACACCCTCAACGGAATATCCTCTTTAATGTATAAAAGCGTCGAGGAAGCCGATACGATGCTGACATATCTGGGAGACCTTCTTCGTATCTCTCTGGAAAGGATGAATGTTCAGGAAGTTCCTTTGAAGGACGACATTGCTTTCATTGAACGATATCTGCTGATCGAAAAGACACGGATGGGAGACCGCCTAATTGTCAAAACAAACTTTCATCCTGATACACTAGATGCTCTCGTCCCTTGCATGATGGCACAGCCGTTGCTTGAGAATGCCATTAAACACGGCGTTGCACCGAATGCAAAGCAAGGTACAATCACCGCTTCATCGTGGCGGGTCGCCGAAAAACTTTTCCTGCAAATTGAAGATGACGGAAGCGGTTTTTCGCGATCCCTGGAAGATAATCTTACGAAAGGATTTGGAATTAAAAATACCCTCGAACGACTGAAAATTCTCTACGGAAACAACTCCTCCCTCACATTTTCAAACAAAGAAACAGGCGGGCTGCGTGTAACTCTTTCCATTCCGTTTCGTATGATAACGGACTAAAACCTTTTCTCGAACATTACCGACAATCCAAAATATGATCCGCGCGATCATCGTTGATGATGAACCTCTCGCTCGCGAAAAAGTCAAACTTTTTGTGCAGGGGGAATCCGACATAGAAATCGTCGATGTCTGTGCAAACGGCCGTGACGCGCTCGCCTCATGTCATAAGTTAAAGCCTGAACTTCTTTTTCTTGATATTCAAATGCCGGAGATGAATGGTTTCGAAGTACTGGGCAAAATAAAGATGCACCCGTTGCCGGGGATCATTTTCATCACCGCCTTTGACGAGTTTGCCCTGCGCGCCTTCGAATTCCATGCCCTGGATTATCTGTTGAAACCATTTGACCGCGTACGGTTTAAGAAAGCGGTCAGTCACGCACGTGAATACATTCAATCGAATACACAATCCGAGACGACCACAGAGCAAATTAAGTCGATGCTCGATTCAATAAAGCAAACCCCTGCGAGACTGGAACGGTTGGTCGTGAAAGCAAACGGAAGGATCATTTTTCTGCGGATTGATGATATTGATTGGATGGAGGCGGCCGGTAACTATGTGAATGTGCATGTCGGAAGCGAGTCACACCTCGTACGGGAAACAATGAACAACATAGAAGGACAAATCAATCCACAAAAATTTGCCCGCATTCATCGCAGCACAATCATCAATATCGAAAAGGTGAAAGAGCTGCTCCCGTATTTCAATGGTGAATATAAAGTTGTCCTTCAGAACAATACCCAGGTGATCTTAAGCCGCAGTTACAGAGAAAGCTTCAAAAAGATACTCGGGAAACCTCTTTAAAAACAAAAGCCCTCGAACAATTCGAGGGCTTTGGGACCATTCAGTAAACCGCTCTATAATATAACCACTTTCGCATGGAATACACCATCCAGCAACGCAACCTTCTGCAATACCGGTTCCGGAATTGGCGTATCAACATTCATAACTGTCAAAGCACGTTCACCGATACCGGACCGGCCAAGCGAAAGACCGGCAATATTGATATTGGCTTCGGCAAGTATCGCACCAACTTTAGCCAGCATTCCCGGTCTGTCAATATTTGTATAATAGAGAAACGTTCCGTCCGGCGTTCCTTCGATGGAATATTTATCCAGACGGACAAACTTCAGATGTTTTCCACCCAAGACCGTTCCTGAAAATGAGCGCTGTTCCGTTTCTGTCTTGTATCCGATTGTCAGCAGGTTTGCATAATCTTCTGCATCCGATATCTTTTTTTCGCTGATGCGTATTCCCTTTGCTTGCGCCAGAACCGGAGCACTGATATAATTCACCGGCTGACTCATCAATTTGGATAAGAGGCCACGAAGGACACCCGCTTTAATCAATTCCGAATGTTTCTGCAGCAGTTCACCGCTCAATTCAACAGACAATTCTTTCAACTGGCCCTTCATCACTTGTGCCTGAAGCGAGCCAAGTTTTTCCGCAAGTAATAAGTATGGTTTTATTTCGTTGGGAACACCCGCCTGAAGTGCGGCAGCGTTTACGGCGCCGACAATTCCACGATCCTTCAGTGCATCAGCGATCTGTTCCGCAATCTGGATAGCGACTTTTTCCTGTGCTTCCTCGGTTGAAGCACCAAGATGCGGCGTGGCAACAACTTTCGGATGCTTTGCAAGTGAAAAATCTTTCGGGGGTTCGTCAACAAAACCGTCAAGTGCCGCACCGCCGACATGCCCGCTGTCCAGCGCTCTCAATAGTGCTGCCTCGTCTATGATACCGCCGCGCGCGCAATTAATCAAGCGAACTCCTTTTTTGCATTTGGCGATGGTTTCATCATTTAACAAGCCTCTTGTTTCATCATTCAACGGAGTATGGACCGTAATAAAATCAGACCGTCGTAAGACCTCGTCGAGAGAAACAAGTTCGACTTTCATTTTCTGTGAAACATCAGCACCTAGGACCGGATCAAAACCGATTGTTGTCATACCAAACGCTTGCGCACGGATAGCTACTTCGCGGCCTATCTTGCCCATACCGATGATACCGAGCGTCTTGCCGAACAATTCCGTCCCCATGAATTTCTTCCGGTCCCATCGTCCCGCCACTAAACTTGCATGAGCATTCGGAATATGACGGGCAACAGCCATCATCATGGAAAAAGTATGTTCTGCCGTGGAAAGCGTATTGCCACCAGGCGTATTCATCACAATAATTCCTTTACGCGATGCAGCGGCCGAATCAATATTATCGACACCGGCCCCGGCACGGCCGATCACTTTCATTGAAGTCGCTTTCTCTATAATATCTGCCGTCACTTTTGTCCCGCTGCGGACAATAAGTGCTTCATATTCGTGAATAATCTGTTTAATCTCTTCTGCAGGCAACCCCGGTTTTGCATCAACCTGAAAGCCTTCCCGGTTAAGGATATCAACGCAACTTTGTTCAATCGGATCGGTGATTAATATTTTCATGATACTCTCCAAAAAATAATTTCCCCAATATTGGATATTGGGGAAAGTCTAATAATGATTAATGGAAAAGAACTATTTGGTCATCAACGAATTCAGAGTAGCTTTCAGTCCGGCACCCATTTCAAATTTATGGCCGCATTCCTGCAGTGTCATTTCCAGGGCACCGATCATCGTGATCATATCAAGTTCATCATAATAACCAAGATGCGAAATGCGGAAGATCTTTCCGGTAAAATCATCCTGACCGCCGGCGATCGTTATCCCGTATTTCCCTTTCAGGATCTTGTTGAATTGTTTCCATTCGACACCTTCCGGGATCCAGACAGGCGTAACGGCAAACGACGGAAATGATGAGAATAATTTCAAACCTGCACCGACAACGCCGGCACGGATCGCATTCGCCAGCCGTTGGTGGCGGGCCCAAACATTTTCAATTCCTTCTTCCCGGATCTTTTGTAACGCAGCATCTACTCCGATGATCAGCGAAACAGCCGGTGTCCATGGCGTGTCATTATCGGCATACGACTTCAACGCTTTCTTCAAATCGAAATAGAAGCGCGGTAATTTTGCTGTTTCAATTGCTTCGATGGCCCGTTTACTCAAAGCGACGAAAGCCAGTCCCGGCGGGATCATCAATCCTTTTTGAGAACCGGTTACACAAACATCTATACCCCATTCATCGAAACGCATCTCATGAGCGCCGACGGCGGTTATTCCATCAACACAAACAAGCGCTTTTGAATTTTCACGAATCAATTTTGCAAGGGTTTTTACATCGGTTGCCGCACCGGTGGAAGTCTCGCTGTGCGTGAGATAGACGGCCTTTGTTTCCGGATGCGCCTTCAATGCCGAAAGAATTTGTTCTTCGGTCGGGGCTTTTCCCCATTCAACTTTTACCTCAACAACATTCAGGCCATAGGCTTTCGGCAATTTTACCCAGCGCTCACCAAACTTTCCACCGTTCGATGCAATGATCGTATCGCCCGGTGAGAACAAACTGACGAATGTCGATTCTACTCCTCCGGTTCCCGAACAAGTCAAGGTTAACACAGGCTGTTCGGTCTGGAAAAGATATTTCAAATTCAGATTGACGCGTGTAAGAATTTCGTTGAATTCCGGATTACGGTGATGGATGATGGGCTCTGCCATCTTTAACATTACGGTTTCAGGAATTGGGGTTGGACCTGGGGTGAATAATCGTTTTTTCATATGTGTGCTCCTCACAATATAGGACTGTAAGAAAATAACCGTGCGGGGTGTACGGTGTAACGTGAAACTGAGGTTACGCTACTGCTGTAACAAGCTTTGATGAAGGAAGTTCTTTTTCTTCGATCTGATGATCGATCGTTTTCAACAATTCGATCCTGCCGTCACCGGTCACAGCTGAGAACGGCTGAAGGCCGACAAGATGTTTATACTTGCTCAATTGTGCCCCGATAGTGTTCATTTGTGTAATGAGTTTGTTCTTCGGAAGCTTATCTGCTTTGGTAAGGATGAGAAGGAACGGCACTTTATAAAAATCGAGCCAGCCCATCATCGTATTGTCAAGTTCCGTCGGTCCCAACCTGGCATCAACGATCTGGATCGCAAGCGCAATTTGTTTGCGTGTGTGAAAAAACTCCTCGATCATCTGCGTCCAGCCGGCTTTTACGTGTTCGGCAACCTTGGCATATCCATAACCCGGAAGATCGACAAAATAGAGTTCCTTGTTGATGAGGTAATAATTCAGTTCGCGGGTTTTGCCGGGAGTTGCACTTACGCGGGCAATATTCTTTCTGTTGCAAAGTTTATTGAGCAGAGAGGATTTGCCGACATTGGAACGGCCGATAAAAATAATTTCGGGAAGATTGGTCTTGGGAAGTTGTTTTAAGTTTGCTACGCCAACAACAAAATCAACGGTAGAAATTTTCATACTTCACACACACAGGATTGATATATCTCATTGAAGAGCAAAGGATAGCATTTGCTATCCTTTGACTGTTACTTTGTTTATGCCGAAGTTGTTTCCGTTGCTTCTTCGGCAGTTTCGCTCTTCGCCTTCTTCTTCTGGTTGACACGCGTACGACGATCTTGTTTCTTCTTCACAGGTTCTGCCGGTGCATCCACTCCAAGAGCGAAGTCAACAAGTTCAATCATGGCAACATGGGCGCCGTCACCGAGACGCTGACCGAGTTTGATCACGCGCGTATAACCGCCTGGGCGTGATGCAACTTTCGGTGCAATTTCATTGAACAACATTTTTACCACTTCTTTATCGTTGATATGGCGCGCGATCTCACGGCGTGCGTGAATGTTCTTCGGGCCGCCTTCAACCTCTTTTGCAACAGCATTCTTCGCGCGAGTGATCATCTTCTCAACGACCAATCGCGTTTCTTTTGCTTTTGCCAGCGTGGTTTGGATCCGTTTATGCCGCAGCAAGGACGTTGAAAGCGAGTTCAATAATGCCTTCCGGTGGCTTGCTGTGCGTTGTAATTTTCTTCCTGCTCGTCCGTGTATCATTACAATTATTCCTTTTAGTCGCTGTCTTTCAAATATTTGTCCACATCCATACCGAATGTAAGATTGTTTACTTCCACGATCGCCGATAATTCAGCCAGCGATTTGCGTCCGAAGTTGCGGAATTTCAAGAGTTCCGATTCATCTTTGCGCACAAGATCTCCGAGCGTTTTGATGTCTGCGGCTCTCAAGCAGTTGTGCGAACGAACGGAAAGTTCAAGTTCGTCAACAGGTGTGATGAGGATCTTGCGAATACGTGAGATCTCTTCATCGCGTTCATTGTCTTCTTTTTCGGTTTCCTGTGTTGCATCAAAATTAATGAAGAACTGGATATGATCGCGCAAAACCTTGCCGGCATATGCCACGGAATCTTTCGGAACGATGGAACCATCCGTCTCCACTTCAAGGATCAATTTTTCGTAATCTGTCTGCTGACCAACACGGGTCGATTCAACATTATACCGCACATTAACAATCGGCGTAAAAATTGAGTCGATCGTGATCATACCGACAGGCTGATCCGGCATTTTGTTCTCTTCCGCCGTAACATATCCTTTTCCGCGTCCAATGCGGAATTCGATCTCGAAATCTGCATCTTTGTTCAGTGTCGCAACATGCAGTTCGGGATTCAGTATTTCAACTTCCGGACTTGCCTTTTGAATGTCTCCGGCAAGAAATTTTCCGGGGCCTTTCAAATGCACAGTCACTTTACCGACTTTTTTGTTTGTTGCTTTCAATCGAACCTGCTTCAAGTTCAGGATCATATCGGTCACATCTTCAACGATGCCCGGAAGCGCCGTGAATTCGTGAACAATGCCTTCGATACGAATTGCCGTGATGGCATACCCCGGAAGCGATGAGAGAAGGACCCGGCGCAATGCATTGCCGATCGTTACTCCGTACCCTTTTTCCAGCGGTTGAACGATGAATCTGCCGAAACGGTCCGTGCTGGATGATTCTTCCAGCACGACGTTTTCCGGCATTTGAAATTGTGTATTGCTCATAGTTTGGTTCTCACCAAGTAAAGAAAATATTCGATTATATTATTTCGAGTACAACTCAACAACGAGCTGTTCGTTTGCAAGCATCGGAATCTCTTCGCGTTCCGGCACGCGTAAAAATGTACCTGCCATAGCAGCTTTATCGAGACTCACCCATGTATAGACCGAAGCATCTTTTACACGTTTCATCGCATTGTGGATAATATCCAGCTGACGGCTTTTTTCGCGTACGGCAATAACATCACCGGTCTTCATTTGAAATGACGGGATGTTCACTTTTTCTTTATTGATACGGAAGTGTCCGTGCGTGACCAATTGACGCGCACTACGGCGTGTCGGAGCAAATCCCATACGGTAAACCACGTTGTCCTATCGCAGCTCAAGCAGCTTCACCAAATTGTCGCCGGTTTTACCTTTCATATGGCTAGCTTTTTCAAAGTAATTCCTGAACTGCCGTTCAAGAACGCCATAGATATATTTCATTTTCTGTTTTTCTTTCAACTGCA
>CAJBTU010000006.1 GCA_903958625.1 uncultured Ignavibacteriota bacterium | reverse complement strand
GAAAAAGAAATCACAATAAAAAATTACTGCTATGAAAAACAAAAAATATATTATTGGCATGGATGGCGGCGGAACTAAGACGCATGCTGTTATTGCAGACAATAATGGCAAAATTCTTGCAGAACATTTTGCCGGCCCATCCAATTTTCAGATCATCGGTGTGGAAAAATCAGCCGAAACGATCTTTTCGTTGATCGAAATGTGCTGTGATTCTGTCGGATGCAGGATCGCAGATATCGGAACTGTTGCGTGCGGTTTGACCGGCGCAGGAAGGATCGGCGATCAGCAACGTATGGCCGAAGGACTGAAAAAAATAGTCCGTTCGAAGAAGGCCAGATTGAAAGAGATCATTATTGAAAGTGATGCCCGTATCGCACTCGAAGGAGCGTTCAACGGAGGAGCAGGGATCATCTTGATCGCCGGAACCGGATCCATTGCTTTCGGAAAAGATGCAAAAGGGAATATCCATCGTGTCGGCGGATGGGGAAGAATTCTCGGCGACGAGGGGAGCGGATATTATCTGGGACGTCTCGGCCTTACGGCAGTTGTCCGTCATATCGACGGGCGCGGCGAAAAGACAAAACTGACGGAAATGATCGGTAAAGAAATTGGGATGAGTGACCAGACGGCTATCATCAATGCAGTCTACAAGAATAACTTCGATGTCGCTTCGGTTGCTCCGCTGGTGATCAAAGCGGCAGAAAAAAAGGATGTTGTCTGCCGCGCGATCATTGAAAATGCTGTTGTTGAACTGGCCTGGCACGTTCAGGTAGCGGCTGAAAAATTGTCGTCAGCATCATCAAGAAAAGTTAAGGAGAAGATCCATGTATCATTCATCGGCGGACTGATCGCAAATGAAACGATCGTCTCCCGGTTCCTTGCACAGTATCTCCAAACGAATTTTCCCGTTATAGACATTATTCAACCGATGTCATCACCGGCATATGGTGCTGTTGTGATGAGTCTATCGAGATCGAAGTAATCAATGAAGAACATCCTTCCGCTATTTATTGTTATTGCATTTTTCAGTTGTTCATCTCCGCAGGTATTAGTGATTGAACCAAAACCGGCTGCGGTGCCGCTTCACGTACAAACTTCACAGTCTTTGGATTGGACAGAATCTGTCATGAAGAAGATGACGGTGAGAGAGAAGATCGCTCAACTATTTATCATCTGGACACGGGCGGGATTATTACCGAATGAGGGTAAGCAGTGGCAGGAGAATCTTCGTTATGCCCGCGATGCCGGTGTCGGCGGATTTTATTTTTCCCACGGCAACGCCTATGGATTTCCCGTTAATGCCAACAAATTGCAACGGGCGGCAAAGATTCCCCTTCTTATTTCGGCAGATTTTGAATGGGGTGCCGGGATGCGCATTCAGGAAGCAACCGCATTTCCACGTGCAATGGCGCTAAGTGCAACTCGTGATACCAATCTCGCCTATGAAATGGGAAGAGCGGTCGCTCAGGAAGCTCGGGCACTTGGAATCCATCAAAATTATGCTCCTGTCGTCGACGTGAACAATAATCCGAAAAATCCTGTGATCAATATTCGTTCATTTGGCGAGGATGCCGGGCTTGTCAGTGCGTTTGCGCGCGCATTCATTCGCGGTACACAGGATGGGAACGTGATCGCCACTGTTAAGCATTTTCCCGGACATGGTGATACGGAAATAGATACTCATCTGGACCTTCCTACGGTTCGTTTCACACGCCAGCGATTTGATTCACTTGAACTGCGGCCATTTAAAGATGCAATACAGAACGGCGTTATGTCGGTGATGATCGCACACATCCATGCCGATGCTTTCGACGGTTCCGACTCTATCCCTGCAACGGCATCTTATAATCTCGTGACGAAATTGTTGAAAGAGGAATTGAAGTTCGGCGGGATGATCGTTACCGATGCTCTGGCCATGAAAGGTATGTCCAAGGTATTCAATGCAGGCGAAGCGGCAAAACGTGCATTCAAAGCAGGGGCCGATGTGTTATTGATGTCCCCTAATACTGACGATGCGATCGATTCGATTGCCGCTGCCGTGCAACGCGGTGAGATCTCGATGGAGCGGCTCGATCATTCCGTCCGCACGATGCTGAAATATAAGCAATGGTGCGGACTTGATACCAACCGTTTTGTTGATGTCGATACTATTGCCGGAGTTGTTTCGCGTACATCGAGTCTGGAATTGGCGAAACACATTGCACGCAAATCGGTCACCGTATTGGGGAACGAAAGCGGCATTCTTCCACTTCGGACATTAAATGGGAAGAAAGTGCTCGATATTGTTTTTTCTGATACAGAAGACCCCAATGATGCCGATGAACTGCATAATGAACTATTTAAACGGAAACGGATGGAACTCTGCCGTATCGATCCGAGAAGCAATCAGATGGAGTACGACGACGCTTTGAAAAAAGCGAAATATGCGGATATGATCATCTGTCAGTTCATGTATTTCACCCGTTCCGAGGCAATGACCGGATTCCTGCCGAAAAAAGTTGCGGAATTGATGGATGCGATCGTTGCATTGAAGAAACCGGTGATCGGTATCTCAACCGGCAATCCGTATGTTGCAATGGAATTCCCAAAACTTGATGCGTATGTGACCACGTACGGTTCTGGGCCAGTTTCACTGGAAGCCGCCGCAGAAATTCTTTTTGGTGAACAGCCTTCCTCGGGCAAACTTCCGGTGACAATTCCCGGACGTTATAATTTTGGCGATGGTGTTGAAACCAAGGCGATAGTGCTTCGCCAGGGGGAACCTCAGGAAGCAGGATTCATCCCCGATTCTCTTCTAAAGGTTGATTCAATTATTGCAAAAGCAATTGCAGATTCAGCGTTTCCCGGCGCAGTGCTTCTTGTTGCCAAAGACGGCATTATTGTTCATGAAAAAGCCTACGGCCGCTTTGCCTACGATTCCACATCCGAAAAAATGACGACGGAATCGCTTTTTGATCTTGCGTCCGTAACAAAAGTGATCTCGACGACAAGTGCGGTGATGAAACTGTCGGAAGAAAAGAGGATATCTCTGGATGATAAGGTCATAAAATATTTTCCGGCATTCGGTCAAAACGGCAAGGAAAATATCACATTGTATAATCTACTTGTGCACAACAGCGGGTTACAGGCGTGGAGAAAATACTATGAGTTCTGCGATTCACCGCAATGCGTTATCGATTCGATCTTTGCCGCCCCGCTTGTTTATAGAACAGGAGATTCTACGCTGTACAGCGATCTTGGATTGATCACGATGGGAAAGGTCATCGAAAAGGTCACCGGAACCACGCTGGCTAATTATGTCGATTCGGTCTTCTTCAAACCGCTCGGTATGAAAAATACCATGTACAATCCTCCGATGGAATTGTGGAAACGTACCGTTCCGACAGAAATCGATTCGTTCTGGAAGAAGACGTACGAACCTGTGCGCGGACGAGTTCACGACGAAAATGCGGCAACACTTGGAGGCATTTCCGGCCACGCAGGTTTATTTTCAACTGCCTCCGATCTTGCAAAGATCCTGCAAATGGAATTGAACTATGGTAAATACAACGGAAAACGGTATCTCGACTCTGTAACGATAACAAAATTCATTCAACAGCAGGACGAAAGCAACAGCCGCGCCATAGGATGGGATACGCGTTCAACGGGTCGCTCATTTTCAGGACAGTTCACTTCACCGGCAACTTTTCTGCACACCGGATTCACCGGAACATCGGTTGTCGTCGATCCTGAGAAAAAGGTCGTTATTATTTTTCTGACCAATCGTGTCTATCCTACCCGCAACACATCAAAAATAGCGCGTGTCCGTCCGGCTGTGCACGATGCCGTGTATCGAGCATTAAAATAAAAGATGCCCTTCAAAAATATTGATCCGGCAATTATCATTTGCCGGATCACTTCTTTTCTTCTCGACTCTCACTGTTTCTTTTCTTACTTTTTCGCACAACATTTTTCCATTTTGGAGTAACCATGAAAAAGCTCGCACTGCTTTTACTTATTCTCTTTTCTTTCGTTTCGGCGCAAAAATCCGATACGTTGAAATCTGCCACTTTCGCCGGATTGAAATTCCGCTCCATCGGTCCGTCGGTGATTGGGGGCAGAATAGTCTCATTTGCCGTTCATCCCGAAAACCGGAGCATCTATTATGTCGGCGTTGGTTCCAGCGGCGTCTGGAAAACGACGAATGCGGGGACAACCTGGGATTGCGTCTTTGAAAACGAAGGTTCGTTTTCCATTGGCAGTGTTATGCTCAATCCATCTAATCCTCATGAAGTGTGGGTAGGAACGGGTGAACTGAACAGTCAGCGAAGCGTAGGGTATGGCGACGGGATCTATAAATCTGAAGATGGCGGAAAATCGTGGAAGAAAATGGGATTGGAAAAATCCGAACATATTTCTGCCATTGTTTTTGATCCGCGTGATACCAAGATCCTCTATGTGGCGGCGCAAGGTCCATTATGGAAGGAAGGCGGCGACCGGGGTTTATACAAGTCCACCGACGGCGGAACAACATGGAAGAATCTTTTAAAACCGAGTGAACAGACCGGCGTTTCCGACATTGTCATGGATCCCCGTAATTCTGATGTCCTGTATGCGTCAACATATCAGCGCCGCAGACATTTCTGGTCCATGATCGATGGCGGTCCCGAAGGTTCGATCCAAAAATCGACGGATGCGGGAGCCACGTGGAAAAAATTATCAAGCGGACTGCCGGCCGGTGATCTCGGTAAAATAGGACTTGCGATTTCTCCGGTCAATCCTGATGTGCTGTTTGCATTTGTCGAAGCGCAAGGGGACGGAGGTGGGATTTTCCGTTCCACCGATCGCGGCGCAACATGGGAGAAACGAAATTCATATGTCGATGTTCCGATGTATTACAGCAAGATCTATTGCGATCCGGTTGATGCGGACAGGATCTTCGCTACAGGATCCATCATGTATTATTCCGACAATGCAGGAAAAACGTTATCGCGCATCGGCGAAAAGAGTGTCCATGTGGATTATCACGCGATCTGGATCGATCCGAAAGATCCCAACTATATGCTGCTCGGAACCGACGGCGGATTATACGAGTCGCACGACAAAAACACAACGTGGCACTTTATCAATAATATGCCGACGGTGCAATTCTACCATGTCACTGTTGATAATGCGGAGCCGTTCTACAATGTGTACGGCGGAACGCAGGACAACGCAACACTTGGTGGACCTTCCCGCACGATCAGTAAATATGGAATACATAATTATGACTGGTTTGTTACCATCGGCGGCGACGGTTTTAAATCGCAGATCGATCCGACCGATCCCAATATTGTGTATTCGCAGTATCAATACGGCGGGATTGCCCGGTATGACAAAAAGAGCGGAGAAGTATTATGGATCCAGCCGATCGAAGAGAAAGGCGAAGCTGGACTTCGATGGAATTGGGACTCACCGTTGATAATTTCTCCTCACTCGGAAACGCGGTTATATTTCGGGGCGAATAAATTATTCCGCAGTGATGACCGAGGCGCATCGTGGAGAGCGGTAAGCGGCGATCTGTCAAGGCAGAAGGACCGCAACACAATACCGATGATGGGAAAATTGTGGGGCATCGATGCGGTGAACAGACACGGAAATACTGCGGCCTGGGGAAATCTTTCACAGCTATCTGAATCACCCAAAAAAGAGAATCTTCTCTACGCCGGAACAGACGACGGATTGATACAGGTGACGGAAGACGGCGGAAGCAATTGGAGAAAGAACGATAAGATCCCGGGAATTCCAGAATTGGCATATTCAACGGTTGTATATGCTTCACAGCATAATGAAAACATCGTGTATGCAGCGTTCGACAATCATCAGCAGGGAGATTTCAAACCGTACATTTTAAAAAGCGAAGATAAAGGAAAATCGTGGAAAATGATCTCGAATAATCTTCCGGCCAACGGCGCCGTGAAGTCGTTTGCAGAAGATCATATTGATCCGAACCTGATCTTCGCCGGAACGGAATTCGGACTCTTTTTCTCCAACAACGGAGGAAAGATCTGGACGCAGTTGAATTCCGGATTGCCGCTGATTGCCGTGAAAGACATCGACATTCAAAAAAGAGAAAACGACCTGGTGCTCGCTACGTTCGGCCGTGGTTTCTATATTCTGGATGATTACTCACCGCTGCGGAATGTAAAACCGGAAACGCTCGACAAAGAATCATATCTCTTCCCAGTTAAAGACGCTCTGATGTATATGGAAAAAGATCCGTTCACCGGTGATGACCAGGGATGGCAGGGAGATAATTTCTATCATGCTTCCAATCCACCGTTTGGCGCGACGGTCACATATTATTTGAAGGATGCCTATAAAACAAAAAAACAGCTTCGAAAAGATGCAGAGAAGGAAGCGGATAAAAAGAAAATAGAGGTTTCAATTCCTTCCTATGAAGAATCACGAGCTGAAGCGGATGAAGAAGCACCGGCAATCATCTTTACCATGAAAGATGATGCGGGAAATATTGTTCGAAAACTGAAAGGCGAAAATTCGGCCGGAGTCAATCGTATCACGTGGGATCTGCGCTATTCATCCCTCGATCCGGTAACAAATTCGTCCCCTGCCGATGGAAAAAATTCCGCATGGTTTGTAATGCCGGGGAAATATACCGTAACGATGTCTAAACGGATCAATGGAGTTGAAACCCAGCTCGGTTCTCCGGCCGAGGTTGTCTGTAAACCGCTTGGAGTTCCGTCTGTACAGACAAAAGACAGAAACGCACTTGTTGCATTTCAAAAAAAGGCATCAAGATTACAACGGGTCATCATATCCGCAAACAGTTATGCCGGTGAGCTGAAAGCAAAGATCGGTGCGGTAAAGGCAGCGTTGATGCAATCGCAGGGTGAAACGGGCAAAACATATGCCGCCACCCGCGATCTTGAATTGCGCCTGATCCAGATACGCCGTGCTTTCTCGGGAGATGAAATTATTTCTCGCAGAAATGATATCGCCCCACCCGGAATACTGGCACGAATGAATTCGATAACGGAGAGTTTCTTTTCGTCGAATGCCGATGTGACCGAAACGCAAAAAAAAGCGTATCAAATTGCCGCAGAAGAATTCGACCGTGAATATACTCGTCTTAAAATGATATCGGAACAGGATATTCCCGCTCTTTATAAGGACCTTGACGCGGTATTGTCGCCGATTATACAGGGCCGACTGCCTGACTGGAAAAAAGAATAAGTTAGAGTCCATTCCTTCCGGATATTAAAGTCCGGAAGGATCGCACCGAAAAATTCAGGTTTTTTCCCCGCCGAAAAAATCGTATCTTTTCCCACAAAAAATTTTGATGATCAACAGCTGTCCGATTGCTGAGACAATCGGGTGGCTATATTTATGGAGTAAATATGCCAGCCAAATTTAGAAATGAGCCGTTTACCGATTTCACCAAACCAGCCAACAAAAACGGGATGAAAAAAGCCCTTGCAAAAGTGCTGAAGTCTTTGGGTAAAGAGCATCCAATCGTAATCGGCGGAAAAAAATACACGACCGCGGAAAAATTGTATTCATACAATCCGTCCAGACCGGCTGAAGTTGTTGGTATTTTTCAAAAAGCGAATATTGATCTGGCGAACAAAGCTGTTGAAACCGCAGCAAAAACTTTTGAAACATGGAAGAATGTTCCCGTCAAAAAACGTGCTGATTATCTTTTCAAAGCAGCGGCATTGATGCGTAAACGGAAATTCGAATATTGCGCTATGCTCACCTACGAAGTGGGCAAATCGTGGGCGGAAGCGGATGCCGATACGGCGGAAGCGATCGATTTTCTGGAATTCTACGGACGTGAGATGCTGCGTCTTGCGGCACCTCAGCCGCTGACAAAAATTGCCGGAGAAAAAAATGAATTGCGGTACATTCCTCTTGGTGTCGGTCTCTGCGTTCCGCCGTGGAATTTTGCATTAGCCATTCTCGCCGGAATGACCACGGCGGCTGTTGTTGCCGGAAATACTGTCGTCTTAAAGCCCTCATCCGATTCTCCGGGAGTGGGTTACATGTTTTTTGAATTGATGGAAGAGGTTGGCCTGCCGAAAGGGGTCATCAATTTCATTACCGGTCCCGGCGGTTCAGTCGGCGATACGATGGTCGCTCATCCTATGACCCGGTTCATTTCGTTTACAGGTTCAAAAGAAGTCGGCATTCATATCAATGAACTCGCCGCGAAGGTTGTACCGGGACAGATTTGGCTGAAACGCGTCATTGCTGAAATGGGAGGAAAAGATTCGATCGTTATTGACAGTGAAACAGATCTTGATGCAGCAGCGCAGGCGACAGTAGCATCGGCATTTGGTTTTCAGGGACAGAAATGTTCGGCAGCATCGCGTGCAATTGTTGTTGCTTCCGTCTATGATAAATTTGTTGCCAAGGTTGCTGAGCGTACCAAAAAACTGGTTGTTGGTGAACCGGAAGATCCGGCAACTTATATGGGGCCTGTCGTCAATAAAGGTTCGATGGGAAAGATATTGCAATACATCGACACTTCCTTAAAAGAAGGAGGAAGACTTGTTGCCGGCGGGAAACGATTCAGTGCAGACGGATATTTTGTTGAGCCGACAGTCATTGCCGATGTCGACCCGATGGCGACAATTTCGCAGGAAGAGATCTTTGGTCCGGTGTTAGCAATCATCAAAGCCAGAGATTATGATCATGCACTTGAGATCGCGAACAACACAGAATTCGGGCTGACCGGCGGCGTATGGACGAAGAACAAGAAGAAACAGGAAAAGGCAAAGAACGAGTTCCATGCAGGAAATTTCTATATTAACAGAAAAATCACCGGTGCACTTGTCGGTGTTCATCCGTTCGGCGGATTCAATATGAGCGGGACGGATTCGAAAGCAGGCGGCAGAGATTATCTGCTGTTGTTCACACAAGCAAAATTGATATCGCATAAAGTAAAATAATTTCCTCCGGCAGCTCGGTATTGATGCCGGTCTGCCAATAACAATACAAGGAGTTTCAATGAAAATTCATGAATATCAGGGCAAAGACATTTTGAAAAAATTCGGTGTGCCGGTTCCGCGCGGCGAAGTGGCATTCTCCGTTGATGATGCGGTGAATGCGGCAAAACGGCTCGGTGGCAGCGTGTGGGTTGTGAAGGCGCAGATCCACGCCGGCGGACGCGGCAAAGGGGGCGGAGTGAAGGTTGCGAAGAGCATCGACGAAGTGAAGAATTATGCGAAGCAGATTCTCGGTATGACGCTCGTGACCCATCAGACTGGACCGGAAGGACGGCTGGTGAAACGGCTGCTGATTGAAGAAGGGGCAAACATCGACAAAGAAATGTATGTCGGCATCACACTGGACCGCGCACAATCGAAGAATGTCGTAATGGTCTCCACCGAAGGCGGAATGGAAATCGAAAAAGTTGCCGAAGAGCATCCCGAAAAGATCATCAAAGAAACCATCGAACCGTCTGTTGGCTTCCAGCAATTCCAGGCGCGCAAACTTGCCTTTGCTTTGGGATTAAGCGGTGATGCATTCAAGAATGCAGTGAAATTTTTAATGGCTCTCTATAAAGCGTATGAAGCAACCGATGCTTCGCTGTTTGAGATAAATCCTCTTGTCATCACGAAGGATGGCAATGTTATTGCGCTGGATGCAAAAGTGAACATCGACGATAATGCACTCTACAAACATCCGGAGTTCGCGGAATTACGCGATCTTGAAGAAGAGGAACCGCTTGAAATTGAAGCATCAAAATCCAATCTCAACTACATTAAACTTGACGGCAACGTGGGCTGCATGGTGAACGGCGCAGGTCTTGCCATGGCAACGATGGATATCATCAAGCTTGCCGGCGGTGAACCGGCCAACTTTCTTGATGTCGGCGGCGGAGCGAATGCTGAAACGGTTGCAAGCGGATTTAAGATCATTCTTTCCGATAAAAATGTAAAAGCGATTCTCATCAACATCTTCGGCGGTATTGTCCGGTGCGACCGTGTCGCAAACGGCGTTGTTGAAGCGGCAAAGGTCGTGGATGTAAAGATCCCGATCGTCATCCGTCTTGCCGGCACCAATGCCGATATTGCTGCGGATATTCTCCGAAATTCCGGTATGAGTTTTCTGGTTGCCGGAGATCTGAAAGATGCCGCGGAAAAGGTGACGAAAGCGCTGGCAGCGTAAACGAGACATGTCCGTTTACGATACATACGAAGCAGTCATAGGCCTGGAAGTCCACGCGCAGCTCTCAACAAAAACGAAGATATTCTGCGGATGCTCGACTACGTTCGGCAATGCGCCGAACTCCAATGTTTGTCCCGTCTGTTTAGGGATGCCGGGGGTTCTTCCCGTATTGAACAAACAAGTGGTAGAATACGCCATTCGTTTAGGACTTGCCACGCACTGCACAATTTCGCCTACATCCGTCTTTGCCCGTAAGAATTATTTCTATCCTGATCTTCCAAAAGGTTACCAGATCTCGCAATACGAAGAACCGATCTGTCAGCACGGCTACGTTGATATAGATATTGAAGACGGAAGTGCGAAGCGCATCGGCATCACGCGCATCCACATGGAAGAGGATGCCGGCAAATCGATCCACGATATGGATACCGATACGCTGGTGGATGTGAACCGTTGCGGCACACCGCTGCTGGAGATCGTCAGCGAACCCGATATGCGTTCGGCAAAAGAAGCGTATCATTATTTGTATTTCATCTGGCAGACAGTGAAGTATCTGGGGATTTGCGACGGCAATATGGAAGAGGGAAGTCTGCGGTGTGATGCGAATATCTCCGTCCGGCTGAAGGGGGAAACGAAACTGGGAACGAAAGCCGAACTGAAGAACATGAACTCGTTCCGCAACGTAGAACGCGCGATCGAATACGAGATCAAACGCCAGATCGACCTGATTGATGAGGGGGGGCCGGTGGTACAGCAGACACTATTGTGGAATGCAGATAAGAACGTCGCCGCACCGATGCGCAGCAAAGAAGAGGCGCATGATTACCGGTATTTTCCGGATCCCGATCTGGTTCCGGTGGTTGTTGATAAGGAATGGATCGCTAACGTTGAAAAACTGATCCCGGAATTACCGAAGGTTCGGCACCAACGGTTTATGGAATCATTCAAACTTCCGGCGTATGATGCCGGTGTCCTGACGCAAGAAAGGGAACTTGCCGAATATTTCGAATCTGCCGCTGGTCAGCTTATTAAAAAAAATGAAGAGAACTATAAATCTGTCAGCAATTGGATCATGACAGACGTTTTGCGCGTGATGAACGAAGAAAAGATCGCGGTTTCCGATTTTCCGGTAACGCCGGAACATCTTGGCGCTATGGTGAATCTGATTGCCGACGGTACGATCAGCGGAAAGATTGCCAAAGAAGTGTTTGACGATATGCTCAGGACGAAAGATCATCCGAAGGCGATCGTTGAGAGGAAAGGTCTTGTACAGATCTCCGATACCGGCGCGATCGAAAAAGAGATCGATCTGATCCTTGCAAAATTTCCAAACGAGATACACCGATATCGGGGCGGCGAAGTAAAATTAACGGGATTCTTCGTCGGTGAAACAATGAAAGTGATGAAGGGAAAGGGAAATCCCAAATTGATCAACGAAATACTAAAGAAAAAACTGGATGGTTAACATGAGAAAAAAAGTCATCGCCGGCAACTGGAAAATGAATAACGATATTGTGCAGACAACGGAACTTATTAACGGATTAAAATCGCTTCTTGCATCCTCTAAAGCAGAAGTGATCGTTTGTCCTCCCTATACATCACTCGCAACGGCTCAGCAGCTTTTGGTAAATTCTTCAATTAAGCTCGGCGCACAGGATGTTTCCCTTTACGACAGCGGTGCCTACACCGGTGAAGTATCTGTATCAATGTTAAAGTCCGTCGGCTGTTCGTATGTCATCGTCGGTCACTCGGAACGGAGACAGTATCACCACGAAACGAATGAGATCATCAATCAAAAAGCAAAAAAGGTTCTTTCAGGCGGAATGCTTCCGATCATCTGTGTAGGAGAGACACTGGAAGAGCGCGAAAAAAATATCACCGATCAGGTATTGACCACACAAGTGAAAGGCGTTCTTGCCGGATTGAGCTCAGCGGATGTTGAACGGTCAATTGTTGCCTATGAACCGGTCTGGGCGATCGGCACAGGAAAAACGGCAACGAAGGAACAGGCTGAAGAAGCTCATAAAGTTATCAGGAATGTTATTACACAATTGTATTCAACGGCAGTATCTGATAAAGTAGTGATCCAATACGGCGGGAGCGTAAAAGGGGATAATGCGAAAGAACTTCTCTCTCAACCGAATATCGACGGTGCTCTTGTTGGCGGCGCTTGCTTGAAGGCAGAGTCATTTGCTTCCATTATCACGGCCGCATAAAACGTTCTCAAAGCCGTAATTTCGTCTGAATTCAGCGATATTACGGCTTTACTGTTCTTAAAAATCCCGCAAAATAACTCTTGGTTTCAGCAGGTTCGTGTGTTATATTTATGTTGTTTTCCTATGTAAAATCACTTAAAACAACGAAAATTCAACAATTTCGAGCCAATAGTTGAACAAATTGCTCTTTCGATCATCAGTTTATCTATTAGTTTCAATCCTCGTCGCAACCACTCTATTTTCCCAGCAGTTGTTCTTAGAAAATGGCACGCCGTCGCACCCAAGCGTTCTGGGCTATAGTTCTTCAACCCGTTCAATCATCGATCTTTCGGGGGAATGGAATTATTCCCTTGATAATGGAGTATCCTGGCAGAAAGTGAAAGTTCCAGCAGCAGGGAACTATGAAGGAAAGATTGTTTACCGCCGGAAATTTTCCGTTACGGAAGGATCAATCAATGACAACGCATTCAAGTTTGTTTCTTATGGGATGAATTATCAAGCGGAAGTGTATATCAACGAAACCTTCGTTGGTAAACATGAAGGCGGATACACGTCGTTTGATATCTCCATTCCCCAAAATATTATTCAGGTCGGTGTAGAAAATGTCATTCGTGTGGTTGTTGACAATACGCTAAACTACCGCACTACGTTTCCGCCGCATCCGCAAGTGAGCGGATGGAAAAATTACAATGGAATTCTCCGCGATCTGTTTATCGTCGCAACTCCCAAATTGTGGATCAATGATCTGAATGTTGTTGTTGAAGCGATCGAACCGAAGGCTGCAAGACTGCTGGTGACAGCAACGCTTTCGGCAGAAGAGTTGCAGTCGCTGACGCAATTGTCAGGCAAGACGCTGCAGCTTTTCGCGGAAGTGTCGGAAGCCGTGAACGGTATTCCCATCGGGAAACCCGTGACCAGTTCCGTTTCGCCGCAATCCGGCAACGATGTTACTGTTCGCTTGTCTGTTCCTGTCCCTGGTGCGAAATTATGGTCGCCCGATACGCCCGAACTGTACACCGTAAAAGTTACCTTGCATGCCATTGACGGAAAAAAAGATTCGTTGATCGATGAATCGAGTGTCAGTACGGGAATACGCACATTCACGAAAGACAAGAATGTGCTTCTCTTGAACGGCGCTCCGATAAATCTTCGCGGTGTTGTGTGGGTGGAAGATGCCGCTAAACACGGAAGCGCAATGACGTACGAGGAGATGGAGAAGGATGTTGCGCTCATCAAGAATCTTGGTGCCAATGTTGTCCGTATCGGTTTCCATCCTCCGCATCCTTTCTTTATACAACTTTGCGACCGGTACGGTCTATTTGTTTTTGAAGAGATCCCGAATTTTGAAATCCCCGCATCGCTGTTGGAAGAAGAGAATTATCGTGCTCTCGTCAATGGCTATGTTAAGGAAATGATCGGACGCGATCGGTACAATCCATCCGTTATCGCCTGGGGTCTTGGAGAAGGTTTCGGTTCCAGTCAGGATGAGGATAAGAGCATTGTCACACAACTTCATCGGACGGCAAAATCGCTGGATGACCGTTTGACCTATGTTGTTTCGCGGGATCCGGAAGATAAAGCAGCATCAATCGTTGATATTGCTGCCATCAGTTTCTCCAATATTGATCTGAAAACATTCCGTGCCCGATTAACGGCATTTAAGGAAACAAATCCGAAAAAACCGGTCATTGTTGCCGGTTATGGAAAAGCTGTTGAGAAAGAGAACCGGAACGGCTATAGCGACCCGAATTCGCAAGAGGCCCAGGCACGCATGCTTCAGCAGCGGTTTGCGGTAATGAAAGAGTTGAATGTTGCCGGTTCACTGGTGTTCTCCTTCAATGACTTCCGCAGCGACCGGCCGATCTTAAGTGTAAAGCCGATCACGCCATTGGTACATACCAACGGTCTTGTGGAATTGAATCGCGAGAAAAAAACGGCGTATGATATTGTTAATTCACTCTATCATGATCAAAAGATCTCTGCTCTGCCGATCGGCAGTTACGTTCCTAACTCGCCATACATTTATGTTGTGATCGGATTTGCATTGCTCGTGATTGCTGCGTGGCTTGTGAATGGCAACCGCAGATTCCGCGAAAGCACATGGCGATCCGTCTTCAAATCCTATAATTTTTTCGCTGACATTCGCGATCAATTCGCCTTGCCATTATTCCATACAACGATTACGGCGCTGATCATAGCGGTTACTTTTTCGGTGACGTTTTCTAGCATCCTGCATCATTTCCGCAGCAATATCTATTTGGACTATTTGCTCTCTCATCTCGTTTCCGATGATTTCAAAAGGATCATCATTCGTATGTGCTGGGATCCGCTGTTAAGCGTTGGATATCTTACGGGAGTGATGGTGGTCTGGTTCCTTCTGTTGACCTTATTTATACAACTCTTCGCGGTGATGGCGCGGGTAAGGATCCGGTTGTTCCATTCATATTCGATCGCCGTGTGGACCGCGCTGCCGTGGGGGTTCTTCATCCCCGGCGGAATGATCCTCTACCGCCTGCTTGAGAGCGATCCCTATGTTCCCTGGGTAATGGGAATGGTTGTCGTGATGTCCGTGTGGGTCTATCTGCGCACGCTGAAAGGTATCTCGGTGATCTATCACGTCTATACTCCAAAAATGTATATGATCGGAGGCGTTTTCCTGTTGGTCGTTGCCGGCGGTCTGTATGCATATTATGATTACGCACTTTCTTTCACAACGTTCGCTGAATTTTTCGTTACACGTATTTTTCCATTCGCCAATTAATTATTCAGAAGAATGTATCTATCCAAACTCGAAATTGTCGGTTTTAAATCGTTTGCGAACAAGGTGAACTTGTCGTTCGATGTCGGTTTAACGGCCATCGTCGGACCGAACGGCTGCGGCAAAACGAATGTTGTGGATGCCATCCGCTGGGCGCTGGGGGAGCAAAAGCCGAGCCGGTTGCGAAGCGATAAGATGGAAGATGTTATTTTCAACGGAACGAAGAACCGCAAACCGCTCGGTATGGCGGACGTTTCGCTGACTATCGAGAATACCAAAGGAATACTTCCTTCCGAATACAAAGAAGTAGTGATCACGAGACGCGTGTACCGTTCCGGTGAATCCGAATACTATCTCAACAAAACTCTCTGCCGGTTAAAGGATATCAAAGATCTGTTCATGGATACGGGCATGGGCTCGGATGCATATTCTGTGATCGAACTGAAAATGATCGAAACGATCCTGAGCGACAAAGCGGATCAACGCCGGTTATTGTTTGAGGAAGCGGCCGGGGTAACGAAATATAAGGTCCGGAGAAAAGAGACCTTTACCAAGTTGGATCACGTTCAGCAGGATCTGATGCGGGTGATGGATATCGTGAAGGAAGTGCAGAAAGCCGTGAACTCGCTGGAACGGCAGGCAAATAAAGCGGAACAGTTCAATCTCATCTCTCAGGATCTGCGCGCAAAAGAAATTATCCTGCTCGAGCGGGAGTATTATGAAATTGTCCACTCCATCGGACCGTTGAAGGAAAAACTGAACTCAGCGGTCGATGAAAAGAAAAAGATCAGCGATGAACTGTCGTCCGAAGAAACATTGCTGGATACGCTCCGTGAAGAATTAACATTGCTGGAAGAGAATCTGAATGATGTTCAGATGGAACTGAACGAACATCAGCAGAAGATCAATCTTTCGCAGCAGGCGCGGGTGAAGGCGAACGAACGGACGAATTCATTGAATGAAGCGATCGATCGTTTCACGAAAGATAAGGAAGAGCTCCAGCATCAGCTTCCGGAACTGGAAACGCGCGCTGAAGAATTGAAATTATCCATCGACCGGACGCATGCGAACGTTCTATCGTCGACGGCGCACTACAATGAAAAGAAAGAAGAACTAGACGCGTTCACGGCGGAACTGGAAAAGAAAAAAACTGATGTGAAGGCAAAACAGGATGAAGTGATCGCGCTGTTGCATGAGATCTCATCCAAACGGAACGAATACGAGCGGACAAAAGCGCGTCTGGAGAACATCAACGGACGTCTTGATTATTCGGGTGAAGAAAGTGCCATCTATACCACCGAGATTTCCAAAAATTCGGCGACTGTTGCCGATCTGAGTGCTCAGGACAGGGATCTCAGAAAGAAGTTCGCCGAAGCAGAATTGGTGGCACTGAATGAGGAATCGAAGAAGCTAAACCTTCAGCAGGATATCGAATCTCAGAGAAATTCCGAATTCGAGATCCGGTCGACAATTGAACGCCGCCGTTCCCGCCTGGAATTCTTGAAGGGACTTGTTGAGAGCCACGAAGGTTTCTCGGAAGGTGCAAAATATCTGATTGCCAATGACGAGTGGAATTCTGCCATGCAATCGACTGTTGCCGACGCATTCTCCACCGATGCAAAATACCGCATCGCCATCGAGGCGGCGCTTGGTGAAGTGGCAAGTTACATTATTGTGAACACGATCGCGGACGCACACCGGGGAGTGGAATTGCTGAAGACGAACGATAAAGGCCGCGCTACATTCGTCTGTTTGGAATCGATTCCCCGGCTGCCGGATGAAAAACTGGATATCATTGAGGGCGGTGTTGTTGCCTGGGCAAACGATATCGTCCGGTGCGATTCACGCTATGGTACGCTCCGCGATTTTCTTCTCTCCGGGACCATGATCGTTGAAGATGTTCACACTGCATCGGCTCTTGTTGAAAAATATTTTTCGCTGAAATGCGTTACGCTGGACGGCGAACTCGTTACCGGTTCAGGCATTTTGCGGGGAGGCAGCAACCGTATAGAAGACGGAGGGATGCTCGGGAAGAAGACACAGATAGACGAACTGGAAAAAGAGATATTGGCGCTTTCGGAGCAGCTGGATTCGATGCGCAAAGAGATCGCTGAAAAAGAAAGAATGATGATTTCTATCGACGTGAAATCATTGTTTGAAACGGCAAAAAAGATTGAACAGCAGATGACGGCGGTTGAAATGCGCATCGCTCAGATCGAATATGAGAAAAAGCGCATGGCGGAGAACGTGCAGAGGAACGATGCAGAAAACACCCGTTTACGCGATGAATCGGATTCGCTCAATAAGGAACTGAAGGATCTTCAACCTTCGATCGATGGTCTGGAAAAGAAAAAATCATCGGCGGAACAGCAGTCGGGCGCAACAGCAAGCGAACTAGAGACGATGGAAGTGATGTGGAACGAGTTTTCCAAGGTTGCGACCGATGCACAACTCGAAATGATGAGGCTGGAGAACGAAGAGAAGAACTTTGCCCGTGAGCTGGAATATACCAATGCAACGATCGCCAATATCAGGAATACATTCGCTCAGCGCAATGTTGATATCGGCAATGCGACCAGCGAGATCATTCGCTTAAAAGAGGGTTTGCTGTCGAATGCGGCCGAACTGGAAGAGCTTGACACGCAGTTGAAAGAAATCGTTGAACGAAAACGCGTCGTTCAATCCGATTTCAATGCAAAACGGACTCAGTCGCACGATATCGAATTGAAACTGAAGGATGCACGGCGCCTCCACGATACATCCATGTCCCGTTCACACGAGTTGGAGATGAAGATCTCCGAGTTGACGATGAGATCGCAGAATATTATCGGCCGCGGCAAAGAGGAATTTGATTACGCTGTGGAATTGAAGGAATATGCTGCCGAAGAGACATTTGACATTGAAGAGGGGAAGGAAGAAGTGCGGCAGATGAAGGAGAAGATCCGTTCTCTGGGAGCGGTGAACTTTGCGGCATTCGATGAGTACAAAACGGAAAAGGAACGCCTCGAATTCATCAGCACGCAGCGGGAAGATCTGATCGAAGCCGAAAAGACGCTGCTACAGACGATCGAAGAGATCAACAACACTGCGCAGAGGGAGTTTCTCAATACCTTTGAAAAGATCCGCGAAAACTTTATCACAACATTCAAGGGATTGTTCGACGAAGGTGATGAGTGCGATCTTCAGTTGGAAGAAGGGGTCGACCCGCTCGAAGCGAAAATTGAGATCACGGCAAAACCCCGCGGCAAGCGCCCCACATCCATCGATCTGCTCTCCGGCGGCGAAAAGACACTGACGGCGATCGCGCTATTGTTCGCAATCTATCTGGTCAAACCATCGCCGTTCTGCATTCTTGACGAAGTCGACGCTCCGCTCGACGATTCGAACATCGACCGCTTTGCCCGTATCATCAGGAAATTCAGCGATAATACGCAGTTCATCATCGTTACGCACAATAAACGGACGATGGAAGCGGCGAACGCAATGTACGGCGTGACAATGGAAGAACAAGGTGTTTCAAAACTTGTTTCGGTGCGGTTCAATGAGAATAAAGTGGCGACGAATTAATGACGGCCGGTAACATTGCCGTCCGACCGTATGAGCATGCAAAATCAATTTTCGTATACCGTCTTCACCGATTTCGATGGAACGATCGCAGTGAAGGATATCGGTGACGCAATGTTCGAACGTTTTGGCAACGTAGAAGTCTGTTCGAGAAGTTTTGATGCGTATCGGGCCGGAATGATTGATGCACGGGATTGCTGGAAACAGGGGTTTGCGACGGTGGCATCCGTAACAAAGAATGAATTCACTCAGTTCGCGCTGAGCCATTCTGTGGACGCTCATTTTGGAACATTCGCAGCATTTTGCGATCAGAAAAATATTCCGCTGACGATACTGAGCGACGGATTTGATGCATATATCGAACCTGTGCTGGAACGTGAAGGACTGGCTGGCATCGTCCGGTTCTCAAACAGGCTGCAATTCAACAACGGCGGAACGGTCGAACCGGTATTTCCATTCACCGATGCAGAATGTACGCGCTGTGCAAATTGTAAACGGAATCACATGCTGACGAGATCGGGCGATGATCAGGTGATCGTGTATATCGGCGACGGAATTTCCGACCGGTGTCCTGTGCAGTATGCCGATATCGTATTTGCAAAAGATTCACTCGTCAGTTATTGTGAAACGCATAACATCACATTCCACCGGTTCGAAAATTTTTCCGACGTGCTGAAAATATTCAGCACCATCGTTGAAACGAAAACACCGCGTAAGCGACGCACGGCGGAACTTGCGCGCAGAGACATTATTATGGGAGAGTAGGCATGGATATCAGACTGAAAATATTCGAACTGCGCAGCTACACACCGATACCATTTCTTCTTGTTATGGTCATCTTTGCTGAACCATCTGCGGCGACATTGATCTCCGGGTTCATCATCGCATTAGCCGGAGAAGCGGTCCGGTTCTGGGGTGTTTCGATCTGCGGCAGTGAGACTCGCACGACCGGCGTTGTTGGAGCCACCAACTTGATCACGGATGGACCGTTCGGGCATGTTCGAAATCCGTTGTATGTCGGGAATATTATGATGTATGTCGGCATCGGTATCATGTCCAATGCTCTTGTGCCGTATTTGGCACTTGCGGCATTTATCTGGTTTGTCATTCAATATCAATTGATTGTGTCACGCGAAGAGGAACATTTGCGGAAAGCGTTTGGTGCTGAATACGAGACCTATTGTAAAAATGTACCCCGGTTTATACCGCGTATGGTCCGGTATTCCGGCGATCATTCGTTCCACCGGGAACCGAACTTTTCGCGCGGGATTCAGTCGGAAACGAGGACGCTGCAGGCATTTACGGCGGTGATTGGATTGATCATTGTTCGATATTTCGTACGGTAAGATGAAACAGCGCGTTATGATGATAGCGGGTGAAGCGTCGGGCGATCTGCATGGTGCCGGAGTTGTTCGTGAACTGATGAGAAGAAATCCGTCGATGGAGATCTTCGGCGTTGGCGGAGACAAGATGCAGAAGGAAGGGATGAAACTGACGTACCATGTGCGCGAAACTTCGTTTATGGGATTTGTCGAAGTGGTAAAACATCTACCGTTGATCCGCTCGGTGGAACGGACGCTCGAACAACTGTTGATCTTTAAAAGGCCTGATGTTGTCGTGCTGATCGATTATCCCGGATTTAATTTGAGATTTGCTCGCATTGTAAAGCGGTACGGGATCAAGGTTGTGTATTATATCAGTCCGCAGGTGTGGGCATGGAAAAAAGGGCGTGTGAAGAAAATGCGCGGAACGATCGATAAGATGCTTGTGGTCTTTCCGTTTGAAGTGCCGATCTACGAAAAAGAGAATGTTCCCGTGCAATTTGTCGGTCATCCGCTGGTGGAAGAGATGCAGGATGTTATGACGAAAGATCAGTTTTCAAAACGTAATGAATTGGATCCGGCGAAGAAATTTATTGCGGTTATTCCAGGAAGCCGGAGACAGGAGATCGAGAATTTGTTCTCCGTTATGGTCCGGGCGGCCATGGAGTTAGCGCAGAATGAGAAAGATGTTGTTGTTGCTGTTGCTCCGGATCTGCCGATGGAATTATATACGCGCAATCTTCCGCCGAATGCGAATGTGAAATTCATTCAATACGCTGCACACGAAGTGATGAAATATGCGGAATTCGCTTTTGTCACGTCGGGAACGGCCACGCTGGAAACAGCATGCGTCGGAACGCCGATGATTGTCGTCTACAAGACCTCCGCCATCACGTATTGGATCGCGCGCCTGGTGGTAAAGATCAAGAATATTTCGCTGGT
>CAJBTU010000005.1 GCA_903958625.1 uncultured Ignavibacteriota bacterium | reverse complement strand
TCTGGTACTCCCCTCAATTCGTATGCTATGCTCATTCTATCCGGTTTCAGCCCGAGTGGTAGTTCGTTATGCATAGTATCTCTACCAAACAACTATGGAAAAAATATTAAGGATAGTTATCCAATCCTTAAAATAATTTTTGCCGTTACTCATTTCACCAGCAAAAGTTTTTTTACCTGCGATTTCCCTCCGGCCGTTAGTTTTGCATAGTACGTACCGCTTGAGAATAGTGCGCCGTCGAACTGCGCAGAATAATATCCCGCATCCTTCACTTCATTCACCAGCGTTGCCACTTCTCTTCCGATAGCATCATAGATTATTAAAGAGGTAAAGCTGTTTGCTGAAAGCTGATAGCTGATCATTGTCGTTGGATTGAATGGATTGGGATAACATTGGTTCAATAAAGTGATGCTCGGAAGATTTAACTCGTCCCTTCCCACGCCGGTGAGTATTGATGTAATCTCAAATTCGTGCGTACGATTGGATGTATATGTATAGCTGGAAGAACTTTTCATCGGAACAGATTGCCCCGTTGATACATCGTAAAGATCCAGGCTTCTGGCGGGTGAAACTGCATCGGCATTCCAACGAAGTGTGACGGGTCCGACCGATGACGTATTGACCGTAAAGCGCCATGATCCTCCTGTCCTCAAAATATCGTACGCCATCCGGTCGCCGAGAGGAAGCGACCATTCCGGACGCAAGAAATATGTTTCGATAAAATCCGCCGCCGGACTCCGGGGAGGCTTCGGCGCATCAAGTGCATCATAATTATCGCTGGCCTTTGCCTGAACTCCGAACCGCAGCAGTTCATCTGTCAGTCCGCCGAACTGGGCAGAGATTTGAATCACAAAATCTTTCGTGTTGGAGGCTACCAATCGGGTCGGTGCTGGATACGCAGAAACCGGTATGGAGGGCTTCGTGACCACCGAAACTCCTGATTGCAGAACACCTATCCAGTATCCTTCAAATAGTTTTAGAGTATCGGCGCTGGTGTAACTTCCCGACGAATACTTGTACAACTGCGAAGAGATCCAGCCATTTGTCACGGCCCCCTGGAATGTTGCACGTGAACTTCCCTGAGTGATGATCAATCCATCGCGCGCGATTGGAAGAACGAACGGATCAGAAATAAGATTGAATCCCTGAGCGACCGGAAGAACAACTGAATCTCCGCCCCCATGGGCAATTCCTTTGACAAAATATTTTTTTGCGTTTTGAAGTCCAAGCCAATATCCCGTTCCGTCGGAAAGTCCGTTGGAGACTGCATATCCGGCCGTGGGTGAAAAACCAAACAGAAATCCGGCCCCACTGCTCAGCTGCGGCGATAGAGAAGAATAAAAGCCCGGAAGCGGTGATCCGAAAAGATTCCAGCCTTGCTGAAGCGTGACTGCAAGTGAATCTCCGACGATAGTGAACGGATTTGCAGAATAACCTGCTGCTGACTTTCCGAGAACATCGGTCAGCACAGCACGGATCTTCCCTTGAGTATTGTAGTAGTACGAAGGAATAGTCCACAAGTATGTTGTTGAACCACCGTGAATAACTGCAATCTGTGAATAGGTTACTCCATTATCGGGAGAGAAGGAGAGTACGACCGAATCGGTCGCCGCTGCACCGGTGCGACTGAAAGAGATGGTCTGCGTTGTTCCCGAGCGGAAAATCTCTCCGCCGTTCGGTGACAATAGCGTGATGTTTGCGTTGAGCGTGTCAACCAAAATAAGTGCAAATTTTCGAACGCCGGGGGAAGCACCCGAATTGTAGCTATAAATGAAATTTGCCGTCTTCAAATTGACCAGCAGATTCGCATTTGCTGAGCTATCGATAAGAAAAATTCCAAGATTGGAAGGAATGCGTCCGTCCGGTGCGGCAGTAAATGTAACATTGCTGTTTGCCACATTCGTGGTAATATGAAAACCCCACGAAACATTCGCTCCGGCCGACGAAAAATCCGCCCTGATGTCATTGGAATAATCCGGTCCGAGGAACGAAGAAAATTCCGGATGCGGGAAAGAAATCTGCAAAGAATTTCCCGGTGCGGCCGGAGGTTTCGGTATGTCAAAAGTGAAATCGTATCCATTTGTTGCCGCTGCTGCCGTACCGAGAAGATTATTGTTGTCGTTAACGGAACCGACCGATGCCGCAAGATTCAACAGAAATGTTGTCGGCACAAGCGTCAGCGCCGAATCTGCAGCGACCAACGAAGGAGCGACTGCCGCCGAGAGAGAACTGAAATAATATGTTCGATGTCCTGTCACCGTAAGAGAAAGGTCTCCTTGCGTGTTGCTTTCGGGTGCAACGCGGTACGGCTTATCCTGCGACGCACCGGAGATCCAGCAGAGGAACTGGATCGGATTGGCAGGAGAATAGGCGGACATTCCCGTTGCACCCTGCAGTGCGCTGAACGGTATTTTGATTTTCATGTTTGAACCATTCGATCCATCGCCATATTGTCCAAATCCGTTTGCGGCAGCCGAACTCCATGAACCATTCAGATTCTGAAATAACGACACACTTCCCGTTCCAATCACCTGAACAATGTAATCCGGAAGATGTCCGCCGAGAGGAAACCGAAGACCGGAGAAAGGCATTGTTGTGCCCGAAGTTCCTGCAGGATCAGCATCGATGGCAATATTGAAACGGTCGGTTGTGCTGTTGCATGCGCCGGAAAAAGCAACGTAGAGATTCTGTGCATCCCACGTGAAATAGAAATCGGTTCCGTTGACCGTTGCCAGTTTTTCATTTGCTCTGAATCCGTTCGCTAATGGTGTTCCTGTACCTATGGATGGGGTGTTGAATGTTGTGGTCCCGTTACTGGAAACCGCATAACTATAGTTTGCGTTACTGTTGTTCTCAAATTCCAGCGTGTGGTAGTCGATTGTGGAAGCAGAGGGGGACGCGAGAAGCGTTGTGAAAACATAAAACTTTACCACTGCACCGGCGGATTGAGGAGGTATTACTGCTTTACCGGTGTTCCCTACAAATGTCGTGATTTCCGCGAAACTCGAAGTCGTAAAATTATCGACCGTCCACCGGATAAAGAGATGCTCTCC
>CAJBTU010000004.1 GCA_903958625.1 uncultured Ignavibacteriota bacterium | reverse complement strand
TTACAGACCATCCTTTTTTATTGAGAATAGTGCCACAGCATATCCTTTGCTTTTTATATAATCAGGGCGCAACTTGTTATCGACAATATATAATTCCTCTTCAACCTTACACTTTAGGAAAAGCTTTTTTATGTATTCAGTCGTAAAAGCTCGATGTCCATTAAAAAACACTTTGTTCTCTTCATCAATCGGCACGCTAAAATAAATATTACCATTTGGCTTTGTAACTCGGATTAACTCCTTGATCGCTTTTTCACTCCCGAACTGGTCGAGCGGATCACCATAGCGGCCCAGACCGATATGCTCTACTACACAAAGCGATGAAATTGATTCAATGGAATTGTCGGCAAACGGTAATTCAAGAATCGACCCTTTTGTAAAAAAAAGATTGTCCATTTTCAACTCTATCGGGCGAATATCCACCATCGTGGTCGGCACAAATTGTGAAATAATTCCGATGGTCTTTGCGGCACTCCCTACGTCATAATGATGCTTCGGCTTATTCTGGAATATTTTTCCCGCAGCCCAGGCGTCTTGATAAAAATAGACTGGGTCGAGCGGTGTTGTTTCCGTCTTGTCGGTTAAACAGGGATACCAATCCATCATTGATAAGGAGAATTGCAAATTGCGATCGAGCAATGCATACTTTATATAATCAAATGCAAAACCCGTCATTCGATAAACAATGATAAAAATATTTAAACCGTATTGTTGTTTCAACAGAATATAGAAACGATAAATAAGTTTGAGCAGTTTCATAATACTTTATGCCGCTAATCGAAATTTATAAAAAGTAAAAACGCCCTTCATCATAGCAGAAAAATTTTCCTTGGTGCGAGATGAGAGTCCGTCCACCACAAAAATAGTAACAAGAAAGCCTAAATGTGTAGAAATAATTGAACCATATATTCCCAATTTAGGTATGAGCAAGTAATTGGACAGAATGCTTACACTTACTCCCGCCAACGACGAAATGAGTGAATGCCGGAACAGGTTTTCAGCGGAAATATAGACGCTTCGAGCTACTCCATAAAAAGCATAGAATCTGGTCCAAATAACAAAAGACAAAATCCATGCCGATGCAGCGAACTGATCGCCATACAATAAAAAAACAATTGATTTACTGAATATTGCAAAGGGGATGCATATAGCCATTGACAAAATGAACATCAGGCGATACAAGTTCGTGAGACGCGAATAATATTCCTTTTCACTCCATTCCTTCGTTTTTACCAGAACCGGGAAAACTGAGCTGATAATGATCATCGGAATAAAACTGAGGGGCTCCGATATTTTCTGAGCGGCCGAATACAAGCCAACATCCTTCGTCGTCATGAATTCCCCTATCATCACCTGATCGATCCTTGATTGTGCAAACAATGCTAATTGAGTGATGATGATGGGCCAACTGTCTCGCAAAAGAGTTTTCGCTCTTTCCAGTTTAATTTTCCAAAGCCGGATGGATTGACCGGTTTGCGTATAAACAAAGATTAACCCGATCGATGCAACGATAAATTCAACAGTATTGGCAACTACAAAAACAAACAGGTCGGCGCCTATCAGCAAACAAATTATTTTTACTGCTCCAAGCAAAAAAAATGCACTGTTTTTTGCATAGACAATATATTTCGATTGAACTTGCGACTGGAACCAATAATCAATGACGTCAAACGATTGAAAAATAAATCCCACCGACAGCATCATCACCATCACCTGCATCGCTTTATCTTCGGGACGCAGCACTAAAATAGCTACAACAACCAGGAAAATAGTAACAACTGAGGCAATCAATCGTAACAAAAACGCCGAACCTAATATTTCGTCCTTGTTTCGAAGATCACGGACAATATCCCGGATGACAATATTGTCCATGCCCATGACGGCAAGCGGTGAAAATATTCCCACAAAGGCCAGCGCATAACCAAATATCCCGTTCCGCTCCGGACCGAGATAACGCGTGAGCCACGCGTTAATGATGACGGCCCCAAATAGACGAACGACCCTGTCAACCGATAACCAGGTGAGGTTAGAAAGCGCCTTTTTTAATGTTGGGGAAAAATTGAACAATTCAAACTGCCGATATTGATGAATTTCTTTTTTTAGAATACCGGACAAAGCCAAAATAGCCTAATCCGATCATGACAAGTATGTTCATTCCTAAGCTAAGATTTTTCCCAAGAAAAAAACCTCTCGGTTCAAATTTCATCGTCAGCGAGTGATCTCCAGCGGGAACAACAACACCCCGAAACATATAATTGATACGATAGATCGGAATTTCGTTCCCATCAATATAGGCTTTCCAACCTTCGGGATACCATGACTCGCTGAGGAAAAGCAGATTATTTCCTGTTGCTTTCACTTTCAAAGACAGATCCTGTATTCCGTAGTGGGTGTAGGTCGCTTCAGCCTGAGGAAGCGGTGCATCAATATTGAGTTTTGGATCTTCCATAAAGAAAGCAATTTCTTTTGGATTGAAACTCATCTCTTTTATCTTGGTAAGGATATCCAGCCCTTTAGCGACTTCATACCGATCCACAAAAAATGCCCGCGGTAGTTCGGCGCGATTGTACAGAACATATTTACCATCTGAACTATGCACCGGCATCAGCGCCTGATTTGAGTCAGGACGGTCCGATAGGATATATTTTACGTTCATTAATCCCCAGACAAGCGGATTTCCTAAACCGGCAACATCAAAAACGTCCTGAATTTGTCTCATTTTGACACCTTGATAGCCATACGCGCTTTGCACATTCCAGTATGCTAGGATGTTATTGTATGGAGGCTGACCTTGTTCAAACTCCAGCGTGCGATACAACGATGTATCCTGCTTCATGAACGAAACGTACGACGGGGTAGCGAAGAGCTGCTGCGAATCGCTGTGCGGTTTTGCGTCCATCGGCTTATAATTGATTCTCCAAAGATCGAACAGTATAACACCGACAAGGAGAACGGACAATAAAGATATTTTAATTTTACCGGTTTGATAGAGATATATTCCTCCCAATGAAACAAACAGAAATAACAACCCGAATATTATGTCCCCGGAAACCATCCCCGCAATCACTTTTTGTAATTCACTCAAAACCATCTGATTGTTGCCGTACGATCGAGAAAGGGATTGTATGATTTCCTTCTGCGGGAAGAACATTTCATAGATTGAAATAAAGATGTCCTTAGCAACGACAGAAGCTATCAATAGAACACCAATGCCAATCAATACGTATTCGAATATTTTCCGATGCCGGGGATTCTTCGCTTGGGCTTCGCTCATCAACGAAGCGATTCCGTATGCCGCAAGTATCGGAACCATAATCTGTACAAGAATCAGCATCATGGAAGGAATGCGAAACTTGTTGAACATTGGGAAATAATTGAACATCAGGTCATAGAATAACGGAAATTCCTTCCCAAACGAAATGAGAATAGAGATGAGTATCAATAAGCCGGAATATTGTACAAAAGGGTCACGCCTATTCTTCCAAAATCCTATACCGGCCAAGACAAGAATGACAATCCCCATGTATTGAGGAGCATCGGTGAACGGCATATTACCAAAATACGTATTAAGCCGTGTCTCCTGATTCTGAGTAAGCACGCCGCTATAAGAATACCACCCAAATCCGTACGACGAGGGGATGAAAAATGTAAGCATTTCACCCGGAGAAAATGACCAATTTGTAGCATATTCATAGTCGAGTCCGCCGTTGGTTGGTCCTTTTTCCTGCGCCTGCTGCGACCGAACAATGGGATCGGAACCACGAATCGAATATTTTGAATATTCCAACGTTGAGAGGTATTGGTCCCCCGTCATAGCAAATGCCAAACCGGTTGCAGCACCAAAAATCGCCGCAGAACGTATTATCCCTTGCCAATTTTCTTTGATGATAATCGAACGTATAAGAAAAAAAGCATAATACAGTCCAATGGCAAAATAACAATAGAAGATCATCTGCATATGGCTCGGAATCAGCATGAAATGGACCAAAACGATGAGGAGCAGTGAAAGCACTATATCAAATTTTTCTCGCAGGCGTTCAAGGATCAAAAAAATAAATGGGAAGAACGCTATAACAGGAACTTTGGTCATATGCCCAACCATTACCAAGATGATGATGAAAGTCGAATGCATCACACCAAGCGCTGCAATAAGTGCAGCTATTTTATGATGAAGTTTATCATACACAAACCAGTACACGCCAACACCAAACAGAAAATAATAAAGAAGTTCCCACCCGACTTCAGGACTATTGAGGATATACCCAAACAATACAGAGGCGCGATTTAAGATTAGCGCCGTTACATCAAAATACCGTTCGCCATGAACGGTCAAACTAGCATATCCCGGCATTCCGCAGAAAATATAAGGATTCCATAAAGGGAAAACGCCTTCCTTTTCAGCATCTTTAACGAGTGTTTGGAAACTTTTTGAAGCAATATTGTCTGCCGCAACAAATACTTTGCTTTCAAAGACTAGTTCATGAAAGAAGATCACCAGAGAAAGGAAAATAACCGCAATCGCCGCTACGTGCTGATATTTTATTGGGATTACGACGGAATCGTGGGATTGTTTTGATGGTTTTTCTTTTTTAATGGGTGCCATAAATTCGTTGTGGTATGATTTAAAAAAACAACAAGACTGAATGAAAATAGGATAAAATGTTGAGAGTTACAAAAATAATTGATGCTAAACATTGAATATACTGGGCTCACTGGTTATATTTATTTCATGAAAGATCGAAAACTTCCAATAATACTCTTTTCTCTGATATTTGCATCCCTGGTATGGATTTCCAT
>CAJBTU010000003.1 GCA_903958625.1 uncultured Ignavibacteriota bacterium | reverse complement strand
TAAATTTTGAATATTTAGGGGATTATTATTTCCCCCCAAATTGATACTCGCTGGTTTATTGGCTATATTCTTAATATTAATGCAAAAATTATCGGATGCTATGATCTCTTTAACACCGCAACGCATAGATGAACTTCTATCAAATCTAAAGACAAAACGGATCGCCGTGGTTGGCGATGTGATGATCGACCGCTATGTGTGGGGAACAGTGAACCGTATCTCTCCCGAAGCGCCTGTACCAGTGGTGGAAGTGGAAAGCGAAACTTCGCGCCTTGGCGGTGCGGCCAATGTAGCGACCAATATTGTTTCGCTCGGCGCATCGGCATTTTTAATCGGCGTGGTGGGCGACGATCTCAGCGGACGAGAGTTTCGTTCCGAATTGCAGCAGCAGAAAACGTCGCCGGACGGAATCGTGACCGATCCCAGCCGTCCAACAAGTGTAAAAACACGCGTGATCGCTCATAACCAGCATGTGGTGCGGATCGACAGCGAAGAGAAAAAGGACATCGATCAATCCATCCGGCAAAAATTATATGATGTGCTGGAAAAGAACATAGATTCGATCGACGGAATCATCATCGAAGATTACAACAAAGGGGTTATCGTTAAAGAATTGATCCACAAGATCATCCGGCTTGCCAACAAACATCACAAGATCATCACCGTGGATCCGAAATTCAATAATTTTTTTGAATATACCGATGTAACGGTCTTTAAACCGAATAAAAAAGAGACAGAAGAGGCACTAGGACAAAAATTAATGACGGAAGAGGAAGTGATTGCCGCCGGAAAATCTCTTCTTCAGCGGTTGAACGCGGAGAATATTCTGCTGACCCGAAGCGAAAAAGGAATGAGCCTGTTTCAGAAGAACGGCACGGTCTCGCATATTCCGACACACGCCCGAAAGGTTGCCGATGTTTCCGGTGCCGGCGATACCGTCATTGCTACATTGACGGCGGTTCTCTGCGCCGGAGGATCCATCGCAGAATCCGCAATGCTTTCAAATGTTGCGGGGGGAATTGTCTGCGGTGAGGTCGGCATCATTCCCATCGATCCCGCACTTTTGCGTTCTACCATCCTGGAAAATCGAGCCTAATGGGAAAAGTCTATACACAATCATCGCTGGCGGCACAACGGAAGTTATGGAAAGACGAGGGGCACACCGTTGTCTTTACGAACGGCGTCTTTGATATTTTGCATCGCGGGCATATTGAATATCTGACTCAGGCAAGATCGCTCGGCGACCGGCTGATCGTCGGAATGAACAGCGATGCATCGGTGAAACGGATCAAAGGGGAACTTCGTCCAATAGTACAACAGGAAGACCGCGCATACATTCTCTCTCAGCTTGTCTGCGTGGATGCTGTTTCACTTTTTGAAGAGGATACGCCCTACAACATCATTTCGCTTCTTCTGCCGGACATACTTGTAAAAGGGGCCGATTATTCTCTGGATGCCATCGTCGGAAAAGATGTTGTTGAACGTGCCGGCGGAAAAGTGCAGACGATTGAATTTGTGCCGGACCGCTCCACCTCGAATATTGTCGAAACAATCGTAAGCCGTTTCGGTAAGAAATAAATAATGACAAAAAAAGTCACAAAAATACTTTTCTATTCTTTCCTTACCGCACTTCTGTTTGCGGCAGGACTGGCGCTGTTCTCACAAACCCCGATGTTCCGCGCAACGCTCCGTTCAACACTATATACCTACCTTGCAAAAGAGGTCAATGCGGATATCTACATCGGTGAGATCGATGGAAATCTCATCAATGGTTTCACCGTTGATACCGTAATGATGTATGTGGACCACGCCCCTTTTCTGGAAGCAGGGAAACTCTCCGTCCGTTACCGCTTGTTTGATATTATCAGCAACAGGATCACCATTGACACATTAACGCTGGAAAATGCGATCGTTAATCTTACACGGTGGAAAAACGGCGAATGGAATGTGAACCGTCTGGCAAAGAATCCGCCGAGCGAAGACTCCACTGAATCGTCGCTGATCGTCACGGCCGGTAGAGTGAAGATCGTCAACGCGAAGTTTCATCTTACCGATTCAACGGGGGAATTCGACCGGACGATCGTTGACCGGAACGGCAGACCGAGCATCAACTACCGCAATATTGACCTGGAAAAGATCGATATCGACTTGCACGGGATGTATTCTGAACGGAAATTGGATGTCGGGATCACGCATTGTTCCTTTGTCTCCCCGAAAGAGCATTTCATTCTGCGGCAGCTTTCCGCCGATCTATACCGTACCTCAACGCGAAGTTCTATTAAAAACCTTGTCATTTCAACGCCGGGTTCATCCATCAAAACATCCGTTTCAATGGATAATCTTGATGCATTCGCGATCAGTAAAACGGAAGATCTTCGCCGGGGACATTTGACGCTCGCGGTCTTGCCGTCAAATATCCTGTCAAGAGATATCCAGGTATTCCTTCCGTCGCTGGATTTTGTGGAAGGAAACGTACTTTTTGACGGCGAAATGGAGGGGAACTTCGAGAATATTTCGGTGAAAAGTTTGAACGCTCAATTTGGCAGTTCCTCGGTTTCGCTTTCGGGTTCGGTATCGAACGTCTATAAACCGGAAGAACTGCGTTTGAATATTGTCTCAACAAAAAGCACCATACAACCATCGGATGTTACGGCGCTGTTGCCGTATTACAGCATTCCGGACTATTCGGACATTGGTCTTGTTACGCTGGATTTTCAATTTGTGGGCAAACCGCTCGATTTTCTTGCCATATCCAAGATCACCTCGGCAGCGGGGACCATTACCGTTGACGGACAAATGGTGATCACGGAAGAGAATATTCACTATAAAGGGATTCTTGCCGGGAACGATGTGAATTTGGAAAAGATCTTTGCCACGAATGATCTTGCGTCCCGTTTGAACACACGAATATTTATTGAAGGAGACGGAGTTTCCCTCGGCACATTGAATGCTGAAGCGACCATACAGATAGATTCCTCCACGTTCCGGAACATTCCGCTGAACAGGACCACGGTTTCCCTGAAGGCAAACGAAAAAAAGATCAACAGCGATATCGCCGTTCAATCACCCGTTGGCAATATCCTGCTGAAAACACTGATCGATTTTCAGGATGAAAACATTCCGGAGTATGTCCTTTCGGGAAAAGTGCGCGGGTTAAATCTTGGTCCGATCGTTCGGGATGAGTATTATACATCGGACCTGTCATTCGATATCGAACGTTCCGGGAAAGGGATATCGCTCTTTAATAATGTTTCCGATACCAGGATCGATATTCATCGTTCAAATTTCAATGGAATGTCGTTCGACAGTGCCCAGGTCATATTGAAATGGCTGAAGGATTCCACTAATACTGATCATCTTGTTGTGCGGTCCCCTTTGGTTGACGGCGAGGTGAAGGGAAAATTCACCATCGGCGATATTGTGAACAATGTGCAGACACATCTTGCCGGTTTTGAGAAAGTGTATGCTTATCAACGGGGGATCATCGATTCAACACTGCTGGTGCAAAAGGATACCGTAGAAAAACAAAATACCTATCCGCTGAAGGAAAGCTCACTTTCTTACGATCTGCAGATGAAGAACCTGAAACCGCTGTCGATATTCTTCCGGTTTCCGGAACTGGACCTTGTTGGAACGGCGAAAGGAATAATTCATAGCGACACTGTATATTCCTCCTCCTCCGGCACCATTCAACTTACCCGCGGCAGTTATGCTGATACATCGGCAAACATACGGCTGCGCAATGCCAGTCTTGATTATACGCTGGAAAATATCTCTCCGCCGCAGCTGATCTCGCCGAATGATTCACTCAAAGTGAACATACAGTTCACGGGGGATGAACTGAAGGTGAACAATACCGCTTTTCGTTTAATGAAACTCGATTTTGATTTCCACGATCAAAAAGGAAACTATTTTGCCGCAACCGACATCGATACCACGGTTAGCGCAGCGGTGGACGGAAAAATTGAAGTGTCGGATCTTGAGAATCGTTTTATAATTTCCGGATTCTATGCAAAATACCAGGGCTTTTCGATCCAAAACATGACCCCGTTTGTTCTCTCCGAAACGCAGAACGGCATCACCATCGACTCATCGGTTTTTATCCGTGGTGAAGAAAAGTTCGTCGTAAAAGGAACATATGATTACCGTGGAGCGATTTTGTTGAACGCATCCATCAAGAATTTTGCATTATCCGATATCTTTTTTGTCAACACCTCTCACGAATTCAGAGAACAGGCGTTTGCTTTGGGTGGTACGATCGACGGAGCGGTAACAATAACCGGAACCGTTGAGAGCCCGATCATTATTTCGCAGCTGGAAGGGAAGGATATCTCTTACCGTAACAGCAGTTTTGGTGATCTTGATGGCGTATTGAATTATGCGAAGAAAAAAGCAGGAATAAAGATAGAGTTGAATAACAAACAAAAAACGGATACACTGACCAGTTTTGAACTTGAAGGTGTCGTGCCGATCGACCTCAGTTTTACGGCGGTAGAAGAACGGACAAATTTACAGGGGATGGATGTTCAATTGACAGCCGCCAATCTGCCGGTTGGAATGTTCGACATCTTCGTGCCGGAGATCGATCGTATGTCCGGGAAAGCTGACGGAGCGGTCAATCTTACCGGTTCGCTTGATGCACCCTTAATGAATGGTTCGCTGCAGCTGCGTGAGGGATCATTCCGTTTGGAGATGACCGGTATTGAATACAATGTTGCCGGCCAAATCGCTCTGGACAGCCAAAAGATAAGGTTTCCCGATTTCAAGATCAGCAATAGCACCAGGGATTATACCGACGGATCCATGGCCGTAGGAGGATTCATTCATCTGAAAGGATTTGCTCCTTCCGAATATCATCTTAATATGAACGGAGAATTACTTGTGCTCACCGATGCTTCGCGCACTCCGGGTCAATCATTCTTCGGGAAATTGATCGCGCGAACGGGGGAGACCGGAATAAAATTTGAAGGATCATTTGAACGTTCACGGATCATCGGGGAAGTGCTGGTTCAGGATGCGTTCATCACGTTCCCGCCCACACAGCAATCTGCTTCATTCTCTTCGGCGCGCTTTGAGGACGTGATCTTTGTTGATGATACGACCCGTTTGTTCGTGGATACGGCCGTGGTGCAAAAGCTCCTTCAGATTACGGCGCCGGCCGTAAAATCACAAAGCAGCGAGCGGACGTTCCTTGACGGATTCGGTTACGAACTGACGATACAAACTCAGGGGAATGTCCGCGTGCAAATGATCTTCAGTGCCGATGCAGGAGCGTATGAAGAATTATATGCCGAACTGAACGGAAAGATGGTGCTGAAAAAAGATGAAGCAGGTCAGCAGCTTACCGGAACGATCAATGTCGGCGATGGTTCAAACTATAAGTTCTACAAGGAATTCAAAGCAACAGGATCGCTGACGTTTGTGGGAGATCCGCAGAATCCGCAATTGAATATTCTCGCAAAATATGAAGGCACACATTGTAAAAATCCCGACCTCGATAAAGGGGACTGCAAGGAACCGCCCGAAAAGGTCGTGGTCTCGCTGGCGATCACCGGAAACCGGCTCTCGCCGAAACTAAAGATCGGGCTGGCGACAATCGATTTAAGCGGCAGGGAAATACCGAGGCTGGGCGACGTAGAAAATGATGCCATTGCATTTTTACTTACTTCGTCTTCCAACAAATCCGGCCAATTCCGGGAAGAATTATCCACCTATGACCGGAATCGGCTGGGGAACCAATTGACGGAAGCGATCGGCGGAACATTCATCAACAGTCTGCTTTCCGGTGTTGTTATGGACTTCATCAAAGAAAATGATATTCCGTTCGTGAAACGCGTGGAGCTGCGCAACGTGACAACAGAAACCGACATCAATATCACCGGCGAGTTGTTGGATGCCGTGTTCAATGTCGGCGGGCGCGTCTTTAACGATGTCAACAATACGAATATCAGCATTCAGGTGCCGGTGCTTGGCCGGCAGAACCGTAATTTCATGTTTGAAGTCGAGAGAAAAATTGAGAATTCCGACTATGCAATAAAAGCGAACGCAATTCTCGGCGCCCGTGTTTTCTATCGCTTTTCATTCTAAAAAAAATACTATGAAAACAAATCAACTTCGCGATCAGATCATCGCCTATCTTTCCAAGCGCTCGAAAGATGGATTCAAATCACGCCAGCTGAGAAGAGTATTCCGGATGTCGGGAGAGGACGAATTTCAGGATCTCCGCGACGTTCTTCATGCCATGGTCGATGAAGGTGTGTTGACCTGGACGAAACAACGGGGATATCACATCGCTTCCACCTCCAACCGGATTCAGGGAACGGTAAAAATTGACAAACGCGGAAACGGTGTCGTTACCACTGCGCGCGGTGAGATCATTATCGATAAGCAGTCGCTCCATACGGCGTTCAATGGTGATGTTGTTGAAGCGGCAGTCTTCGTCTCAAAAAAATCCAAAAAAAGTGAAGGAACGCCGGATACGGGTGAAGTGCTGAATGTGCTCTCCCGCGCTCACACACAGTTCGGCGGAACGCTGCAGAAGAGTAAGAATTTTTATTTTGTTCTTCCCGACGATCCGACGGTAAAGCGCGATTTTTATATTGCTCCCGAAGATTTGAACGGTGCGGAGTCCGGCGATAAAGTTCTAGTGGAACTGCTGGAATGGGACGATCCGTACAAAAATCCCGAAGGCCGGATCATTTCTACGCTCGGCGCGGCCGGCGATCCGTTCGTCGAACTGCGTTCGGTGATCCAAACGTACCGCCTGCCGACATCGTTCCCCAAAGAAGTGGAACAGGCTGCGGCAAGTATTCCGTCAGAAATTCCGAAAGAAGAGATCGCTCGTCGCCTTGATCTCCGCAAGACCGTTGTTCTTACCATCGATCCGCATGACGCCAAGGATTTTGACGATGCTCTTTCAATCGAAATGCTGGAAGGGGGTTCTTTCCGGATCGGTGTTCATATTGCCGATGTGAGTGCGTATGTGACCGAAGGGAGCATATTGGATCAGGAGGCGTTCGCGCGCGGAACAAGCGTGTATCTTGCCAATCAGGTAATTCCCATGCTGCCGGAAAAACTTTCCAACAATATCTGCAGTCTCGTACCGCACAAGGACCGTCTGACCTATACCGTCTTCATGCATGTGACGGAAAAAGGAAGAGTGCGGAAATATGAGTTTGCGCGGAGCGTGATCAATTCGAATAAACGATTCTCGTATGAAGAAGCGGAAAAGATTCTTGATGCCGGATCGGGAGAATATTCGGATGAACTGAAACATCTTTGGACCGCCGCAAAAACGCTGCGGAAGAACCGGATGAAGAACGGCAGCCTCGACTTTGATTCGCCCGAAGCAAAGTTTACGTACGATGAAAAAGGAAAACCGGCCGACATCTTCATTAAAAAGCGTTTGAAGAGTCATCAATTGGTAGAAGAATGCATGCTGCTGGCAAATCAAACGGTTGCAACCTATATCTCTACACTGCAAAAAGATGGGGAGATACTTCCGTTCGTCTATCGTATTCACGACCAGCCGGACAAGGAAAAGCTCAAGACCCTTGAAGAATTTGTCAGAAAGTTCGGACATAAATTAAACATTACGCAATCATCTTCGTCTAAGGAATTGCAGCGCCTTCTTGTTGAGATCCAGGGAACGAAAGAAGAGAATCTTATCAGCGAAGTGGCGCTGAGAAGCATGGCAAAAGCAGTCTATTCGACCGACAACATCGGGCACTTCGGCCTGGCGTTCGAGTTTTATTCCCATTTCACTTCGCCGATACGCCGGTATCCCGATCTTCTGGTTCACCGCCTTCTGTGGGATTACACTGAGGGGATGAATGAAAAAAGAAAGCAGTCGATGAAAAAGGAACTGCCGGCAATGTGCAAGCATTGTTCGGAACGGGAGAAAGTTGCCGCGGAAGCGGAGCGCGATTCCGTGAAGGTGATGCAGGTGGAATATATGCGTCAGCATCTCGGCGCCGAGTTTGAAGGGATCATTTCCGGCGTCATTCAATACGGCGTCTTTGTGGAGATCAACGACATTCTTGTTGAGGGAATGCTGCATGTGCGCGATTTGAATGACGATTATTACGTATTCGACGAGAAACAATATTCGCTGGTGGGAGAACGAAAAGGAAAACGCCTTCGTCTCGGCGATTCCATAACGGTAAAGGTGGCAAAAGTGACGCCGGAACGCCGGCAGATTGATTTTGTTCTTGCGGAAACAGATATTAAAGAGGGCGGAAAAAGAAAAAAAGGAAAACAGCGCAGGAATTAACGTGCTTGCGGATGTGTTCTATTTGTAGAAGAAGAACCAACGGGGTAGGAATGAAAAAAATATTCATCGGTATCGTTCTGTTCTCAGCATTGCTTTTTGGGCAGGACGGGAACTTTGGAAAAAATAAGGTGCAATATAAGCCGTTCAAATGGTCGTTCATTCAAACGAACCATTTTGATATCTATTTCTACGACGGCGGTGCATCCATCGCCAACTTTACGGCGATTGCGGCGGAGTCGGCCTATACGTCCATCAGTACAACAATGCGGTATCAATTGAACAACCGCATTGCCATTATGGTATACAATTCGCACAACGATTTCCAGCAGACCAATGTTGTCGGAGAATATATGGAAGAGGGGATCGGCGGTGTTACGGAGCTGTTTAAAAACCGCGTCGTCCTTCCGTTCGAAGGAAGTTACCGCCAGTTCCGGCATGTGATCCATCATGAACTGGTGCATGCCGTAATGAACGACATGTTCTACGGCGGTTCGATCCAATCCATCATTTCGAACAATATCCGCCTGCAGCTTCCCATGTGGATCAGCGAAGGTTTTGCGGAATACGAAGCGCTGAAATGGGATACGAATTCCGATATGTTCATGCGCGATGCCACGATCCACACATATCTTCCTCCCATCGAAATGCTCGGCGGGTATTTTGCCTATCGCGGCGGTCAATCCGTGTTCTATTATATCGCCAACAAATACGGGGAACAGAAGATCGCCGAAATTCTGCACCGAGTGAAGAGTCTGCGCAATGTGGATGCCGGATTCAAAAGCGCACTTGGGTTGACCGTGGAAGAACTTTCCGAACGGTGGCACAAAGAGCAGAAGGTTCTCTACTGGCCCGATGTTGCTAAACGGGAAGAACCGGAGGATTTTGCGAGCCGTTTGACCAATCACGTGAAAGAAAACAATTTTTATAACACCAGTCCCGCAATTTCACCGCAGGGTGATAAGGTGGCTTTTATTTCGGACAGGGATGATTATTTCGACGTCTATATCATGTCCACGATCGATAACAAAGTTACGAAACTGGTGGACGGGCAGAGGACGAAGAATTTTGAGGAACTCCATCTGCTCACCCCCGGCATGTGCTGGTCGCCGGACGGAAAAAAAATTGCCCTTTCGGCAAAGAGCGGTGAGCGTGATGCGATCTATCTGATCGATGTAAGCAGCGGCGATGAAGAAAAGATCGCCATCGACCTGGAAGGGATATTCACGGTTGATTGGTCGCACTCCGGGGACAAGCTTGTTTTTGTCGGAAACACATCGTATCAGTCCGATATTTATACCTATGATATTGCAACAAAAGAACTGAAGAATCTTACGGAAGACATTTTCTCCGATTCCGACCCGGTATGGTCGCCTGACGGCAAAACGATATTTTTTGTTTCGGATCGCGGCGACAATCTTTCGCGGAACATGCTTCCGGCGAATTTTAGAATTGTCCGCTCCCGGTATAAGCAACTGGATCTGTATTCGCTCGATGTGGCCAGCGGTGCGATCTTGCGCATTACGAACGACGAAGAGAGCGACGAGACATCTCCTGTTGTTTCGGCCGACGCTAAGAAATTATTGTATGTGTCCGATCGGAACGGCAACGGTAACGTGTATGAGCGGAATCTTGTGACAGGGCAGGACAGGCCGATCACAAACTCGATCACCGGCGTCTATCAGCTTTCACTTTCGTCCGACGGGAATAAACTCGCATTTTCGGCATTGGATCAGGCTGGATTCGATATCTTCCTGCTGAAGACGCCGTTTGAAAAAAAATTTGACAGCGCTCAGATCGAACCGACGGAATATGTGAAGCGGAAGAACCGTTTGGTGAATAAAAAAATTGATTCGTCCTCCGTGCAGACAGTGACCGAAACAAAGAGTGATACGACAAATGTGTACGGCGACAATGTCCGTATCGACTTTAACCATTACATCTTTAACGATGATGCGGCCAAACCGCAAGAATCGGAATATGTTCCGGCACTCAGCACAAAATCGCTATCCATTTCCGGCAATATGGATGAGGACAGCAATTTTGTTGTCAACAAATATAAGCTGAATTTTTCGCCGGATATCGTGTATGGAAATGCGGCATTCAGTACGTTCTACGGTGTTCAGGGAACAACGATGATGGCGTTCAGCGATATGCTCGGCGATCATCAGATCTATTTCCTTACCAATCTGCTTCTCGATCTGAAGAACAGCGACTATGTGCTTGCCTACTATTATCTGCCGGCATTCATCGACTATGGAATTCAGGGATATCACAGTGCGCGGTTCCTGTATCTTGAGGATGCGTTCGGTATAGCACTTTATCGTTTCCGCACGTGGGGAATAGCCGGAACGGCATCGATGCCTCTCGACCGTTTCAACCGGTTCGAGTTTGGAATTTCCTGGATGAATCTGCTCAGAGAAAATCTTGAATACTCGGCCAGTCCGAACCAGAAGAGGGAACTCATTATTCCCACGGTAAGTTTTGTTCACGACAATACGCTGTGGGGATACACTTCTCCGAACAACGGTTCCCGCTACAATATCAACGCCATGATCAGTCCGAAGTTGGGGAGCAATTCGCTGGACTTTCAGACCTATACGGCGGATTACCGGACATACTTCAAATTCTGGAAGAACTATTCATTCGTCCTGCGGTATTCCGGCGGAGTCAGCGTTGGAAAGAATGCTCAACGGTTCTTCATTGGCGGAACGGACGGATGGATCAACCGGGAATTCGAGAACGGCGGCATTCCGATCGTCAACATCGAAGATTTTGCCTTCCTAACACCGGCGCTGCCGATGCGCGGCTTCAATTACAACGTGAAGAACGGAACAAAGTTCGCGCTGATGAATTATGAACTGCGGTATCCGTTCATCCAATATCTGGTGACCGGCGGCCTTCCTATTGCCCTTGGCAATATTACCGGTGCAACATTTCTCGATGTTGGTTCCTCCTGGACACGAGAGAAAGCCTTCCGCGGATTTGGAAAGGATTCTCAGGGAAAAAGCGCTACGCAAGACCTGCTGATCGGCACGGGTATGGGAGTTCGGATGTTCCTGTTCGGACTTCCACTGAAGATTGATGTAGCATGGTCGTATAACGGTGCAGGGTTTTCGGTTCCGAAATATTATTTTTCGCTCGGCGGAGACTTCTAAAGAATAAATTGTCCGTAAATAAAAAACCCGTTCCGGTATCATCGGAACGGGTTTTTTGTTGGCAGCTACTTTTACCGGTATTAGGCGTTCATCATCTGTTTCTTCCAGTAGAGATAAAACGGAATTCCTGCCGCAACCAGGAATAATCCAACCATGGAATCTGCTGTTTGCTGAACAATAGTATTAAACACAAACCACGTTGCAACAATAATGAAGAGAACGGGAATGACGGGATAAAACGGAACTTTGTATGCCCGTACCGCATCGGGTTGTTTTCTGCGTAATATGAAGACCGCGGCTCCGCCGAGGGCATAGAAGATCCACCCTGCAAAGATCACGTACGTAAAGATCTGATCGTACGTTCCGGTCAGACATAAGATGCATGCCCAGGTGCATTGAATGACGAGGGATTTGTTCGGCGTGCGGAACTTCGGATGAACATCGGCCATTTGCTTAAAGAACATTTTATCTTTTGCCATTGCGTAGAAAACACGGGCGGTGGTCATCGACGATGCATTCACCGTGCCGAATGTTGAGATCATCACCATCGCAGAAATAATCGCGCCACCCCAACCGGAGAAGATCGCATTCATGACATCGGCGGCGACAAGTTTGGATTGCGCGATCTGACCGATCGGAAGAATGTACAGATATGCAAGATTCGTTGTAACGTAAATAAGAATGACCGAAAGCGTTCCAATGATCAGTGCGCGCGGAATGTTCTTTTGCGGCTCTATCACCTCACCCGCTAAAAATGTGAGCGAGTTCCATCCGTCGTACGACCAGAGCGTTGCGATCATCGCAATACCGACGGCAGCCAGCAGCGAACCGGAGGAGGGCATACCCCACAGAGGAAAGAAATTATCGACATTCCCTTTTCCCGAAGAGAACGCAAGAACAATAATCGCGCCGATCGCTACCACCTTCAGGATCGTGAAGACATTCTGGATCATCCCGCCGAACTGCACCCCGAAATAATTGATTGTTGTCACGGTGATGATGGCAAGAATGGCGACCATGGTGACGCCGATATTTTTCAACGGAAAAATATTTCCAAGCAGCGGAAGCTGCCATGCTTCAAGCTCCGGTCCGAGGTGCGGGAGATCGACGAAATACCCGAGATATTTTGCAAAGGCGACAGCGATTGCCGCAATGGATCCCGTCTGGTACACGATAAATGTTGTCCAGCCGTACAAAAAAGCGGTCAATTGTCCGAACGTAACGCGAAAGAATACGTATTGACCTCCCGCTTCCGGTATTAAACTGGCGACCTCCGCATTTGTCAGTGCGCCGGCGAGCGTGAGTAACCCCGTCAGGATCCAGACGCCGATCATCAATCCCGGAACATCAACATGGGCGGCAACATTCTGCGGTGTGAGAAATATCCCGGAACCGATAACGGAACCGATGACGACCATAACGGCATTGGTAAGCGTTAAACGGCGGGCAAGCGTTGTCTTCTGTGGTTCCGTTGACATGCGTTTCTCCTGTGTTGATGAAATCAGTCCGAAAATAATAGTCAATCACATAGCAAGATGCAATGTTGCGAGAGAAATTATTGTTGATAGGATACTATGACACTTGGTATTTGAGAGGCAATGTCACCGTAAAGATGCTTCCATTGTTTACTTCACTTTCCACCGAGATTGTTCCGCCGTGAATGTCGGCGATCCATTTTGATATGGAGAGTCCGAGTCCGCTTCCTCCTTGTTCCCGGGAACGGGCCTTATCGACACGGTAAAAACGGTCAAAGATCTTCGAAAGGTCTTCCGCCGGTATCCCGACGCCTGAATCTTTGATACGAATCTTTGCCAGCCGTTGTTCGCGGAACAGAGAGATCTCGATGCTTCCTTTTTCGGGGGTGTATTTTACGGCATTGTCGATCAGATTCAAGAGTAGCTGACGCAGCCGGACAATATCGCCGACAACCAGAGCGTCGTCCAGCGTTCCCAGCTTAACGGAAATATGCTTTCGTTCAGCAAGGATTTCACAGTCTTCAAACAATTCCTGAACGATCGATCTGAGCCAAACATCGTCCGTTGCAAAATTGGTCAAACCTCGGTCCGCTTTGGCCATTGTCAGAAGATTTTCTGTTATGACCGTCATGTGCATTGTTTCTTCGAGTGCGCTGGAAAGCACTTTACGGTATTCCTCGGAGGAATGTTTTTTTGAACGCAATGCGAGTTCCAGTTCTCCGCGCATAATTGTCAGCGGCGTACGCAGTTCATGCGAAGCATCGCTCGAAAACTGCTGGATCTGAGTGAAGGAGAGCTGAAGCCGGCTGATCATCTCGTTGAATGTTGCAATAAGCCTCCCCAATTCATCGTCGACGCCGGAGGAGAGGATGCGCTGATCAAGGTTGTGAGCGGTGATCGCACGGGCGGTCCGCGCAATATCATCCACCGGTTTAAACGAACGGGTTGCAAGGAACCAGCCCCCTCCGACAGAAATGACCACGGCAACCGGGATCAGATAAATGAAGATGAAGAAGAGATTGCTCAGCACTTCGTTGATCTCTGAAATGGGATAGGCAACGTACACCTTCATTGTCCGGTCCTGGCTGACGGCAAGCCGTAGCGGCTGTCCTTTGGTATTCCAAATAGTGACGAGCTTGGTGATGTCCTGCGGAACATCGTCGAACGCGATATCCTCTTTTCCCAATCCGGATTTATACAGAACGTCGCCGTTCCGGTCTTTGATCTGAATGATCTGTTTTTTCGGCGTCAGAAGAGTATGTTCGTAGATCTGGTTCCAGATCGCGTCGAATTCGATATCGGTTGAATCGATGTTGACGATCTCAATTTCATCGGATTTTCTGACCGATTGCGTCGGAGATTTTTTTTCGTTTGCCGCCTGCTGTTTCGGAATGATCCGCTGTTTCTTGAGTTTCACTTTGCTTGCGCGCGGTTCGATAAAATTCTTCAGCCACACCACTTCATTATATAACGACCGGTCAAGACTTGCCAGCAGGTTCTGTTCCGTATAATAGTAGGAAGCCAGCGCAAATCCCAGCAATGTGCCGCCGACGATCAGCGAATAGTAGAGCGTAAGTTTGAATCGTATTGAGCGCCGAAGATTCTTCATGGCTGTTTAACGGTCCTTCAAGACATATCCGACGCCGCGGATCGTATGAAGCAATTTGGAAGAGAATCCGCCGTCTATTTTTGTGCGAAGGTGGTTAATATACACATCAATAATATTTGTGCCGGTATCGAAATTGTAGTTCCAGATATGCTCGGTGATGGTGGAGCGGTTCAATGTCTTATTCTTATTGCGGATGAAATATTCGAGCAGGGAAAATTCTTTGGATGTCAGGTCGATCAGTTTTCCTCCGCGGATCACTTTACGCGAGACAAGATCCAGCGTCAGATCTGCAATGGTAAGCGTTGTTGCGGATTTTTCCGCCCCCTTTTTTCTGCGCAACAGGGATCGGACACGCGCAAGAAGTTCGGTGATCGCAAATGGTTTTACCAGATAGTCATCGGCCCCCGTATCAAGTCCCTTCACGCGGTCTTCAACGGTCCCTTTTGCCGTCAGCATCAGCACGGGTGTTTCGTTGTTCGCTTTGCGTAATGATTCCAAGACCTGTATCCCGTCTTTTTTTGGAAGCATGATGTCCAGAATGACGAGATCAAAATGCTGTTTTACGGCAAGTTGTTCTCCTTTCTCGCCGTCGAAAGCATCATCCACGGAATATTTTTCTTCTTCCAGTCCTTTGCGGATCAACGCGGAGATCTTTTTTTCATCTTCAATGATCAGGATCTTTGTTTTGTGTTCTTTCATAGAGTCTTTCTATTCATGCGGTGTTTCATCAAAAGCATGTCCCATTTCATTCCGGTTTCAGTATGCCATCGATCGAACAGGAGGCAATGCGGAACAATAGAACTTGGATAAAAGTACCCGAATAGAAAGAAGGAAGCAAGTGTTCCCGGCGGTAAAAGATCGAAAAACGTTAAGTATTTTTCATTCTACCGCGCATATTCCACCTTGGATATAGAGCAACATTTTTTTATTTTCAAACACTATGAAACAATTCTCATTCTTTGCCCTGTTACTCTCCACGCTCATTCATTGGTCGTGCGGCGTTGTCAATACCGTTGCCGTGAATGCTACAACGAACATCGTCGATTACGGTCTCGGAGCAATTTTTGAAGAAAGCGATCTCGACTTTGCAGAAAAAGCCATTCCCGGAAATTTGACATTACTGGAAGCTTTATATCGCGCTAAAGACAAGGATGACGATCATCTGGCGTTCCTTCTTACGGAAGGATATACAGGTTATACGCTGGGATTTGTTGAAGATGTCGATGCAGAACGGGCGAAAGTGCTCTATGCCCGCGCTCGTGATTACGGACTGAAAACTCTGAAAAAAAACAAGCAATTTCTTCAGGCATTCGACCAAGACCAGGCGGCATTTAAGAAGAGCCTCGATCAGTTCGGAAAAGATGATGTGCCGATGATCTTCTGGACGGCAAATGCGTGGGGAAACCTGATCAATATCAGCATCTCCGATCCTTCGGTGCTCGGCGATCTTCCGAAAGTGAATGCAATGATGGAGTTTGTGCTGAAGAACGATGAAACATATTTCTACGGAAGCGCCCATCTCTATTTTGCGGCGATCCTGGCCACGACGCCGAAGAATCTTGGGGGAAAACCGGATAGTGCCCGTTATCATTTTGAAAAATGTTTCGAGATCGGCAAGAATAAGTTCGTTCTGCCGCATCTGTATATGGCGAAAAGCTACTGCGTGCAAATGCAGGACAGGGCACTGTTTGAGAAACTGCTCACAACCATTGATGAAACCCCTCTTGATGATCTGCCGGAACAACGCCTGGTGAACGCCATCGCAAAACGAAAAGCAAAAAAACTCGCCGAACGCGTCGATGAGTTATTCTTCTAATTTTTTATCACCGCGACAAAAACGGAACAGAGAAATATCATGAAAAAAACATTATTGTTTATTGCTCTAATAGTACTGATCACTGTGTCGTACTCCCAGGAATATGTCATTAAATTCGCAACGCTTGCCCCCGAAGGGAGCACGTGGATCAACATCATGAAAGAATATGATGCGGCCGTGCGGAAGGAAAGCGGCGGCAAACTTGGTTTCCGCATCTATGCCGGAGGCGTAGCCGGCGACGAAAAGGATGTGATGCGCAAGATCCGTCTCGGACAATTTAACAGCGCCGGGATCACCGGATTCGGCATCGGCGAGATCGCGAAGTCCGCACGGGTGCTCGATGCGCCGTTCCTTTTCAAGAATTCCGCAGAAGTGGATCAAATCGTAACACAGTTCGACGGGGAATTCAACAACGAATTTCAAAATGGTGGATTCGTTCTGCTCGGCTGGGCCGAGGTCGGTTCGGTGTACATCATTTCCAAAACACCGGTGATGAAGATCAGCGATCTTCACAGCATAAAAATGTGGGAGTGGGAAGGGGATCCTGTTGCCGATGCAACATTCAAAACGATCGGTATCAATCCGATACAGCTTTCCATTACCGACGTGGTCACGTCACTGCAGACGGGATTGATCACCGGCGCCTATGCGTCGCCGCTGGCGATCGTTTCACTGCAATGGAATTCGGCGACCAGCAATTTAATGGACTATCCGCTGACCAATGCGTCCGGCGCCGTGGTGATCTCGAAACGCGATTTCGACAAGATTCCGGCCGATCTTCAGCAGATTTTGCTGAAACACGGGAAAGCATACATGCGCAAGCTGACCGAGCAAAGCCGTAAAGACAATATTAAATCGCTTGAGACATTAAAAAAGAACAAGATGACATTCAATAAACCGGATGCAACCGAATTGAAATCGTACGATGAGATCGGACGCAAAGCGCGCCGTTCCCTAGCCGGGAAACTGTATTCGGAAGATCTGCTGAACCGCGTGGAAAAAGCGCTCGCTGATTTCCGGGCGAAAAATAAATAATTATGTATCGATCACTGCGAAATAAATAATGAAACCAATTCTTCTTATCGACAAATGGCTTGAACGTATCTCCGGATGGATGCTGGTGTCGCTGCTCGGCATTATGATCGTGATGGCGTTCGGTCAGGTCATTCTCCGGAATTTCTTTGAATCGAGCATTGAGTGGGGCGATATTTTCCTGCGCCATCTTGTCTTATGGGTAGGCTATTTCGGCGCAGTGATCGCAACAGGGGAAGGACGCCACCTGCGCATCGAATTCGTGAGCAAACTGGTGCCGGAACGGCCGCGTAAAATATTCTTCGTTATCACAAGCCTCTTTGCGGCAATCATCTGTTATCTGCTGATGCAGGCATCGATCTCGTTTGTTCAGCTTGAGATCGAATCCGGATCGAAGCTCATTCTGGAACTTTCCAGCTGGTATTTTATCATCATCATTCCCGTTGGTTATGCTTTGCTCTCCTTCCGGTTTTTCGTGCGTGCGCTGAATTGGAGCGTTGAAATGCTGCAGGGGAATTGGAATACCGAGGAGGCAAAACACTGATGTCTATTCTTTTTATTGCACTCGGACTCGTTCTACTTGTTCTTATCGGCACACCGCTCTTCACGATCATTGGTGCGATATCGATGTTCGGATTCTCCAAAGAGGGGATCGATACGGCGGCGGTTATCATAGAACTGTACCGTCTTGCCGGTCAGCCGGTGCTTCTTGCCATACCGCTTTTTACCGTTTCCGGATATTTCCTTGCGGAAAGCAAAGCCCCTCTGCGGATCGTTGCATTGGCACAGGCGCTGATCGGATGGATGCCGGGGGGTCTCGCGATCGTTGTTCTTATCAGCTGCGCGGTCTTTACGGCCTTTACGGGAGGTTCCGGCGTAACGATCGTTGCGTTAGGAGGGCTGGTTTTCCCGATCCTGATCTCGGAAAAATATTCTGAAAAATTTGCGCTGGGACTTGTCACAACTTCCGGCAGTTTGGGTTTGTTATTTCCCCCTTCGCTTCCCATCATCCTCTATGGCACATTTGCCGAAGTCTCTGTGGATGCATTGTTCAAAGCGGGAATTGTTCCCGGGGTGATCCTGATGCTGGTGGTGGCGCTCTACAGCATTCAGCAGGGGAGCAAGGCGCATGTTCCGCGTCATCCGTTCGATGCAAAAAAAGCGTGGGCAGCTATTAAGGGGATCGCGTGGGAGATTCCGCTTCCGTTCTTCATCATCTTCGGAATCTACGGCGGATTGTTCACGGCAACCGAAGCGGCGGCGGTGACGGCGTTCTACGTGTTTGTGGTAGAAGTGTTCATCTACAAGGACCTAAAATTTTTTACCGATGTGCCGCGCGTGATGAAAGAGAGCATGGTACTTGTCGGTGCTATTATCATGATCCTCGGCTGCGCGATGGGGTTGACAAGTTACCTCATCGATCAGCAGGTTCCGCAAAAATTATTTGAGTATATCAGCCAGGTCGTCAGCAGTAAGGTATTCTTCCTGATGATCCTTAATGTCTTCCTGCTCATCATCGGAATGATGATGGAAATCTTTTCCGCCATCGTTGTTGTTCCGCTCATCGTTCCCGTGGCAAAACAATACGGCATCGATCCCATCCATCTCGGCATCATTTTTCTTGCGAATCTTGAGATCGCTTATCTTATGCCGCCGATCGGGTTGAATCTTTTCATGGCAAGCTTCCGGTTCAAGCGGTCCATCGGACAAGTTGCGGTCGCAACGCTTCCGTTCATCTTCGTCCTTTTTATCGCATTGATCCTGATTACCTATGTGCCGGAATTGAGTCTGTGGCTGGTGAAATAACGGGCGTTATTAATTAAGGATGCGCAGCATTTCTTTTAAGGGCACTTCATTCCGGAATGCCCTTAATTTTTGTACGGTCTCTTCCGTATTATTGACCGCATAGAACGATACGACATTCTCGGATGCCGTAATTTCCGGTTTTGTTAAGGTTAATTCAGCAATTTTTGTCCAATGCGCAGGATGGCGGGGGAACCACACATCATAAATGATTACCAGCGAAATATTCTTTGCGGTAACAAGAGAATCCAGCCATTCACTCTTTCCAGCATTGGACTTTCTGATGTTGAAAACCTTTTTCGATGTTAAACCCCACAGGTCGAGCACATAATTGTTATTGTTATAGGAAACACAGCCAATATCATGCACGGCAACCGGTTTCCGATAGAACCGGGCAACAAAATCGTGGATCTGCACATGTTGTTCAAAGACGTTGTTTGATGCTAATGGAATGGAGAACAGCATCACATTTGCCCTGCCGCAGAAAACAATTTCCGTGACCGTGAGAAGAACAATAAAAAGAGATTTAGAATAATTAAATAGCGTAACAAGAAATGTCCGCGACAGAATGATCGTCACCGTCAACAGGAATGTCCAAAGATACATTTCGTACCTGAAGTAATATCCGAAGTCCATAAACAAACTTCCGTAATATTGAGTCTTTCCATACGACAAATGCAGCAGTGTGATGAACACCGCACCGGCAGCAAGGACAACGGCAGTAATATCATTTCGTTGAACGACAGCAATGAGAATAATTACAAACACGGCGGCAACGTACAGCATTCCGAATGATGAGCGTGTAACCTCAAATATTTTTGAAAAATTCAGCGCTGAACTGCGCATAGCACTCATCTTTGCCATGACGGATGAAGGCAGGAATGAGCCTTCGTTGAGATAGATGAAAAGGGAGAACAATAATAGTGATGCGATCACAATAACCATTGAGAGGAGCGCCTGTTTTTTCCTTCCGCGTACAAAAAAGAATGCAGCCGCAAAAAGACAAACGGAAAGATTCTCATATCGCACAATGGAAGCCAGTACGACCGATGAAATCATGATCCGGGCATCAAATTCTCCGTGCAGTTCCTGTATGATTGCGTATAATATCAGAACAATCGAGAATACCTGCAGAGAATGTTCCATACCGGTGAAGATCAGTCCGACCATAGCTGTCGCGGGAATCATAAGAACAAGAAGAATTGAAACGAGCAAATCTTTTTGTTTTACAAAATTGAATACGCGGTCGAATATTTTCCAAAGGACATAGAGTGTCCCGATTTGGAAAAAAATATTCAGCAACAAAGGGATATAGAGGCCGAATGAAAAGTACGTGAACGGCGCCAATAGAAACGGCCAAATGATGCTCGATGCCGCTGAAGCGAACTCTCCCGGATTGATACCGTAAGATCCCCGACCGATGTTTTCGGCGACGGAGAGATGGATATAGGTGTCATCCAGCGTATAGACAAACATTCCAAAATTTGTTCTGAGAATTGTTACAAATTCTACAAACGTAACAAGAATCAACAGAACAGATGATACAGCAAAAGGAAGATATTTCTTCATATGGTTTAAGATAATGATTTGTCAACGTAAAATTAAAAATTATCTTTGTGCCTCTCTCGCTTTGTGGTTATATTTATTCAGCTATGTCAAAACAATCATCAAAATATGTCTGCCAGTTATGCGGTTATGTATCGCCCCGGTGGACCGGAAAATGTCCGAATTGCAGCGAATGGAATACTTTTGTGGAAGAGGCGCCAATACCGCTAAAACTGGTGCGCAAAAGTGGCGGTATAGCATCCAAATTGAACGCGGTTCCGCTTAATGAGATCGACAGTGTTTCCGATGTCCGTTTTGTCACGGGGCTGGCGGAATTCGACCGTGTGCTCGGCGGCGGCATCGTTACCGGCAGCGTGATCCTTTTGGGCGGCGATCCGGGAATCGGAAAATCGACGCTGATGATGCAGGTAGCACTTCATTTGAAGGATAAAGTTGTTCTGTATATCACCGGTGAGGAATCGCCGAAACAGGTGAAACTTCGCGCGGAACGGCTGGGAACAGCAACGAATAATTTTCAGCTGCTTGCCGAAACAAATCTTGAAACGATCACCGATGTGATCGAACGCGCCCTGCCCGATCTGGTGATCATCGATTCGATCCAAACTTTGTTCAATCCGAATCTTGAAAGTGCTCCGGGAAGCGTCGGACAGGTGCGTGAATCGACCGGAATGCTGACCCGCATTGCAAAGGCAAAGAATATTCCGATCATTCTTATCGGTCACGTAACGAAAGAAGGGGCGATCGCCGGTCCGCGCGTGATCGAACATATGGTTGATGCCGTGCTGCAGTTTGAAGGGGAGAAGCATTATGCGTACAGGATACTGCGCGGAATTAAGAACCGTTTCGGTTCCACCAATGAGATTGGCATCTTTGAGATGCACGATACCGGTCTGCGCGAAGTGCTGAATCCGTCGGAAATATTTCTTTCCGAACGGAGCTACGGTTCCAGCGGCGCAGCGATCGTGGCAAGCCTGGAAGGAACAAGGCCGATTTTGATCGAAGTGCAGGCGCTCGTTACCACCAGCAATTACGGAATGCCGCAGCGCACATCCACGGGATTTGATCTTCGCAGACTGCAGATGTTGTTGGCCGTTCTTGATAAGCGTGTCGGCATCAACACCGGCACGCACGATGTGTTCGTGAATATTGCCGGCGGCATCCGCATCGATGAGCCGGCCGCCGACCTGGGAATTGCGACGGCGATCGTCTCTTCCCTTCGGGATATCCCGGTCGATTCGCAGACCGTTGCCATCGGCGAAATCGGTCTTGGCGGCGAGATCCGCACGATCGCGCATTGCGATAAACGGGTGCAGGAAGCGGCAAAGCTCGGATTCAAAACGATAGTTGTACCGAAAACGAACGCAAAGAAAATGAAATCGACAAAAGAGATTACAATTATCGGTGTGGAGTCAATTCAGGAAGCGATCAAACACCTGGTTGAATAGCAGAAAAGATTCCGGAATTGCACGGACCGAAAAAGTGCAGGAAAAATTATGAACGCAGAATTTATGTGGGAAGCCATCCGGCTTTCGATCCAGAATATCAGGGAGGGATCCGGCGGACCGTTTGCGTGCGTGATCGTGAAAGACAACAAGATCATTGCACGCGGTACGAATACCGTCACTTCCACGAACGATCCGACCGCACATGCGGAAATTGTTGCGATCCGCAATGCGTGCAAAGTGCTGAAGACATTCCAGCTGACCGGCTGCGAGATCTATACATCGTGCGAGCCGTGCCCCATGTGCCTCGGGGCCATCTATTGGGCCCGACCGGATAAAATCTATTACGCGAACGGCAGAAACGATGCCGCACGGATAGGTTTTGACGACGAATTCCTGTATGAAGAACTTCCCAAAAAGATCTCCGAACGGATGATACCGACCAAACAACTGATGCGCGAGGAAGCACTTGCCGCATTCCTTGAATGGGAACAAAAGCAGGATAAGATCAAATACTGATCATGGAAAAACTCCTTATCGCAACGAACAACAAACACAAAGTTGAAGAGATCAGACATTTTTTCTCTTCGCTTCCTTTCGAACTTCATTCGCTGATCGATATTCCTAACGCGCCGAAAACGGTCGAAGATGCGCCGACGCTTATAGGCAATGCGCTGAAAAAAGCACGGGAAGCGTTCCACGCAACAGGAATGCTGACGCTCGCCGACGACACAGGCTTGGAGGTTTTTTATCTTGCAATGAATCCCGGAGTCTATTCCGCCCGATATGCAGGAGAAAAGGCGACATATGCGGACAATTGCGATAAACTGCGGCAGGCGATGAATGGTGTCGCGCCGCGCAGACGGAAAGCGCAGTTCCGCACCGTTGTTGCCATTGTCGGCAAGGGGATCGAACGGACGGCGGAAGGTATCGTAGAAGGAGTAATATGTGAAGAACCGCGCGGCAATCAGGGATTCGGCTATGATCCGCTTTTCATGCCGAAAGGATATTTAAAAACGTATGCCGAAATGACAATTGAAGAGAAGAATCAACTAAGCCATCGCGCCCGCGCATTGGAAAAAGCGGTTGAGATATTGAGAGGAATTTGAACTTTAAAATTGAGCCGCCCGATTGATCTACGCCATCGGGCGGCTAATTATTTTTATTCCAGCGTGACCGCTGTACCGGTGGCGCTGACCATCAGCATCGTGCCGCTTCCCACCGTTTCATAATCCAGATCAATCCCAATAATGGCGTTGGCGCCGAGCGATCGAGCCTGCTGCTGCATTTCCTCCAGTGCAATATCCTTAGCCCGGCGAAGTTCTTCCTCATATGCAGCCGAGCGTCCCCCGACGATGTCCCGGATTCCCGCAAAAAGATCTTTGAAGATATTCGCGCCGAGGATCGCTTCTCCGCTGACAAGTCCGTGATATTTGAGTGCTTTTTTCCCCTCGACGGTGTTGGTTGTGGTGAGCAACATAGTTCCTCCGTTACCATTGTGAATTTTCAGTTTGTTCCATTGAGTTATGCAAATAAAGCAACAACTGTGCTAAGAAGCAATAAATGCCGATGAAGTTTTCTGAATGTATATTTTGTCGGATAAAACACTGAGGGAATAGCGGAATATATGCAGAATAAGATCTGCGGTGCCTATTGTCAAGAATTTAATCTCTTCGGGTTGAACTCCCCGCCGCTTGTTCGAAGTACTACTTCGGTGCGGAGGGGACGATGTATTCTCTTTGTTGCCCATTCATTCCGAATTGGTGGACTAAAAATCGGAACGGGTAAATTGAACTGCACCATAAATTCGATAATAACCATTCGTATTCAACTTTTTTATTGAATGATAATTATAAAATTGCTTATATTTAACGAATTTTTTTTCCGGTAAGCAATGACAGGAGAAGAATAAACACCGGATTTAATCAACCATCTATTCAATTATTCAGAAAGGATATTCACGATGAACAAATATTTTCTATCGCTTCTTATTGTTATTTCCCTCTTTGCGGGCGGTTGTGCGTCTTTGATGGTGTCAGTGAATGATCGGGACGAAAGTGCCAAAGAGATTAAGATTGCCGCAGGAAGCGAAGTGAATATCCTCCCTCCCACGTTGAAAGAAGGCCTGGAAAAAGAAATCGCAAGCGCAGGATTTACGAACGATTCTTTTAAGGAAACACTTCGAAAAGAAGTGATCAAGGAACTTACGTCGCGCGGTGTCAAGCCGGTATCGGTCGAAACCGCTGAATCGAACTACATCCAACTGCATGTAACGCGGTTGGAACGCGGCATAGGCTTTTTCCGGTGGTTTAGTTTTTTTGGATTGGGTGATTCATTCTTGACGGTGAATGTGACGATGGTGCTGCCGGAAGGGAAACGCGAGATTATTGCGGAAAAGAACGGACAGATCCACGGTTCTTCCCAAATGGGTGACCAGACAAAAGATAACATAGAATATGTCGCAACGGCAGTATCGTCGAAGATTACAAAATAACATTATTGAACGATGGATAAGAACTGATTGACATAGTTGCGGTATTTCTATTTCAAAAAATAGTTATACTTATCCGTAATGAAAAAAGAAAACCCCGATCTCAATGCGAATTCGGGGTTTTTCTTTTATGAACAAACTCGAATAAATTATTTTGCACCGGGCCGCACATCGAACCGCACCGTTTTATCCCACGTGTGTTTTTCTTTCTTGATGAATTCGATGTAGGAAGCTTTCAGAACCAGATAGATCCATAATTGGCAATAAGTGAAATACATTAGCAAGATCACAAAAATATTGCTGAGGGTGTCTTCGTCATCGTACGAAATTGTTAAGATGATTTCAAAAATAAAGAGGATAAATGCCATCATCCACACAATCGTGTATGGTCCCGGCAGACTCATGGAGACAAGACCGACCGCACTCACAATAAAAAGAATATCGGAAATGATCATCGCCACGAAGAACACATAATAGAGCGACAGCGTATACAAAAGATCGAATGCGACACGTTTACTCTCGAATTTCGGCAAGTCCTTCCAGAATTTTGTTATAACGTAATTATTCCCGCGGACCCAGCGCAGACGTTGTTTCAGCCACACCTTCCATTCCTGCGGTTCCTGTTCATACGTTATGGCATACGGAATGAATTTGATCTTGTATCCTTCTTCGTATAAGCGTATGCTCATTTCGGAATCTTCCGTCAGCGCTTCCTCATCCCATCCGTTCAGCGACCGGAGGAGATGTGTCCACATGACGTAGTTCGTTCCGGGCAGCGTTGCCACCTTGTGCAACTGCCAGCGTCCGGCCTGCAGCATCGACTGGAAACTGAGCGTTTCAATATTGATGAATCTGTTCAGCAGCGTGGCGTGCTTGTTGATCGAACGGAACTTTCCGATTACTGCTCCAAGTTCTTTATTATGAACCAGTTGTATGACAAGATAACGAAGCGCGTCCGGATCCGGAGTATTGTCTGCATCATAGACGGCAATGATATCAGATTGAACCTTTGGGATCGCCAGATTCAATGCGCGCGACTTTCCTTTTCCCCCTTCACCTTTCGGCACGTTGAACAGGATCACCCGTTCGTCGCTCTCAGCATATTGCCGGACGATCTCTTCCGTGCGGTCCTGTGATCCATCGTTGATGATAATAATGCGTAACTTCTCCCGCGGATACCTGAGTGCAAGCATGGCCTGCACAGTGTCGCCGATGACCTTTTCTTCATTATGTGCCGGTATTAAAATTGTGCACGACGGAAAATCTATTGCGGCTCCGTCGGCAAGCTGTTTCTCGCGTATGGAACGGACGTAATTGATGTACCCGAAAACCGTCAGGACAAACTGGTAAGCGATCATGAACCAGATAAGGATGACAGCCACGACAAACAACGCGCTTAAATCGACTTCCAAAACATTCATAGACTTTTCCTCACATTACGTGCGCCCGACTGCCGTTTCACCACTTTCAACACAACGTACATCATCAAGAGCAGGACAACAGCGCCGAATCCGAATATTGCGATGGCATAAGTGGACCAGAAACTGGTAAGACTTACGCCATAGGCAAATTCATCGCCGGTGAAAATAAGAACGGAGTGTTTCCCCGTTGGAAGGGAGATGGTAAAACAGTCATTTCCCGGCAAAATTACCGTTTGAAATTCTTCTCCGTCGACAAGCACTTTTGTCGGCTTAGCATTCAGCGAGGCCAATACGCGCTGCGATGACTCGTATTCAAAATCGAGATTCCTCATCGAGTGGATGATGGAAAGAAGATTTGCATTGATGGATAACAACTGCAGTTCAAGCTGTGAAGTGGAAAACTCACCGGAACCCGACGATTGAAGACCCAGGCGGTGTTCTCCGGCAGTGATCAAAATATTTCCTTTGCGCACCGGCATCCGCGGCGAACCGTCGATGCTCACTTCGGTGATATTTTTTGGAACCGATAAAGTAAAGGATCTTGGACTGTATACGGAGATCTCATTTCCGGAATACCGGTACGTTACATCGGTGGTAAGAGCATTACCGTACAACGAAAGATCTTCCGGAGGGACGGTTGCTTCACTATAGATCGTGGAACGGGAAGTTCCTAAAGCCGCACTGCGAACAAGCTGGTAACCTTCAATACCTGTCGGTGTCAATGTCGGGAATGCGGTGACCGTTGCTGTTTTCCTGAACTCCAAGATATTAAGGTCGAGCATCAAATGGTCCGGATGACTGACCTCGGACCGGTACTGGTCGGCAATTGCCTGATAACGTGTTGGCGAGGTTGACCATTTGTTTTCCGGGTCTTCCACCTGCAGATAAAAATTGTGTTTCTTTTGAAGCGCAATAATATGGTCCATGTCCACGGCAATATTTTCACGCAGTTCGGGCGAGCCGTAACTATCCATTGCCGTAACGATGATCTGGAATCCCGGCCGCTGCTCGGTAAAGATTTTTACTGAAGTAAGTATCCGTTCATAGATACCGTCCAACGCATGCACGCGGAAATCGGTCACGGCAGAACGGGAAGCGGTATTTGTCTTCCAATAATGCTGCGACGTATCGTTAAATACGGACTGAAGATCGAATCCGTACCGGCGTCTGAATTCTTCCTTTGCTGTGTGATGCATCGGTGTAAAATAATTAACATCCTTAAATCCTTGTCCGGCTTCGAAGTACAATTCAGCAATGTTCACCCCGTCCCAGTCATATTTTTGCAATAAGCCGGTATAGAGAGCAACCATCGAATCCACACAGCGCGCATCGGTCAAAGCAACAGGGTATCTCCACGATGGACGGACATCTTCACCCTTGATATTTTTTTCGCGCCACTCGGGATGATCGGTCCAAAATTTTTGACTGACCTGAGGGGGTTCCAGCCAGGCAAAGACCAGTATGCCGTTGGCATGAGCCACGCGGATCAGCCGCTCATAATCGTATGTGTATTTCGGGTATTGATGCCATCCTGACGCGTGGATGATACGGACTCCCTGCTTCACCCACAGAGCAACCAATTGTTCAATGGAATACGCATGCCGAAGCCCCGGATCAAAATACAGTTCCAGCGCCTCGCGTCTGATAAACGGACGGATATTGAAATATTTTTGAACGTATTGGATAAAATAGGGATACAAACTATAGCCGTGCGGCGAAAGGGGATCGAATAGTGAATTCAGGAACAATACCTTACCATTCCCAAATTTTCTTCCGATGACCATCGGTAATTCCGTTGCCTCATCGCTGCAAAAGATCTCGTCGATCCCTTCTGCCTCGAATTTTGGCACCAGCTGCGGATCGCGCCATGTCAGCGATTGCTCGGAATAGAATTTATCCCGCACCCGGGAGACGTGCAGCATTGATTTCAGATGCTGTATGCCGAACTCCTTGGCAAGTTCGCTTTTTGAATCGGTGACAAGATTTCCACCCTTGGAAACAAAGCTTGTTAGAATATCATAATCGGTCTGTTTCAACGAGTCAACAAATCCGGAAGGAACGATGACCACATTATAACGGGAGAGCTCAAGAGGCTCATTGACAAATATTGTATCAACCGTAATATTCACACTTTGCAGAGCCGAAATGTACGATGCCTGATTATTGAATTGTGCCCCCCGTAAAAAATGATTCCACAGAACGGCCACGCGGGGATATTCCCAGTTGATTTCCGGTGCCAGAGTTTTTTCCCATACCTGCGTTGCAAAACGTTCCGTTTTTTCCAGCAGCGATATTTCCTTAATGCGGATATCGGTCAGTTCCGCCTTGTATGTTTCCCCCTCATCCAACGATATTGTTTTTGCGACGCGGCCTTTCATCCGTTCCGTTGAAATGCTCTTTTCTTTTAATTCGCCGGTATGATCGGAATACGATTCAACAAGGTATTGATCGTTCACATTAAGCGAGTATTGCTGGGTACCGCACAGAATGGTTTTTTCTTTTGCCTTTACCCAGTGCGGAGAATCTTTGATATCAAGAAATGTGTATCCCATCTCCTGCATGCCGTCAACGATTTTTTCCAATAGCGATATGCGGATGAAAGGGTGGAAGAAAAATCCGGCCACGCCGTCGCGGACATTAAGCAGTGTCCTGGCGCCGTTCAGGATCACTCGCACGGCATTTTCGCCAACTTCCGGATTTTTATCTTGAGGCACATATCCTAAATTTTCCGGAAAGATCGTCTGGCCGTAGAGATCCTTATTGATGATATAGGGAAAGTACTGGCTGAAATCGGCGTCTTCATTGGCAAGGCGCTGTTCACAGGCAGTGCTGAAATGCCGCGCCGCCACCGTATAGGCGAGTCTCGATGCCGTGTAGTGCGGTGTTTCCCAGATCAACGGATTCAATCCGTTGCGCATAAATTCCTGCAGCCCCAGTTCAAATTTCCGTTCGATATCCGCCTCGGTCTGTTCTTTGATCGGTTTGTTTGTGCTTTCGTCCCAATATTCAAAATCGACCGTTGTTGTACCTTTGTACTGGTGTGTCGTTCCGTGCATTACGATCGTTCCGCCGTTGCGTACCATATATTTCAATGCATCAACAAGGTCAGGTCGCTCCGATAAACTGGAACGGGTTCCTGTATTTGGATCCACATAGAAGGGAACAACACCAACTAAAAAGGGGATCTCTTTTGCAGAAAGAAGATCGGCAATGTCGCGAAGTTCGTTCGGGTCTTCATATGCGTCCACATCTTCAATGCGGACAATGGCCGTATGATGTTCTTCGTGATCTTCTCCGACAATGTCATGCAGCATATCGGCAAAAAGAAGATACCGGTCGCTGACGTCGGTGTACGACAGAGGGGAATCAGCAATATAGGTAAGATTAGCCGACCGGACGATATAGGGAAGTTCGGATGAAGATTTTTTGGCACGGATCGTTGCAACCACTTGAACTTTATGTTTATCTGCTATGCGGATTATTCCGGTTGTCATTTCAGACCGGCCGAATATTTTTGAACCGTAGAGCACAGTGGAATATTCGGTTGCAGAATCAAATTTTGCGACCGAAAACCCAAACTGCTTTTCAACAGGGAAGTCGCGGCAGAATTCGATAAAACCGGTGCTTAACCATACAACCTGTTTCGATGTTTTGAATACATCGTTCAAAAATACTTTGGGAACGGTATTTTTCGGATTGAATCCAGTGTAAAAAATTACATCATATTGTTCCGTCATTTCCGGCGTATAATCATGAACCGCTATCAGTGTCGATTGTGCGGCGAAATGACCACACAGGGTAAGGAGCTGCCTGCCGACAGCGAAGGAAGGATTGTTGAGATCGGAAACGCCCTCTGTAACGACGAGAACTTTTTTGTGCTGCTGTGAAAAGAGTGAAACGGACAGGAAACTGAAAAGTACAATGAATAATATTTTTCGCACGTTGTTCTTTCTTACCGGGGTTTGAATTCCTTGGCGGTCTTTTTTGACAGACCAAAATATTTGCTGATAATCGTTGCGATCCTCGCCGATGCCAGACCATCGCCATACGGATTTGTGGCCGTCGCCATTGCTTTGTATGCTTTTGAATTGTCTAAAAGTCTGCATGTTGCGGAAAAGATCAAATTCTCGTTTAATCCTACCAGTTTTGCCGTGCCGTATTTCACCGCTTCCGGCCGCTCGGTCGTGCTGCGCAAGACCAATACCGGTTTCCCAAGCGAAGGGGCCTCTTCCTGAACTCCGCCCGAATCGGTGAGGACGAGCGTTACACGGGCGATTGTATTGACGAAATCCAGATAGTCAAGCGGTTCGATAAGCATCACATTCGGCACATGAGACAATATCGGATACACAATATTGCGGACCATAGGATTTAAGTGAACGGGAAAGATAAAATCGATATCAGGGTATTTCATTGCCAATCGTTGTACGGCAATGCAGGCATTGTGCATCGGCGTTCCCCAATTTTCGCGGCGATGCATTGTGATAAGAATCCGGCGTTTTGTACCGGCGAGAATGGCATTGAGCGGAGCATAACTAAAACGGTATTGTTTTCTCACAGATGTATTCAAGGCATCAATCACCGTATTGCCGGTAACGAAGATGGATTTCGGATCGACATGTTCTTTCAGCAAGGCTTTCTTTGACGTAGCTGTCGGTGCAAAATGCAGGTCGGCCAGACACGTTGTCAATCGTCTGTTGATCTCTTCGGGGAACGGATTGTTCTTGTCGTACGTGCGTAATCCCGCTTCCACATGAGCAATGGGAATGTGCCGGTAAAATGCCGCCAAGCTACCGACAAATGTTGTGGAAGTATCACCCTGAACAACGATCATATCAGGATTTTCTTTGATAAGAATATCATCCAGCGCTCCGATGATGTTCTTAGTGATCATGGCCAGCGATTGGTTCGGTTTCATCACGTTCAGATCGTACCGGGGATCGATCGTGAAAACATCCAGCACCTGGTCAAGCATTGAACGGTGTTGCGCGGTTGCTATGGGAATGACATCAAAATGTTTGTGCAGCCGCTGTAATTCTACGATCACCGGAGCGAGTTTGATTGTATCGGGTCTTGTTCCAAAAATAACAGCTATTTTCTTCATAAAAGGTCCTGCTATTGAAAATTATTACGAAATTCTATTACAATTTACGCAAAACACGCGCACTTCACTGCTTTTATTATCGCTCCCGTATCCATTCCTTATATTTGTTGATGACGGAAACTATTCTTCTTTCACAGAATGATGAAATGTTATAACGATTGTCATAAAGGAGCATTTTAGAATGCGCAGCCGAATGAAAGAGAATATCCGAACAATGAATAATCGTTATACGCATCGTTTGAAGAATTCCGCAAATAATTTATGTTGACGGAAATATCGAACCCGACTGTTTCCGTTACCTGAAAGAATCTTGATGCATTGACCTCGATATTTGTCCCAATATCTTTCCGGTCTGTAGTTTTCCTCTGGCCGGAGAGAAGATCGTATGCCGGTGTTTCATATGTCTTTTTATCTGCCGTAATATTGGCGGAGAACTGTATCGCCGATGGCAAAGTAGAGCTTAAGAGAAGACGAAGTTCGGGTCCGTGCGCATTAAAAACACTATTATACAGATCCTCATTCAGCGTGAGCGTGGAACTGCTTTGAACCAGAGTCAGCAGTGTTGACCGGGAATTGATCCGATAAACGCATTCAATTCTAAATGATCCGTTCTCCCAGTTCCGAAGAATAAATCCGCCTGCGGATATCTGGTATGTTGTTTTTGAATCAGGTCTTTGCAGCACTATTTTTTCCGATTCACTTGTATCTGGGTATGTATAATATACCCAGCGCCCCTGTTTTCCGGACCCAACAAAGTTTGAGTCACGTATCATTTGCACAACATACGAACGGGTTTCCTCGAACAGAGAAGTATCGTATTTAATTTTCGAAAAATATTTCAATCCGCCGCTTAAAGATAATCCATATTGAAACGGTCCGCTGTTTCCGTTCTTAAGATCGAGCGTGAATATTTCGGAGAGATTATTGTATGGATGCAGGTTCTGGTAATATCGATACTCTGTCTTGCTGTTGATGTCCGCTGAAAAACCTTCTCCGATATTGAAAGACAAACGATTGTTTGATATCAGGCCCTCGTTGTCAAATTCCTTAAATTCTTTCTTATCATGTCTTGCCGATACTTGAACGTCGGTATGGAACGATATTCCCGTTGAATCATCACTCTCTTCAGGGTCAGATTCATCTTCACCCTCTTCTTCATCCTCGTGAATGGGGGCCGAAGAACGGAAAAGTTTAGTATCGTAGTGAAGGGCAAGGCTGTGTTCGTAATAATTGCGCAGCGTAAAGCGATGAAAGATCATTGAACCGCCGACATACTGAAACTTTAGATCGGACCGTTCGAGCGAATGATCGGAAGTGACTTCAACATACGTTTGAAAAAGCTGATCGGACAGTTTCTCATAGTTATAGAGCGGATTGGAATTATATCCGTACGATGTAGAACCATAGGCAGATATTTGAGCGAGAAGCAATCCGGGGGAGAAGAATACAATGAAGAGCGAAAATATTGTTTTTGTCAAGGTTGTTAAATAAAGTTCAACTCGATGAAAACATGATGAAACGTAATTACCATCAAAAAAGGCAGTTAAGTCAGAGGTATTTGCGACACATGCATACTAAATTACAAAAAAATACCGCAGGGAAGAAATCATTTCAGAACGGTAAGGAACACAAATCCCCGAATTCAAAGAGATTCAGGGATTTGTGCAGAAGAGATCATCAAAAAAATATTATTGCACCTTCAAATCCTCTAATTTACCATTGGGATTAACAGCGATACTGTTGCCATTCGATCCGTTCTTTTTGAATCGCGCGAACATTGATGAGGGACGGTTGAAGAAAGCGGGAATTCTTGTTTTCCATTCATCAATTTTCATATAGACAACAGGGATTACCAGCAATGTTAAAAACATAGAGCTTGTAAGTCCTCCGATAAGCGCCCACGCTAAACCGGACTTAAATTCTGATCCCGACGCCGTTGATAGCGCAATTGGCATCATACCGAAGATCATTGTTGCCGTGGTCATTAAAATTGGACGTAATCTTGACTGTGCAGCTTCAAGCAATGCTTCGTAAACAGTTAAACCGCTCTCAAGGCGGGTTTGATTCGTTCTGTCAACAAGAAGAATTGCATTCTTTGCAACGAGTCCCATAAGCATGATAATACCGAGAAGACTAAAGATACTCAGCGCACTTCCTGAAATAGCAAGAGCCGCCATTGCGCCAATCATTGCTAAGGGAAGAGAGAACAATACGACGACCGGATAAACATACGAATCATACAGAGCAACCATAATCAGGTAGATAAATAAAATACCGATACCCATGGCGATAAAAAGACTATTAAATCCTTCGGCACGCTGTTTTTCCTGACCAAGATATGAAATGGAAACGCCTGCCGGCAGCTTTGTATTGGCAATGGCTTTCTTAAAATCTTCCATGATCGTTCCGGCCGGCCGGCCCAATGTTTCGCCTTTCACATACAATACCCCAATGCGGTCTCTCCGTTCCAGCCGGGTGGGACCGGAAGATTGAGTGATCGTAGCAAATTGGTTCAATTCAATTTGTTGTCCGCGGTTGTTCAGAAAAGCAATGTTGCCGATTTCCGATGTTCGCGAACGGTCTGATTCATCAAATTGAATCCGGATATCATATTCGTTGTTGCCGTCACGGAATTTTGATTCATCATCTCCCGTTAAAGCAATGCGGAGTGTTGAACCAACATCGGCAACGGAAAGACCGAACTGCGCCATCTTGGCCCGGTCAATATCGATGTTCATTTCCGGTTTGCCGTCTTCAGAAGATAGGCGGATATCGGTAGTTCCGGCAACTGTTTTCAAGACATCGGCAATTTGCCCTGCGGCCTGTATCAAATCTTTATTGTCCGTACCATAGGCGGCAATTTGCAGTGAAGCATCGTTTGCAGAACCAAAAATACCAATCGGGTTTACGAACACTTTTACGCCGGGTATTTCGCTGACCTTTGCTTTGATCTCTTCGCCGACGGCCATTGTTGATTTTTTCCGTTTGTTTTTTGGAGTAAGCGCAACATTCAATTGTGTAAGATTATTGCTCGAGATTGAAAGCATGCCGCTTGCCTGCGCCCCCACACCGGTAAATACTTTTTTTACTTCCGGCATTTCCGATAGTATGCGTTCAACTTTTAATGTTGTCTGATTGGTTTGTTCGATTGAAGCACCGGGAGGCAATTCAAGCGAAACGCTGAATTCACCGCGGTCAGACTGCGGCATAAATTCATTGCCAATAAGGCCAAGCGCCGGTAAGGATAACGACATAAAGAATAATACGCTTGATATTATTGCCACTTTTGATTTGTTGACCAGAGACCAGTGAAGAGTTTTTTGATATGCCTCAGAAAATTTATGGTAGTACCGTTCAAATGCCAGCGCAAATTTACCCAGCAACGTCCGGTTCGTTAATCGTTCAAGTTTTGCAAACCGTGACGCCAGCATTGGCGTAATGGTAAACGAAACAAACAGAGACATCAGTGCGGCCCCGACAATAACAAGTGCATACTGTCGCAAGATGTTACCTACAAGACCGCCAACAAGCGATAATGGAAGAAATACCACAACGTCAACCAGCGTTATCGATAGAGCTGCAAATCCGATTTCATTTCTTCCCCGCAGCGCCGCGAGGTGCGGTTCTTCTCCTTTTTCAATGTGATGATAGATATTCTCCAGCACCACGATAGAATCATCCACAAGAATACCGATCACCAACGACAACGCAAGCAGCGACATGATATTAAAAGAAAAACCCATTGCATACATGAAGGCAAATGTTGCTATCAGTGATGATGGAATTGCAACAAGAACGATAAGCGAGTTGCGGAAGCTGTGTAAAAACAAAAGCATCACAATGGCAACCATTAATACGGCAAGAGCAAGATCTTCTTTTACAGCACGTGCCGCATCCGAAGTGAATGTTGAACCGTCCTGTGAAATATCAAAATAAATACTCTGTTCTTTGTACTCATTTTGAATATTGACCAGTTCATCACGGACCAATTTGCTCACCGTAACGGCATTGGCATCGGATTGTTTTACAACGGTAATGCCAACAGATGTTATGCCGTTGATTCGATTTATCTGTGAATACTCTTTAATGCCGTCCTGAACTTCTGCAATATCTCCCAGGCGGATATCGCCCCCTTGACGTGAACGGGCGACGATAAGATTTCTCATATCTTCAATGGAATGGAATTTTCCTGCAACACGAACGACAAATTGTGCATCGGTATCTTTCACCTTTCCCGTTGGAAAGTCCATGTTTGCGCTGCGAACTGCCTGTATTATCTGCAAGACAGAAAGGCCGTATGCGCGAACCTTGCTGGCGTCAAGATTGACCTTGATTTCCCGCTCGTCACCGCCGGAAAGGGCCACCTGCGCAACACCGCTTATTTTTGAAATCCGCGGCTGAATTCTATCCTTGAGAAACTGATAGAAATCCCGTGAATTCATTTTACTTGTGACACCTAAACGCAGCACCGGAATTTCATCGAAGGCAATTTTTGATACAGTCGGCGGTTTTGCCGTCGAGGGAAGTTTTGACCCAATCGCATTTACTTTTCGGGATGCATCCTGAACCACATTATCGATGTTTGCTTCCTGTTGAAATTCGATGATAACAAGAGACAATCCTTCAAACGAGGTTGCGCGAACATTGTCGATTTTATCGATGCCCGATACCGCATCTTCAATATTTTTTGTGATATTATTTTCTACTTCATACGGAGAAGCGCCGGGGTAGATCGTCGTAATTGTAATAATGGGAATAGACATCTTTGGAAATAATTCGTAGTTCAGTTGAAAATAACTGAACAAGCCAAGTACGCCGATAACCGTGAAAACAACCACAACAAGCGTTGGCCGTTTAATTGATAATTCTGTAATTGTCATTGCTTATTCCTTGTTTGATATAGGGGGCGCTCATTCGTACGTAAACCAGACACCCATGATTATTTATTTTCTGACAACTACGGATGCATTGTCCTTTAAATTATTCTGCCCGTTGATGACAACCACTTCGCCATCGTTCAAGCCGTTCAGTATTTCGACATTCGTGCCGGACTCTTTCCGGATCGTGATCGAACGCAGTTTGGCGATGCTATTTTGAACGACATAGATCTTTGCATTCTTCAGACTTCCCAGAATTGCTTCGCGGGGAATGACGACATACTCCCCTTTGTTTGACAGCGAAAAGCTTACCCGTCCGAACATTCCTGCTTTGAGTGGATACGTTTTACTGTTCTCAATACGAACCTCTACAGGATAGGTATGCGATTCATCCCCTTTTGCCGCAATTGTGATAACCTTTCCTTCGAAGGTTGCGCTGGGGTAGACATCGGTAGTCACTTCAACATTATCGCCGAGTTTCAGTTTGAACACATCTTTTTCCGCGACGCTAATTTTTACCTTCAGCTTCGAAATGTCGACAATGTTTGCCACCACACTTGGCTGAGGGGAGCCCTGAAGCATCGAACCGATATCGACCGGGCGTGCGGTGACGATTCCGGAGATGGGCGTTGTGATCTTCGTGTCCCGGTATTGCCGGCGGGCAACGATATATTGCGATTCTGCGCTTTGGAAACTCCAGCGTGCCTGTTCTATTTGTGATTCCGAAATGGATTTGTCTTTATAAAGAGATTCATAGCGATCGAGATCATTTTTTGCTTTGTCGTAGTTTAGTTTTGCCGCTTTATAGTTGGCTTCCTTCAATTCGTCATCGACTTCTACTAGAACCGATCCGGCCGTTTTATAATCGCCGACCTGAGCATTCACTTTTACTACGCGTCCCTGTGTTTCAGACATGACAATCACATCGTTATTCGCGGCAATCGTGCCGGTTAACGAAAAATTGTCGGAAACGCTTTGTTTGGAAGCGGTAACAACGGAAACGGAATATGCCGTTGAAACCCCTGATCCGGCGGCAGTATCGGATCCGTTCTTTGCCTGACTGTTCATGATGAAACCAAGAGAAACACCAAAGAGTACCACGCTGATGGAGATTAATCTGTATTTGTTCATTCGTATTATCCTTATCTATTATTTGTTTTACTTTTTATGTTTATTCACCAATGGAGCGCGACAGGCGCGCATTGGATAATTCGTATTCGATCAACGACTGGGTATAGTTCAATTTTGCCTGCAATAATGCGACTTCGGCATCCAGAAGGTCCGAATTAACGTTCAATCCTTTTTTGTAACGTTCGTTGGTTACGCGGTAGTTCTCTTCGGCCTGTTCCACTCCTTTGCGGGCTACGGTGGCGCGTTCATTGGTTTGATTGACCGTCAGATAACTTTGAGTCACATCCAGCAATACGCCATCCTTCATTTGGGATAATGCCTGTTCTGTCTGCGACAACTGAGCTTCTGCCTGTGTCGATTGGCTTCCCGATGTATTCCAGTTCCAGAGATCGTAACTCAGCGAGACGCTCACATCCCACGTTCCCTTGAATTCGCCTTTCGACGGGAAGATGCGCTGATTGGGATTCAAATAATTATAATTGCCGACCAGAAAAATCTGCGGATACCATCCAGACTGTGCAATGGAAAGATTCGATTCGCTTATTTTCAAACGCGCGTTCATTCCCAGAATATCCGGACGGTTTTCCACCGCTTTTTTTACAAGAGTAGAGATGTCGGACTGGGCTGCTGCGCCGGTTTGTAATTGCGAAAGAATCTCAATCTCGGTGGACAGGGGAAGGCCAAGTGTATTGTCCAGCATGATCATTGAGAGCGTAACATTATTCTTTGCATCGATCTGACGGACGAGCGCATCGGAAAGCTGCACTTGAACCTTCAGAAGATCGTTATTGGTCAGCAGTCCCTGCTTCATCAGATTCTCAGCATCGGTGGCGTGCGCCCTGATCTGCCCGACATTCTCGTCGACGACCTTTTTAAATTCATTGGCCCGGTAAAGATTCCAATATGCGTTCTTGATGTTATAGATGAGATCGGACCGGTCCTTTTGAAAATCATGTTTTGTAGCTTCAAACGAATATTCCGCTATGTCTTCAGCGGAAGAGATCTTGCCACCCGTGAACAACGGCTGCTGCACGGTTGCGCGCACCACATAGTTGTTCGTAATATTATCGCCGAGTTGCGCCGCTACCGTCTTGAACAGAACCGTCTTATTGTCGGGCTGAAGAAGTCCATAGGCAGGAAAACTCAAGGTAAAAGGATCGACCTTGCTTAATTTTGAATAGGCTGCGTTTACTTTTAACGACGGCAATCCTGCCGCGCCGGCTTCGCTTGTCTTTGCTTCGGCCGCCACCACTTTAAATTGCGACGACTTCAGCGATTTGCTGTTTTCGAGCCCCGTTTGGATGGCTTGTTCAACGGTGAGGGAAAGTTTCTGCTGTCCGAAAACGACGGAACTGGACAGGAGAATCAGGGTGATGAAAAATTTATTCATTATGCTGCGACCTCTTCTTTCATTGGTTCGGTTAATTTTGATCTGTATTTATTTCTTCCTTCGTCGGTCATCATTCCTTCAAAGAACACGGTGACCGCCGCTTGATATGCCTGGCTTAAATTGATGGGGAGCTGCGACAACACTTCCGGATTAATGATGCCCCGCATTGCGGATGCATACATCAGCACGAACACCTGCACGTTGACATCTTTCCGGAAGATGCCGAGTTCTACACCTTGTGTTATCATCAAGGCAAAATCGTGCTTCATCTTTTCTTTGCGGAAATCTTCTACTTCTTTCCACAGTTCCGGCATTGTCCGCTGAATGTCAAGAGCGAACAGCGGTTTCATTTCCTGCATCCTTGATGTCAGAAAATTGATCGTCAATTTAATGCGGTCGACGAATTCTATGGATTCGTCCATGCGGATGCTTTCGCACTGCGAGTGAATGGTGTGCAGCTTCTCGTGTGTGATCTCCCGTATAAGATCATCCTTGCTGGGAAAAAATTTGTAGATGGTCTTTTTGCTCATGCCCATGCTCTGTGCAAATTCTTCCATCGTGGTTTTGCTGAAACCGTTGTTGAAAAAGTTCTCTTTGGCGGCTTCCAGAATTCTGCTTTTGATTTCTATATCGGACATTATTATCTCCTATTGCCTACTCTTGGAAACCTACAACGTTTTTTTGGTTTCCTTTGTTCCATAAAAAAATGCAGATTTCCTGCATTAATTGACGTGTATGTCTTACTATTATTGTAAGAAACCGAAGCGGTTTCCTTGGTTTCCAATATACCAATGTTTCATCCAGTTTCCAATGTTATGAAGAAAAATTAAGAAACAGGATAAATAAGTGTTTTTTTGTTAAAAAGGGGAGTTTGTGAAGATATTTGGTTGTTTTTTATCCGTGCAAATCAGTTCTTTCTGTGTAACTCTGTGGTTAGCTCTTTTCCGATCAAATCAATTTTCTGTGTTGATCCACGGTATGCTTTTATTCGTCCGTGCGAATCTGTGTATTTCCGTGACGATCCGTGGTCTGCTCTTAAACATATTTTTACCACTTCTTGAAAATTATGAACGTAGCGGCAACGATAAGAATGAATCCGACAATATAATTCCATCGGAGTTCCTCTTTAAGATACACAACGGAGAAAACAGAAAATACTACGAGTGTGATAACTTCCTGGATCGTTTTTAATTCTACCGCACTGAATCTGCCGAAGCCGTATCTGTTCGCGGGAACCATCAGGCAATACTCAAAGAATGCTATACCCCAGCTGGCAAGTACCACTTTCCACAAGTCCACATCTCTGAATTTGAGATGCCCGTACCATGCAAAGGTCATGAAAATGTTGGAAGCGGTCAAAAGAAATATTGTTGTCATATGTTGGCGAAGAAAGTTGTGGATGAAACTGTCATAACACAAGGAAACATACGAAATATTCTTACACTGATAAAGTCAGATCAACGCAAACTCTCCTCAAGCGCAGTTCTCGCATCGGTCCGTTCATCACGGTATTTCACGATCATCGGCGTATACACGCTTAATCCATGCTCTTGCGCAAAAGAAGATTCCACTTTTCTGCTTCCGGCCACAACGACCGCATTCTCCGGAATGACTATCGATCCCTTCCGGTTCTTCCGGATAATAGTTTTATTCACAAGATCGTACACCGGTGCGGAGATGGTCAGGCGTAACACCGTCCAGTTGTGACTCTGGTCTTTAACGAAAACTCTTGCACACATAGACGCATGAACCGGCAAGTGCCGTTGCAACGCCGCGAAAAGAAAATGTTGATGACATACTTGTTCCTTTTATTGGTGATTGAGTGATTGTTCAAAAAAATATTTCTTTAAATGTGAATATTCCGGATGATTTCTGTATCAGTTTTGCCGCTAGAGCCGCACCGGATGCACATCCTAATCGTTTATGAATGTCGAGGAAATTTTGAAAAAAAACCAGAATCATATAGCCAAGCTGAAAGGCGATGGATTCGATCTTCTGTTTCATTTTGACACTATATCTCTCAATTCTTTGAAATTTGTAAAATCAATGCTCTAAACCGAAAAACGTAGAGAAGCGTTCCGGACTCTCTGCGTTTGAATGATAGGAACCGCACACAACAACGGCTAAATGATTCTTTGCAGATGGTCAATAGCGCTTTGTTCTAACATCTCGAAACAACAGATTGCAAGTCGTATTTTTGCATCCCAAGAACGGAACGGGAACGCGCTCCATCTTTCGGCGATGCTACCATAATACCTTTTTCATGCTTCCCCGATTTGTTCAGCTTTCCGCATGAATACTTGTGTGCACCTCTCCTCTAAGACTACTATAACTGGTCTCAAAAACTGTATTTTTTGAAGATTGTCACACTTCGACTTCGCTACCAATGACATCAAAAAGATTCACCTATTAATGCATTAAATTGTTCACTATTGGCATAAGTCATCCAGGGACTAATCTATTGATGTCAATTTTATGATGATTCTTGACGCCGTGCCTTCGGCAGGCAGGATGTCAATATGAGAACCTCAGTGTGACAATTCACGATATCCATATCTCGACGCAGTTTATCCCGCAGTAGGCGGAACTAGGCATGAAAACAAATTGGTATTTTTGAGACCAATTCTATTATAATTGTATTTCAGTTGTCAACAAATATTTCGTATTTTTAGCCGGAGCATCCAATAAGTGAATATAATTTTTTGCCGCATAACGTGACGCCGTAGGAAACAATGATCGCAAAACTTGCTTTAGAGAATGGTACAATCTTTACCGGTGAACATTTCGGCGCCGAGGGTGAAACATTCGGTGAAGTCTGTTTCAATACCAGCATCACCGGGTATCAGGAGATCCTTACCGATCCGTCATACGCAGGACAGATCGTAACAATGACGTATCCGCTGATCGGCAATTATGGAGTGAATACGGAAGATGTTGAATCGGTGAAACCGCAGGTGAGCGGTTTTATCGTGAAGGAATATTTTGATTTTTACAGCAACTGGCGCGCTGATTCGTCGCTTGGCGACTGGCTGAAGAAAAACAATATTCTCGCCATCCAGGGGATCGATACGCGCATGCTGACGAAGATTCTGCGGACAGAAGGGGCGATGCGCGGAGTAATCTCCACACAGGACCTCGACGATACCTCACTGATCGCAAAAGCAAAATCATCTCCCGACATGAATGGCCGCGATCTTGCGAAGAATGTTACCACGAAGGCCGAGTACCGCTGGAACGAAATAGATACAACCAATTATGCGTTGGGTACAAAGAACAACGAAAAAAACAATGCACAGTACAAAGTCGTGGTAATAGATTACGGAGTAAAACAGAATATCCTTCGCCGACTGACCACTTACGGCTGCGATCTGACCGTGGTTCCGGCAAGTTATTCGGCGGAACAGGTGCTGGCGATGAAACCCGACGGAATATTTCTCTCCAACGGTCCCGGAGATCCGGGTGCGGTGAAATATGCAATCACGACCATCAAAGAACTTATAGGTAAGAAACCGATCTTCGGTATTTGTCTCGGCCACCAATTGCTCGGCCTGGCACTCGGTGGAACTACATACAAACTTAAATTCGGCCATCGCGGCGGGAATCATCCGGTAAAAAATTTGAAAACGAGTGTCATCGAAATCACCTCTCAGAATCACGGATTTGCCGTTGACTGGAAGTCGATGGACCAGTCGCAGGTGGAACTGACACATATCAATCTAAACGACCAGACGGTGGAAGGATTTGAACACAAACATCATCCGCTTTTCTGTGTGCAGTACCATCCGGAAGCATCACCCGGACCGCACGACAGTGATTATCTCTTTTCAAAATTCATCACGATGATGGAGAAGCAGAAGCAATAAAAAAGCCGCTTTGAAAGCGGCTTTTATTGTGCAATTTTTTTTAAGACTACAATGCCAATTCAAAATATCCTGCAACAATACCGGGGACAGTAATATCTTCATCGAGTTCTTCCCAGCGCAGGGCATATCCATCAAGACGCAGAGAAACATTTTTCAACTGATCTTCGGTTGCATCTTTGAGCCTTGAAAACCGTTGAGCCGGAAAACCAATAATTCTGCCGTCTGAAAGTTCAAAAAATACCATCCTTTTTTCAATCCAAACGCGAATCGCCGTAGTCTCAACCGTTAAATCTTTTTCAATGGTTATGGAATTCATGATATTTTCCTTTCAAAAACTAATCGCTCAATCTCGCGAAGAGTGCCGGAGGAAACACCTTTATTCCGCGCTAATTGTATAGTATCCAGCCAGAATTTACATTCACCGTTTGGTGTCGCTACGTGAATATGCGGCGGCTCATTTTTTTTCGTTAGAATAAAAATGGAACCGAAAAGATCCTATTCGTAACACCGTTGGCATACTGCAAAATAATCATCGTAAGATAAAAATCAACTGCTATTGCTTTTCCTTCTTCTCAAAGATCTCATCACTCAATCCTTTGTTCACCTCATAATCGGAATACTTCAATTCCACCGATCCCTTTTTCGGCATGCGGTTCGGACTGTAGATCCTTTCTGCGGTAGAATCGGCATTTTGATCGAAGTCAAATTTTGCAAATATTCTGGATGGTACAATGAATTTGCCGTCGATGACAGTACTCTCAACTTTCAGTTCGATCTTTCTTCCTTCGGACGGAAAAGCTTCCAGTTTTGTGATCGTCCAGTGTTCAGCATCGACCCATACAAAACTTTCCCGGACCTGCTTACCTTTTTCAGGCTTTGTAATGAGACGGATCTTGTAGAAAGTTTTTCCTCCCGATTCCTCTTTCCCCATCAATGATGCGTCGAATTTTTTCAGCATATCACCCGGATTCAGGTCCATCATATTTTTTGGAAGGAACGAGGTGTTCTTCGATTCCGTTTTGAATTTGTTCGGCTGCTTGAAGTAGATCTTCACTTTCATTTCCGGCACACGAAGCCGTTCCATGTCCACCGTGGCGGTGAGCATGGCTGTATAATCCTTCACCGCATCAAAATTTGCCTTCACGTTCCGGAGGATCTTCTCGGCGGTCAACTCCTGCGCAAAGGCCGTCAGGGAAAAAGAAAAAACAAGAATACTGCACAGAAGATATTTATACAGTACGCGGTACATTTTATTTCTTGCCGTTTCCTTTTTCATATTCATATCCTTGATTCTTGCCGTGCAATCACTTTGTTATAGATCGCCATTAGGACCGTTCCGGTAATGCCGATCGCGATCATAGAATACCACACATTAGAAGGATTTCCAGAAGCTTTTGAAGTTTGGTAGATCCAGCCGCCGAAAGGATCGCCGACAAACCGTGCGATGGCTATCGGAAGAAATGCATATCCCTGATACAATCCCTGCTGCCCTTTCGGTGCGATCTCCGAAATATATTCGTAATACCGCGGAGCCTGAATCATTTCGCCGATGGCAAAGGCGACAATTCCTGCGGCGATCGTGGGAATGGAAGGATGGATCGCAATGATGATCCAGATGAGCGATGACACCGCAAACCCGGTCAGGATGGCAGTGCGGGTCGGAATATTCTTCGTCCACCGGTTAATGGGAATTTGCAGCAAGATAATTGCACCGGCTCCCGCCCACGACTGCACAATTTCGTACGGCGCTTCCTTGCCGATATAGTCCGTTATGTAATACGGAACAATGATGAATTCCTGCCAGAAGATGACCCAGTACAGTGAATAGATGAGCAGGAAGATCATGAATTTAAAATTTCCGAGAACAACAACGAGATTTGCCATTTTCTTGCCGAGCGTTTCGGTGATCTCATTCTTTTCGTGCACCACGTCTTTATAAAGGATCAAGTTGACGATGAGCATGGCAAAGCAGCTGATGGATGAGACCAGATAGACAAATTCATTGCCGAAACTGTCGCGTACAAAATAGGCGATCGTCGGTCCGATCATTGCGCCGGCATTGACCAGCCAATAATAAATGGCGAAGCCGAGGGATTTTGTTTTTTCCGTAGATGTAACGGCAACGGTTCCAAGCACTGATGGTTTGATGAACGATCCGCCGAAAGCCGTGAAGATGAGGAAGGCCAGCAGCAGCCAGTAAAGAGGAATTCCGCTGTATATCCCGGCAAAGGCGGTCATGCCTACCGAACCGATAAGAAAATATCCAAGGCCAAGGATTGAAAACGCAATATTGAATGCGCGACGAAATCCCCATTTATCGGCAAGTGTGCCGCCGAGAATCGGAAGGAGATAGATCAATCCGCCGAAAATTCCGGAGAGCGTTCCAGCTTCCGTTTCGGTAAAACCGAGTCTGTTGCGCACATACACCATGAAAACAATTTGTTGTCCGTAGTATGCAAGGCGTTCGAACAGTTCCATTCCGTTGGCAACCCAGAACGACGGATGGAACCCGTCTTTTACTTCCCTTAATCTTTCCTGCAATGTCATTGTGTTCCTTTGTTTATGATAGAATATCTTTTCGTCGGAATATGAAGAGCGTTATTGCCCAAAAGAATAGACTGTTTGCCCCGAGCGCAAGCACCGAAGTGCGGATCTTTTCCCAATCATACGGATCGCGAAATGCCTGCTGCCATACATTCATATGCGTTGTAAAGAGCCAAGGTTTGATCCCTTCAACGGATTCGACCGGGAGATTAGAAATTATGAGGAAGATGACGATCACCGTCATGGTTGTAATGATCGGGCCGATGGCATTTTCAACAAATGATGAGATGAAGAATGCGAGCGAAGCGACTACGAACATCGACCAAATAGCAAGCGCATAAGCAAAAAGAAAACGAATATACAGGTCGTACTCCGGAAGGATGGTGATCCCGTCCTTATCGAATGCAATAAGATCGCCGGTGCCGAAGATCCATAGCCCCAGTCCGACGGAGGTGAAGGCGATGGCAATAACGAGTGACGCGGTGTAGATGAGCGTGGCGATATATTTTGCATTCAGTATCCGCGTGCGGGAAACCGGACGGATGAGCGTCAGCCTGAATGTTCCCGAGGTCGCTTCACCTGAAAGCTGATCGCCGGCAACAAGTGCTATCAGCGTGGGAACGTGAACCCACAGGCCGTTCATGATCAATTGCGCGATCACCCAGCCGTTAAAGAGATTTCCGGTAATTAAAAATTCAGATTGGAGCGATCTCAGTTGATGCTGAATGAACTTTCCCCCTTCCACCCACATGATCCACATGATCACGGGAATGAGGACGCCGACGGCGATAAAGCCGATATAGGTCCGCCACTTGGCGTAGGTCTTGAAGAGTTCCCAGTAGATAAGATTGAGCATAAGTAGAATGTTGAGTAATTGTCATTCCGAGTCCCATTCCATGGGACGAGGAATCTCAATCTTTAAAAATCAATTAATAATTATTTCTTTCATTGAAGGGTTCATTGTCGCAATCAAATCCAATTTTTTCCTTCTGGTCCAAGCTTTCTTTCGTGTTTCCCGTTCAATACAATATCGAACATCATCGTATTCTTCAAAATAAATCAGCGTTGTTATTCGATAGCGTTTTGTAAATCCTTCAACAAGCATTTCTTTGTGTTGAGCAACACGTTTTCGCAAATCATTAGTCATGCCGACATAAAGAGTTCCAGATTTATTCTTCATTAAAAAATAACGTTGAGATTCCTCGCTTCGCCCCTATAAAAATATCGGGGCTTCGCTCGGAATGCCAGCAACTCCTTAACTCTCGGTGGTGACGTCCAAAAAATATTCTTCCAAACTGTGTTTCGGCTGCACCGAAAAGACCTTGCATTTCGCTTTTACCAGTTCATTAACCACAGCAGGGATCATTTTTCCATCGACCTTCGCAACGATACCTTCGTCGGTCTGCGCTATTTCCGATACTTTTTTGATCTTTTCCAATACTGCCATCGATCGCTTGACCGGCTCAACATTGAAGAGAACCTTATTCGCGTTCGCTTTAAGCAGATCTTCAACCTTACCTTGAACGATCATTTTTCCTTTGTTGATAATCGCCATGCGTGTTGCCACCTGTTCCACTTCATTCAGCAGATGCGAGGAGAGAAAAACGGTGATACCCCGTTCCGTTGTCAGCCGTGTTATCAATTCCCTTACTTCTTTCATCCCCTGAGGATCAAGACCGTTCGTCGGTTCGTCAAGCATGATCAATTGAGGATCGCAGAGAAGTGCCTGCGCTATGCCGAGACGCTGCTTCATTCCGTGAGAGAATGTTTTTACTTTGTCCAGCGACCGTTCGGCGAGGCCGACAATACCGAGTGTATCGTTAATTTTTTTATCGTCGGGAGTTTTGCCAAGGGTGAGCGAACCGGCGATCTGCATATTGCGGTATGCGGAAAGATAAAGGTAGAAATCCGGTTTTTCCACGATGCCGCCGACATTCTGCAACGCAGCTTCGCGCTTCTTAAATAGATCGTGGCCGAACAACTCTACCGTTCCGGTCGTCGGCGTGATAAGGGAGAGGATCATCCGTATCGTTGTACTTTTTCCCGCACCGTTCGGTCCGAGAAAACCGAATACGTCGCCCCGGTGCACTTCAAGATCGATCTCTTGCGCGGCCCAGCGGTTCTTATAATGCTTGCCGAGATTTTTAGTGCGGAGGATGATATCACTCATAACAATTGAGAATTGACAATGGAATATTGAAATATTTTACGCAATGTTACTACCGCATGATTGTCCATTGTTAATTTTTCATTTTCATTCAAGTTAGTTTGGTTCCCGGAGAATATCGGTCGATTGAATATCTTTTCCTTCGGTGATCTTTGCTTTCGCCGCTTTTCCCTTCAAGGCATCTTCGATCACTTTTACATGGCCGACCTTTGTCTCTTCGGCGCCGAGGTCAAGCCCCGTATCCGGATCTTTGATCGGTTCGCCGACACGGAACACATCGAATTCCATCCCGACCTTTACGTTCCCTTCGGAGCCGGGTTTCATCAATAATGTGCCGTCGCTGTTCATTTTCAAAATTTTTCCGGTGAAGGGAATCTTTCCCATATTCTCCGTGATCAATTCAATAACACCGTCCACCGCTTTACGGCATGCTTTGCCGATATCGGTATCATCCCAGCTGTCCATGTTGCTGAAGTCGACCCCTGAATAATCGAACGAAATACCGGTGGTGGATTCTTCTCCTTCTTTCGATTCGGCAGCAACAATTTCGCCGGTAACGGTATTCACGAGGCGCACATCCACAACAGCGCGTGATGTTTTGCGTTTGATGCCGCCGCTGATGAACGACAATCCGCCGGACACCTTATTTTCCTTTGTTCCGAATTCCGACACAGATCCCACAACGATCAGTTCCACTCCGAGCAGTTTCCCCACCTTTGGCGCTGTTTCTGCCGTAACAAGTCCGCTTTCGCCAAGTTTTTGCTCTGCCAGCACTTTTTCCAATTCCTGACGTTCAATTACGGTGAACTTTCCCGATTTTACCAATGCTGTTGTCAGCATATCGGCAACACCGGAACCGAGATGCGCGTAACCGGAACCTGTTTTATCTTCAAATGCTGAGATTGCCACGCGTTTTTTCAATTGTGCATCGGCAAGCGAAAAAAGAAGTACTGCAGCAAGGAATAGAGTTATGCTTTTCATAATTAGTCCCCGATAAGTGTATTGAATTGTGAGTGAAGTGGGGAAATATAGAGAGATTGACAGCGAAAGGCAATGAAGGAAAGTGGCAACTTTTACCTGACTTGTGCATCTTACTGGCACAATTGAACAATAACAACAGGCCCCATGAATACAACGACGGTACCGGACGAAGAATTGATCGTGCAGTTAAAGAACGGGGAACTCAACGCCGGATCGGCACTGTATGTACGTCATAAAAATGCGGTCTATTCGTTTTGTCTTCGAATGCTCAAGGATCCGGCCGCGGCGCAGGATGCGGCACAGGAAACATTCCTGAAAATGATCACAAAGATTCAGTCCATAGAGCGCGGAGTAACATTGAAATCGTGGCTGTTTTCGGTTGCACGGAACGAAGTGCTGATGGTATTGCGGAGAAATAAAATAATTCCGATGGAACAGTATGACGATGAAACGATCGTCTTCGATCATTCTACTCCATTGAGCATTACCATTCAGTCTGAAATGACGGAGATACTTCTGACGGCGATCATGCAGTTAAAACCTGCCTACCGTGAAGCATATTTATTAAGAGAAACAGAAGGTCTAACGTATGAAGAGATTGCAAAAACAACATCAACAACGGTAAGCGCCGTAAAATCGAAATTGTTCAAATCGCGCGCAGCATTGAATGAAATGCTAAAACCGTATCTGTAAGGAGGAATAATATGGACCATCAATCATTTCAGGAACAGATTAGTCAGTTTATGGACAATGAACTGCCGAAAGAACAGCAGCAAGCGCTGTTCCGGCATCTATCAGAATGCGAACTGTGCAGGGAATTTTTTAGCGATACGAAAACGATCCACGACGCGGTGAAAGAATTGGCATATGATCCGGTTCCGCATGAGATGGACCGGAAGTTTGAAGTGCTGGGAATGAAAGAAACAGCTTCGCAATTTCGGAACAGAACCCTGACGATTTCAATCCCAACGGCCGTATATTCCATCGGCGCGGTGATCATGATGACGCTCTTTATGTATGTTGTCGGGAACATTCAGGAAAAAAATTTATCAGATCAATTTCTTCAATCGGTCAATATTTCCCGTCAACAGCAAACGATCTCTTTTGACGTCAATTGAAATTACTATCTGATGTTACGCAAATCATTGATACTGTTCATGGT
>CAJBTU010000002.1 GCA_903958625.1 uncultured Ignavibacteriota bacterium | reverse complement strand
TGGGAGGCATCATCGCCGCAGGTATTGTTATGAGAATCGATGCAGTGTGGCAGATTCTTCGGAAAGGTTCGGAATACATTGCAAACTCCTGGAAGGAATGGCGCGTTGACGGCATCCGCATTATCAATCACGGCGCGTATGCCGGTGCAGGAACATTTGCAGGATTGAGTATGATCGGAATATTGCTCGGTCCAGGTGCGGCCCTTGCAACGCTCATCGTGGCGTTCTGCTCGCTCATCGCCGCAGGATTGTGGGCTCAGTTTATTGAAGGTTCGCCGGCTCTTCTTCGTCCGTACGGATATTATGGCGGATTGATCGGAGGAATTTTCGGTTGTGTTGTAGCGCAATTTGCCGGAATAAATATCTGGCTGCTCTTCGCCGCTTTTGCAGTGGCAGGACCATGCATTCAGGCGTTCGGACGTCTGCGGTGTCTGGTTCAAGGCTGCTGCCACGGACACGCTGCAAATGAATCGCTCGGGATCCGCTATACGCATCCGCGCAGCCGTGTCTGCCGCCTGGCAGGATTAAAAAATATTCCAATCCATCCAACTCCTCTCTATTCCATTCTGTGGAATATCGTCACCGGCCTTATACTGGCCAGGTTCTGGTCGCTCACTCTCCCGCCGACATTCATTGCCGGAATGTATCTTGTCTTGAACGGATTGGGGAGATTCGTAGAGGAATCGTTCCGCGGGGAACCGCAAACTCCGATCCTCGGCAAACTTCGTTTATATCAATTGATGGCCATACTCAGCGTTGTAACGGGCATCCTCTTCTCAATGATCAGAACTGATACTGTGCTGCCGAATCCTGAATTCAACTGGATTTCGGTCATCGCAGCATGTATCTTTGGTCTGTTCACATGGTTTGCGCTCGGCGTCGATTTCCCAAATTCCAATAAACGTTTTGCCCGGCTTGTGTAGTTGTAAAGATATCTTGCTTTGCCGGATCGTGTAATCATTCATTCACCATCGGGGTCAACATTTATGAAACGTGTTCTTCTTTCGCTTCTGCTTTTTTCAGCTCTTTGCCTCCCGCTTTTTGCACAGAAAAAAACTGCCGCTGTTACCGAAAAGTTATCACTGCAGAATCCGTTGTTGACTTCGTTGAAAGCCCGCAGCATCGGTCCGGCAATTATGGGTGGACGTGTATCGGACATCGCCTACGATCCAAAAGAACAGGGAACATTCTATTTGGCGCTCGGAACGGGCGGCATAATGAAATCGAATGACGATGGTGCTTCATTCTCGGCAATCTTTGAAAAAGAAGGTGTTGCTGCGGTTGGAGCGATCGCTGTTTCATCATTAAAGAATAACATTGTTTGGGCCGGTACAGGCGAAGCCAATGACCGGAACAGCTCCAGCTGGGGTGACGGTGTATATCTTTCCTCAGACGGCGGAGGAAGCTGGAAAAATATTGGATTGAAAGAGAGCAAAACCATTGCCCGCATTGTGCTGAATCCGAAGGATACCAATACTGCGTACGTAGCTGCCATGGGAGACCTTTGGAATCTTGGAGGCGAACGCGGTCTTTACAAAACAACCGATGCCGGAAAATCGTGGCAGCTGATCCTGGGAGCGCCTTCGCCCAACAATACCAAGATCGGATGCGGCGATGTGGTGATCGATACGCTCAATCCGAATATTCTTTATGCCGCATTGTATGCGCGTCAGCGGACACCATGGTCGTTTACGTACGGACCATCGTTAACAGACGGAAAAGATGCCGGCGGGATATTCAAATCAACCGATGCGGGAGCAACATGGAAAAAATTAGAGAGCGGACTTCCAAAACTTACGGGAAGGATCGGTTTGACGATCTACAAAAAAAATCCGAACATCCTCTTTGCCGTGGTGCAATCCGATGAAGGAGGCACCAGTAATATCGATGAAGTGAAAAGTAAAACCGGAGGTGTCTTCCGTTCCTCCGATGCCGGAGAATCGTGGACACGAGTCAATGCTCTCAATCCCCGCCCATTTTACTTCAGTCAGATCCGTGTTGATCCGGCGGATTCTTCCCGCGTCTATATCCTCGGGTTTATGCTTCATGTTTCGCTCGACGGCGGAAAAACATTCCGCGAAGATTTTTCCAAAGGTGTCCACTCCGATTGTCATGCGCTTGCCTTCGATCCGGCAAATCCGAAACATCTCCTGCTGGGAACTGACGGCGGCATCTATGCAAGCTACGCGGCCGGAAAAAATTGGGACCATCTCAACCGTTTTGCTGCGGGAGAATTCTATCGCATCGCTGTCGATATGAGCTCACCGTATCGCATTGCCGGCGGACTGCAGGACAATTTGAATTGGGTCGGTCCGAGCCGGATATACACCAAAGAAGGAATTCTGAATTACGATTGGACGAATCTCGACGGCGGTGACGGTTTCTACATTGTTTTTGATCCCGACTCATCGAACATCATCTATGCAGAATCGCAGGAGGGATTTGTTCACCGCATGAATCTTTCCAACGGCGAAGTGAAAGGTCTTCGTCCGCAGCCGACCGAAGGACAGATGGCATTCCGGTTCCATTGGAACTCGCCGCTAATTCCGAGCACGCACACAAAAGGAGTGATGTATCTGGGGGGCAACCGCGTTTTCAAATTCTGGGATCGCGGCGAAAAATGGAAAGCGATCAGTCCCGATCTTTCCAATCAGGATCCGAAAAAGATCCTCACCACCGGAAGCGGTGCGGAAAACCACGCCGTTGTGTATACACTTGCAGAATCACCGTTGAAAGCAGGCATGCTCTGGGCCGGCACCGACGACGGAAAATTTTGGATCACGGAAAATGACGGCGACACATGGACCGATCTCACCGATAATCTTCCGAAAAATGTGAAGGGAAACTGGATCAGCCGCGTTGAGCCCTCCCATTTCGATCAGAAGGTTGCCTATCTTGCCGTCGATGCACATCGTTCCAATAATTTTGTCCCTCTTGCCTTCCGCACATCGGACGGCGGTAAGACATGGAATTCCATTGCGGGAAATCTGCCTGTGGATGGTCCGGTAAAAGTTGTGCGGGAAGATCTTATCAATGCGAATTTATTATTTGCCGGAACCGAGTTTCATCTTTACGTCAGCACAGACCGCGGTGAACAGTGGAGCCTCTTCGGCGATCTGCCGACTGTAGCTGTTGATGATATCGTCATCCATCCGCGCGAAAATGATCTTGTGATTGCAACACATGGACGCAGCATCTATGTTGTGGACGATATCCGTCCGCTGCAGGAATTTGCGGACAGTGTCCGGGCAAAGGATCTCTACCTGGCGAAACCGCGCAGAGCCTTCGGAAGGAACCTTCTTCCGGGATTTGTTGATATGAATGGAACCACGGTCTATCGCGGCGCAAATCCTCCCGAAGGGGCTATTCTTACTTACTATATTAAAGAATTCAAAGGTGAAGGGGTCTCCATTACGATCGCCGATTCGGCGGGACGGACTGTCGCAAATCTTGCGGGAACCAATGCGCCGGGATTCAACCGTGTTGTTTGGGATCTGAAAATATCGAAGGACCTGCTGACGGATTACGGCGGTCAGGGACAAACCTTCGTAAGACCGGGAGAATATACGATCTCACTTTCATCCGGAAAGCTAAAACATTCCCAGAAGATCACCGTGGATATTGCACCAGGACTTGAAACCAGATAAAAATATTTTCGGGCCGAAGAAGGTTGACACGACCACGAAGCAATCTGCTTGGGTATTGAAATAAATGGACACATCCTGCGTAACGCAGGCTGGTAGAACACCAATAATCATCATGACAAAGGATTTTTGCATGAATAAGTCTATATATATATTTTCATTTTTGATTTCGTTCTCACTCTTTTCTTTCGCCGGAGATCCCCCTTCGCACGGACGAAAGATAGAGTTCCCGGATGTTCCGGGATACAAGACATTAATGGTGGACCTTCATCAACACACTCTTTTTTCGGACGGCGAAGTATGGCCTTCCATCCGCGTTGAGGAAGCGGAGAAGGACAATCTCGACGCGATCTCTCTTACCGAACATTTGGAATACCTTCCGCATAAATCGGATATTCCTTATCCGGACAAAAACCGTGCATATACTCTCGCATTGAAAAAAGCAACGGAAGATTCTTCAGGCCTGATGGTTATTAATGGTGCCGAGGTCACACGGAAAATGCCCCTCGGTCACTGCAATACCATCTTTATCACCGACGCAAATAAAATGCTGATGCAGGATTCAATCGAAGTGCTCCGCGAGGCGAAGCGTCAGGGAGCGTTTATTGTTTGGAACCACCCGAATTTATTGTATCAGGTGCAGGACGGGGTTGCCCGCCTGACCGAAGTGCACAAATACCTTCTGAAGGAAAAATTGCTTGACGGCATAGAAGTAGTGAACGATCTCACCTACTCCGAAGAAGCATTGCGGATAGCGCTCGATAATAATTTGACGATAATGGGAGCATCGGATATTCACGGGTTGATCGATTGGCAGTATAAAACAGCGGAGGGAGCACACAGACCGATCACTCTTGCGTTTGCAAAAGAAAAAACGGAGGCAAGTTTAAAAGAAGCCTTGTTGGCAAAACGGACTGCCGTCTGGTTCAACAATACGCTGATCGGCAGAGAAGAATTGCTTCTACCGCTTATTCGGCAATCCTTTGGTACTGTTACTGCTTCGTATTACGGAAAAACTTCTGTTCTCACGGTGATGATCAAAAATTCCAGCAGTACGGATTACCTTCTGGAAAACATAGGCGGTTATCTCTTTCATGACAATACGAACATCGTCACATTAAGAGCAAATGGCACAACGAAAATAGAAGTGAAGACACAGCAGAGGCTTTCGTCCTTTGAATTGAAGTTCAACATTCTAAGTGCTGTTACTGCTCCAAATACACATCCTTCCATCACCATTCCTGTAACAATAAAATAGGTGATAAATGGGAGGGTGATTGCTGATTCCTCTGAGGCCGAAAATATAGGGATAAATCGGCAATCCGGCCGCCGCTAAACCGGTTTCTGTTCAAATTTTGGCGGCCGTATTTAGCAGGAGAATTGACAATGATCAATGGATTGAATAAACTGTATTTACAATCTGTGATTATATTGTTATTTTCTCGTAATCATTCTTCCTGTCCGTGTGTTTTATATCGGCACAATCCTGTCTCTCACAGAGTACATTGATCTTTCATAAAATGGAAAAAATAAAATATATCGCCATCGGCGTGATAAGTATTGGTATTGGCATCCTCATCGGCCTATCCGTAAAACAAAACCCTCTTGCCAATATTATCGTAACGAACTCATCAAGCAAAATAATGCATACTGTCTCCATCACCGTAGGGATGACATCGTATATCGTAGATAATATTGAGCCG
>CAJBTU010000001.1 GCA_903958625.1 uncultured Ignavibacteriota bacterium | reverse complement strand
TGAAAATTCTACCGCGAAGTTTGCCATGGGCAAACAGGGCGAAAATAAATAATCCGGCCGAATGGTGACAATGAACCGTAAAGTTCTTATTCTTCTCCTGACAACTGCCGTGTGCTGTACAGCCCAGATAGATAGTACCGGCATTGAGCTGATCAATCAGAAAAAATTTTCTGAAGCGCAATCGTTTTTCGAATTGGCGGTCAGGAAAAATAAAAAAGATGCGGAAGGGCATTACTATCTTTCTCTTTCATTGATGCTTCAGCAAAAATTCGATGATGCTGAAGACGAAGTAAATGAAGCGATCGACGTGAATGAGAACATTGCACGGTACCATTTGCTGAGAGGACAGATCCTCGGTCAAAAAGCAATGACGGCCAATATGTTCTCGCAAGGACTATTGGCACCAAAGATAAAAAATGCATTCCTTCGTGCATCGGAACTTGATCCGTCCAATATCGAAGCCCGGCAAGCGCTTTATAATTATTATGTCTTGGCTCCAGGAATCATGGGGGGCAGCGAAGAAAAAGCGTTTGAGCAGGCGATGGCAGTTGTGAAACTGGATGCGTTCCGCGGATATCTGATGTGTGCAAACTATTATGGCAGAGTAAAGAAAGATACTGTTGAAGCAGAGAAGCAGATAAAAAAAGCGATAGCTGCCGATCCGGAACGAGGCAGCGGCTACAAGCAGCTAGGATATCTGTATATGAACTGGAAACGGTTTGATGATGCCCGTGTTCAAATGCAAAAGTACATCGAGACCGAACCGAAGAATCCCGATTCGTATGACAGTTACGCCGATGTACTCAAAGCAGAAGAAAAGTACGATCAAGCGATAGAAAAATATCATTATGCGTTATCGATCGATAAGAAGTTCGGTGCATCCATATTTTCTCTTGCCGAATGCTATGAATTGAAAGGTCAAAAACAAAAAGCGAAAGAAACATTCCAGTGGTTTTTAAGCGTGGAATCGCAAGGCCGCCGTGCGAATGCGGCCCAAAAGAAAATTAAAGAATTATAAGGAATCTATGCATCCAGTAATCAATATCAAGAACATCAAAAAAACCTATGTGATGGGCAGTGTTGAAGTCAATGCGCTTGTCGACGTTTCCGTAGAAATTAAAAAGAATGAATATGTTGCTATCATGGGGCCTTCCGGTTCCGGGAAGTCGACGCTGATGAATGTGATCGGTTGTCTTGACACCCCTACATCCGGTCTCTATGAATTCAACACGGTGAACGTCAGCGAAATGAATGACAATGAACTGGCTAAGATCAGGAACAAAGAGATCGGCTTCGTGTTCCAAACGTTCAATTTGCTGGCGCGATCGGATGCTCTTCACAATGTGGAATTACCGTTGATCTATTCCGGCATGAAAAAAACGGACAGGAAACATCTTGCTGCCGAGGCCTTGGCCCATGTGAAACTTGAGGACCGGATGCACCATAAGCCCAACGAACTTTCGGGCGGTCAGCGCCAGCGCGTAGCCATTGCACGGGCTCTCGTCACCAAACCGTCGATCATTCTTGCCGATGAACCGACCGGGAATCTTGATTCAAAAACCGGTGTCGAGATCATGGGACTATTCAACGAACTTCATGCTCAAGGGAACACGATCATTCTTGTAACACACGAAGAGGATATTGCACGCCACGCTCACAGAATTATCCGGCTCCGCGACGGATTAATTGAGAGCGATACCATCGTTGAAGATAGAACGTTGCCGGGTGCACATGCTTAAGGATAATATTTTCCGCCAAACGGTGTTTTTATGAGACTGACAGATTTAGGCTATGAAGTAAAAGAGGGACTCGGAATCTCATTCCAGGCGATCCGCGCAAATAAGATGCGGTCGGTACTGACAACCCTTGGGATAGTGATCGGTATTGTTTCGGTGACGCTGATGGGAACGGCAATCGAAGGAATGAGCCGTTCATTCAATGAGATGATATCGAAAATAGGTGCGGATGTACTGTTTGTTCAAAAATTCTCGTGGTTTTCCAGCCAAGAGGATTTTGATGCGTCACGCAACCGTAAGAATATCGATTTAAGACAATTCAAGGCTGTTCGAGAGCAAGGGTCAACAATAGCCGCCGTAACACCATTTACTGCCACAGGCGTACCAATCAAATACCGGAGTTTAAGTTCAGATAGAATTTTTCTGATCGGTGTGAACGAACAGTATATGCAGGTCGGCGGTTTGAATATGGAAATGGGAAGATTCTTTTCTGAAACAGAATCGAACGGTTCCCGTCCTGTGGTTGTTCTTGGATATACCGTTGCCGAAAAACTCTTTCCGAACGAAACACCGCTTGGAAAATATGTAAAGCTTGGTTCTTATACATTTCGTGTTGTGGGTGTGATCGCAAAGCAGGGGAGTTTCTTGGGAATGGATATGGATAATCAGGCGCTCATACCGATCACGAATTTTCTTCAACGATACAGCAACCACCGCCGTGGGATCGATATTCGCGTTAAAGCAGCGAACATCAATGATCTGGACAATACCAAAGAAGAATTGCGCGGAATTCTCCGCAAAGTACGTGCTGTAAAACCCGGCGCAAAAGATGATTTTGCTATCAATCAACAGGAGATGTTCATTCAGACGTTCAATCAGATTGGCGGAGTGATTGCCGCGATAGGTTTGTTCATTACGGCACTGTCACTGTTTGTGGGTGCCATCGGTATCATGAATATCATGTTCGTTTCCGTCACCGAACGTACAAAGGAGATCGGAATCCGGAAGGCGATCGGAGCGAAGCGTTCAACGATTCTTTTACAGTTCTTAATTGAGTCTGCAGCGTTATCGCTTATCGGCGGAATTATCGGGATCATTATTTCTTACCCTTTAAGTTTACTGATCAATCAGGTATTGCCGACCTCGATGCCTATTTCCGTTGTCGCAATAGCTATTCTGATCTCTTTGGTTGTTGGAGTCGTTTCAGGATTTTTACCGGCTAATCGTGCATCAAAAATGGATCCGGTTGAAGCGTTACGCCATGAATAGGATTATTGGAGAGTAATTATTATGCAGCTGCAGGAAAGTATCGGAATGGCAATGAATGCGATCCGCGTGAACAAGTTGCGGTCCGTATTAACATTGCTCGGTATTGGTGTCGGAGTATTTTCCATTATCGGGGTGATGACCGCTATGGGTGTGCTGCAGAATGCGATCGAAAGCGGCGTGAGTCAATTGGGCGCGAATACATTTCAGATACAAAAATATCCAATGAACAACTTCGGAGATCATGACCGCTCCCGATATCGCAATAGAAAAGATATCTCGTACGAGGAGGCAGTATTGTTCATTGAGAGAATGAAACTGGCACGAAGCGTTGGATTGGAAAAGTGGACGGGTGGTAAGGTCGCTGAATTTAAGAATATTAAAACAAATCCGAGCGTAGGAGTTGCCGGTGAATCGGTTGACGGTTTGGCAACAAATAATTGGGATGTAGAACTGGGGCGTTCATTTAATAGCCAGGAGATGCAGTCAGCGGCAAGGGTTGCGGTGATTGGCAGCGATGTTGTAAAAAAACTTTTTCCTTTCGGAAATCCTGTCGGGGAGGAGATACGCGTTGATGGTGTTCAATATAATGTGATCGGTACATTGGAGAGCAAAGGATCTGTACTGGGAGGCAATCAGGGAAATATGGTCATCATTCCGATTACCACCCATATGAATATTTACGGAAAAGACCATTCGATCAATATCATGGTCACAGCGCGCGACCAGAAATCCTATAATGATGTGCTTGAATTTTCACGCGGCGTGCTTCGGGTAATCCGTCAGGTGCCTCCCGGCGAACCTGACGACTTCGAGATATTCTCGAACGAAACGGTCATTGCTCAATTTAATGAAACAACATTCTTAATCAAGATCGGCGCAGTAGGGATCGCGTGCATTGCGCTGCTTGCGGCCGGTATAGGCATCATGAATATCATGCTTGTCTCTGTCACGGAAAGGACCAAAGAGATCGGAATTAGAAAAGCTTTGGGCGCAACGAGGTACAATGTGCTTTCTCAATTCTTGACCGAGTCCGTCGTTTTTAGTCAGATCGGGGGCGTAATCGGAATCGTCACTGGTTCGCTTATGGGAAATATTGTTTCAATCCTGCTTTCATCTCCGCCGGTGTATCCCTGGAATAATTCTGTTGCGATATTGCAGACACCGTTCCTGGATTTTACTGCTTTACAAATGAATATCACTGCATTGATCTTCTGTTCGTTTATCGGAATCGTATTTGGCGTTTATCCTGCCTGGAAAGCGGCAAATCTTGATCCAATTGAAGCACTTCGGTTCGAATAATTGAAATAGTCCATTCATTAAAAACGGATGACAAATGAAAAGTTTGTTGAAGCGGAAATCCCGTGTGTTCATATCATCTTTTTACGTATTATCGTTTCAAACATTCTGTTGTTGAAATGCTCCAATAAGGAAATTACTGTATGCAGTTGCAAGAGAGTATTGGAATGGCGATGAACTCAATCCGCGTGAACAAATTACGTTCAGTGCTGACGCTTCTCGGGATTGGAGTCGGAGTATTTTCCATCATCGGCGTGATGACGGCCATGGGTGTTTTGCAAAATGCCATTGAAAACGGCGTCAGCGATTTGGGGGCCAATACATTCCAGATCCAAAAATATCCGGCAGTAAATTTTAACGACAATAACCGGTGGAGATACAGGAACAGGAAGAATATCTCGTATGACCAAGCAGATTTGTTCTATGAACGGATGAAATTGGCAAAGTATGTCGGTCTGGAAGTGGGGGAATGGGGAAAAGTTGCTGAATATAAAAACATTAAAACGAATCCGAGTGTCAGCGTGATGGGTGAATCCATTGACGGTATGGCGACCAATAACTGGAATATCGAGCTTGGACGATCGTTCACCAATCAGGAATTACAGTCGGCTGCCAATGTTGTTGTTATTGGAAGCGATGTCGTAAAGAAATTATTCCCGATCGGAAATCCTGTTGGAGAATTTATCCGGGTGAATGGGCGTCAGTACAAAGTGATTGGTACTCTCGCAAGTAAGGGAGGGATGTTGGGGGGGAACCAGGGGAACATGGTGGTGATTCCGATTACGACTCACCTGAACACATTCGGTAAGGAACATTCCGTGAACATTATGGTGACGACACGAGATCAAAAATCGTACAACGAAGTGCTGGAATATTCCCGCGGCGTATTGCGCACAATTCGCCATGTCCCACCGGGAGAACCGGATGATTTTGAATTCTTCTCCAATGAAACGATCATTGCTCAGTTTAATGAAACAACATTTATGATCAAGATCGGTGCGGTTGGTATTGCGTGTATCGCATTGCTTGCGGCGGGAATCGGGATCATGAATATTATGCTTGTCTCCGTCACGGAAAGGACCAAAGAGATCGGCATCCGTAAAGCATTGGGAGCAACAAAGTACAATGTACTTTCACAATTCTTAACGGAGTCTGTCGTGTTTAGTCAGCTCGGCGGTATTATCGGAATTATCAGCGGTTCGATTATGGGAAATATTGTGTCATTACTGCTGGATTCGCCGCCGGTCTATCCGTGGAACAACACCGTGGCTATTTTACAAACCCCGTTCCTGGATTTTACAGCATTGCAGATGAATATCACTGCATTAATCTTCTGTTCGTTCATCGGTATTGTGTTCGGCGTGTATCCGGCGTGGAAGGCGGCAAATCTTGATCCTATCGAGGCGCTGCGTTTCGAATAGTCCGGCTTGAACAAAGCGTAAGTGCCCGTGATCAATAAGAAAACGGGTATTTTTATTTTTGCAGCATTTCTATTACACCCTGGTCGAACTTCGGAAGTTCGCCGTTCTGCTCGGCCAATTCCTGGTACTTAGCAAAAAAATCGGCCACTCCGTTCTCCAAACAATCTGTCAACGATTTTCTTCCTAGTTTTGCGTCAATGGAATATGCCATCATCAATCCTGCCGGTGTTGCCTTCGAAGATTAAGAGCTTTGGCATTCTGTGCATGCAGGCTTCATCCGAAACTCGAGTCGACTAAATGAGCTGGAATGCATTGGTTGCGCGGCTGG